>NZ_JAMYDZ010000013.1:0-158983 GCF_024129905.1 Pseudomonas sp. 21LCFQ010 | reverse complement strand
TCGAAGGCTTGGCAGTGCCAGTCCACCAGGTTGTTAAGGGTCTGGTGCTCGACCATTACACCTTTGGGCAAACCGGTGGAGCCGGAGGTGTAGATCACGTAGGCCAGGTTATTGACCGTGGCCCTTTGAGTCAGCTCGCCGCTCATCTGCGCTGCCGGCAGACGGTCCAGTTCGATCACCGGCACCGACAACACCGGCAGCCGGCCAGCCAGCTCACTCAAGGTCAGCACCACCTTGGGCTGGCTGTCACTGAGCAGGTAAGCCAGCCGCTCGGCGGGGTGCGCCGGGTCGACCGGCACATAAGCACCACCGGCCTTGAGCACCGCCAGCAACCCCACCAGGGTGTCGAGGCCCCGGCGGGCGACAACGGCAACCCGCTCATCGGGCTGGACGCCCTGCTCCAGCAGCTGGGCTGCCAGGCCATTGGCGCGCTGTTCCAGTTGCCCATAGCTCAGGCTCTGGCCCTGATACACGGCGGCTACGGCGTCGGGACGCTCGGCAGCCTGCGCGGCCACGCGCTGGTCAATGGTCAGGCGCTGCGGATAATCCACAGCCGTGGCGTTGAAACCGTCCAGCAGCTGTTGGCGCTCAGCGGCCGGCAAAATCGGCAACTGCTCCAGCGTCTGCGCCGGATCAGCCCGCAGCGCTTCACTCAATTGCTGTACGGCCGCCTGCATATAGCCGCAGATGCGCTCGGCGCCGATGCTGCTGGCGGCCAGCACGGTCAGGGCAAAGTCTTCGCCCAGGTCATCGACACTCAAGGTCAGCGGGTAATTGCTGCGTTCTTCACCGCCCAGCAGTTGCACGCCTTCCCAGATCCCCTGGCCGTCGCGCGGCTGGTGTTCGACGGCACTGTGGCGGTAGTTAAGCAAGGCGCTGAACAGCGGCGAGCCCTTGGCCACGCCGCTGCAACGCTGGGCCAGCGCCAGCGAGGCATGTTCGTGACCGAGCAAGGCGGTCAGGCGTTGATGGGTGGTCTTGACCCCGTCACGCAGCGCCGCACGGGTGTCGACCCGCAGCGGCAGGGTATTGATGAACACCCCCAGCGCCCGGTCGGCGCCCTCGCCGCCCTGCATGCGGCCGAGCAATACAGTGCCGAACACCACGTCACGCCGGTTGGCCAGAACCCCCAATACCCGCGCCCAGGCCAGGTGCATCAGGCTCGCGGCACTGACCCCGAGCTGACGGGCCTGCTCGCGCAGTTGGCGGCTCAAGGCCGGCGCCAACGGCAGGCGCGCCTCCTCGATGCCACGCCCGTCGCCTTGCACGTCCTGCAAGCCAAACGGCAGGGTCGGCTCGTCGATATCGCCCAACAGCTCACGGAAGAACAGCTCATGCTCCTGCTCGCTGGCGCCAAGCCGGGCCTGGGCCACGTAATTGCGGTATGGCACCGGCTGGCTCAGCGACTGGGCCTGGCCGAACATCAGCGCCTGCATTTCCTGACCGACCACCTCCATGGCGGTATGGTCCAGGATCAGGTGGTGAAACAGCAGAATCGCGACCACCCGCTGGTTGACCGGGTCATCGGCGTAAACAATGCGCAACAGCGGCGCCTGGCTCAGGTCGAGCCGGTAGTGGCGGGCGTCGAAACGCGCCTGCAACTGGTTGAGCACATCACCGTCCTGCGCCGCCAGCGGCACGTGCTGCACCGGCAGCTCGGCATGGCGCCAGACCACTTGCTGGGCGGCGGGCAAGTCCTGCCAGAGCACCGCAGTGCGCAGAATGTCATGGCGGTCGATGACCTGCTGCAACGTCGCGGCGAAGGCCTGTAGACGTTCGACACTGTCAAACGCCAGACGCGACTGCAACAGGTACGGATCGCCGCGTTCGGCGCTGATGTGATGGTAAAGAATGCCTTCCTGCAGCGGTGCCAGGCCGTAGATGTCCTGCACATTCGCCGCACCGCCCGGCACGCTGCTGACGATCCGGTCGATCGACGGCTGGTCCAGCACGGTCAGCGACAACTGCTCCGGGCTGATATGTTCAGCGCCGCGCACAATCAAGTTGTCTGGCACCTGGACTTCCCGGCCGCTGCCCACCGCTGCCGCCAGCGCCGCCAGGCTTGGCTGGCTGAACAGCGCACGCACGTCGCAGCTCAGGCCGATCTGGCGCATGCGCTCGATCAGCGTCACGGCCAGCAGCGAATGCCCGCCCAGCTCGAAGAAGTGATCGAAGCGCCCGACCTGCTCGACCTTGAGCAACTCGCTCCAGATCGCCGCCAGGGCAATCTCGGTATCGCCCTGAGGCGGCACGAACGCGCGGCTGACCAGCGCCTGCTGGTCCGGGGCCGGCAAGGCGCGGCGGTCGAGCTTGCCGTTGCGGGTCAGTGGCAGGCTATCGAGCTGCACATAGGCAGCCGGCACCATGTAATCGGGCAACTGGCTGTGCAGATGCTCATGCAGTTCGGCCAGCAACGGCGCAGGCGCGCCGGCCTGAACAGTGAAGTACGCCACCAGGCGTTTGTCTCCCGGCGCGTCCTCGCGCACCAGCACCGCCACATCGCGCAATGCCGGCAGCGCCGCCAGCCGCGCTTCGATCTCGCCCGGCTCGATACGGAACCCGCGAATCTTCACCTGCTGGTCGTTACGGCCCAGATACAGCAGGGTGCCATCGGCCTGCCAACTGACCAGGTCGCCGGTGCGGTACAGCTTTGCCTGGGGCTGGTCGCTGAACGGGTCGGCAATGAAACGCTCGTCAGTCAGTTGCGGCTGGTTCAGGTAGCCCTTGGCTACGCCGTCGCCACCGACGTACAGCTCGCCCACCGCACCGACCGGCAACAACTGCTGGCGCGCGTCGAGCACATAAACCCGGGTGTTACCAATCGGCCGACCAATCGGGATGCTGCCCGGCCCGGCCTGGGTGATGAGCTCAGTGGTGGTAAAGGTAGTGGCCTCGGTCGGGCCATAGCCGTTGAGCAGGTGCTGCGGCGCGCCGTCGCGCAGGACCCGGGCGATTACCGCCGGGTCGAGCACGTCGCCACCGACCATCAGGTAGCGCAGCCGGCTGAACGCTGGCAGCAAGTCTGCGGCGTATTGATGAAACAGCCCGGCAGTCAGCCACAATACGCTGACCGCCTGCTGCTCCAGCAACGCGGCAAAGTCCTGGCGCGACAGCACGCTGTCCTGATCGACCACCACCACACAACCACCGTTGAGCAGCGGCGCCCAGACTTCCAGGGTGCTGGCGTCGAACGCCGGGTTGGAGGCGAAGGCCACCCGGTCCTGCGCGTTGAATTCGGCAAAGCCGTTATTGAGCACCAGCCGGCTGATGGCCCGGTGCGGCACCAGTACACCTTTGGGCGTGCCGGTGGAACCGGAGGTGTACATGATGTAAGCCACGCCTTCGGCTGATTGCATCAGATGCGGATCGTGGGCCGGATAGCCGTGCAGCACCTGCTCGTCGAGATTCAGGCGCCGCGCCGGATACTCCACGGGCTGGCCGCTCTCGGTCAGCAACAGCACCGCCTGGCTGTCCTGAACCATGAACGCCTGACGCTCGGCCGGGGCGTTGACATCCAGCGGCACGTACACCGCCGCGCACTTGCTGATTGCCAGTTGCGCTACCAGCAGCGGCAACGAACGCTCCAGCAACACCGCCACGCTGTGCCCGGACTGCACGCCCAGGCCGAGCAGATGATAGGCCAAGCGGTTGGCCTGCTCGTTGAGCTCGCGATAGCTCAACTGCTGCGCGCCATGCACCGCCGCCACCGCCTGCGGCTGGCGGGCAGCCTGCAGCTCGAACAGCCGGTGCACGGTTTGCTCGCGGGGATAGTCACGCCCGGTCAGGTTGAAACCGCTTACCACCCGCTCGCGCTCGGCCGCCGACAGCACCGAAACCTCGTGCACGGCACGGTGCGGGGCCTGCTCCAGAGCCAGCACCAGGTTGCCCAGCGCCGCATGCAAGGCCTCGCAGACCCGCACCCCGTCCACACTGGCCAGCGCTTGCACGGTCAGGCGCAGGCCGCTGCCGAAATCATCGACGTTGACCACCAGCGGGTAGTTGCTGCGCTCCCGGGAGCTGAGCACGTCAATGCCTTGCCAACCGGCGGCGCCGCTGTCTGGCGTGGTGCTGTGGCGATAATTGAGCAAGGTGCCAAACAGCGGCTGGGCCGCCGGCACCGCGCTGCAACGCAGCGCCTGAGCCAAGGATGCCTGCTCATGACCGAGCAACTCAGCCAGGCTTTGATGGGTGCTGCGCAGCGCCTGCAACACCGGGGCGGCATTGACATCAATGCGCAGCGGCAAGGTGTTGATAAACATGCCCAGCGCCCGGTCCGCGCCCTCGCCGCCCTGCAAACGGCCCAGCAGCACGGTGCCAAACACCACCTGCTCGCGCCCGGACAGGCGCGCCAGCACCAGTGCCCAGGCTTGATGCACCAGGCTCGCGATACTGATGCCCAGGTGCCGGGCCTGCTGACGCAGGCGTGCATCCAGTGCGGCATCGACCGGCAGGTGGCTGTCGACAATGGCACTGCCGTCGCCGTGAACATCCTGCAAGCCATAGGCCAGGGTCGGTTCGTCGATGTCACCGAGCATGGCCCGGAAGAACACTTCATGAGCCTGCTCATTGGCACCCAGTCGTGCCTGGGCCACGTAGTTGCGGTATTGCGCTGGCGGCGCCAGCGGCTGGGCAACCCCGGCAAGCGCCGCGCTGATTTCGGTAACCAGGGTTTCCAGCGCCGTGTGGTCGAGGATGATGTGGTGCAGCAGCAAAATCCCCACCCAGCGCTGATTGGCCGGGTCGCGGGTATAGGCCAGCCGCAGCAGCGGCGCACGGCTCAGGTCCAGCCGGTAATGACGGGGGTCGAAACGCGCCTGCAATTGCGTCAGTACATCACCCTGCAAAAGCGCTTCGTCGATTCGCTCAAGGGCCAGTGGCGCGCTGCGCCATACCACTTGCACCGCTTCTTCGAGCCCTTCCCAGACCACGCTGCTGCGCAGAATGTCATGACGGGCAATCACCGTGTTCAGAGCGGCGACAAAGGCTTTGATCCGCTCGATATCGGCAAACGCGAACTGCACCTGCAACACATAAGGGTCACCGGCAGCGCTGGCCAGGTGGTGGTAAAGAACCCCCGCCTGCAACGGCGCCAGGGCGTAGATGTCTTGCACATTGGCCGCACCGCCGGGCACGGTGGCCAGCACTTGGTCAATCTGGGCCTGGCTCAGGCTGGCCAGCGGCAGCAGGTCCGGGGTGATGTGCTGCGCATCGGTGGCAATGCGGTTGGCCGGCACCGCCACCTGCGGCGCAACGCGCTGTGAATCCCCCACCGCCGCTGCCAGCGCAGCCACATTCGGTTGGCCGAACAGCACCCGCACATCGGCGTGCAATTCGTGCTGGCGCATGCGCTCGACCAGCTTGACCGCCAATAACGAGTGACCGCCCAGCTCAAAGAAATTGTCATGCCGCCCGACCCGCTCGATCTGCAGCAGGTCCTGCCAGAGCCCGGCGATCAGTTGCTCGACCTCACCTTGCGGGGCCTCGAACTGCTGGCGGGCAAACGCTTCGCTGTCCGGGCGCGGCAGCGCCTTGCGGTCGAGCTTGCCGTTGGTGGTCAATGGCAAGGCATCCAGGCGCACAAACGCACCGGGCACCATGTAGTCGGCAAGGTTTGCCAGCAATTGCTCGCGCAGTTCAGCGACCGTCGGCGCTGCACCCTCGGCGGCGATCCAGTAAGCCACCAGACGCTGGTCGCCGGGATTGTCCTGGCGCGCGATCACCACCGCGTCACGCACGCCGGCACAGGCGGCCAGCCGCGCCTGGATTTCGCCCAGTTCGATACGGAAACCGCGAATCTTTACCTGATCGTCATTGCGACCCAGATAGTCCAGGTCGCCCTCGGCATTCCAGCGCGCCAGGTCGCCGGTCCGGTACAAGCGGGCCTGCGGGTCGCTGCTGAACGGATCGTTGATAAACCGTTCGGCACTCAGTTGTTCGCGGTTCAGGTAGCCGCGGGCCACCCCGGCACCGCCGACGTACAGCTCGCCCACCACGCCGACCGGCAGCGGCTGGCGTTGCTCGTCCAGCACATACAGTTGCAGGTCGGGAATCGCCCGACCGATCGGGCTGACCCCGATCAGTTGCGCGTCGGCCGCCTGCAACGGCCGGTAGGTAACATGCACGGTGGTCTCGGTGATGCCGTACATGTTCACCAGCCGCGTGCCGGCATTGCTCAGATTGGCGTACCAGGGCTTGAGCATGCCCGGTTCCAGCGCCTCGCCACCGAAGATCACCTCACGCAGCGAATGCTTGAACGGACTGCCCTGCTGGGCGGCGATCAGCTGGCGGAACGCGCTGGGGGTCTGGTTCAGCACGCTGACGCCGGCCTCGCAGAGCAAGGCGTAACACGCCTGCGGCTCACGGCTGATACGTTGCGGCACGATCAGCAACTGACCGCCGTAGGCCAATGCCCCCCAGATTTCCCAGACCGAAAAGTCGAAAGCAAAAGAATGGAACAGCGCCCAGACATCCTGCTGGTTGAAGTCGAACCACTCACGGGTGGCCGAGAACAGCCGGGTGACGTTGCGGTGTTCGACCATCACCCCTTTGGGCAGGCCGGTGGAGCCAGAGGTATAGATGACGTAGGCCAGATGCTGGCGGCCCAGGCCGACGACCTGCGGATTACTGGTGGGCTGGCTGGCAAGCCCGGCGTCGCCCAGCTCAATGATCGGCAGGTCGGCTGAGGTAACTCGCTCACGGCTGTCGCCCTGGACCAGCACTGCCAGCGGCGCGCTGTCTTGCAGGGTGAAGACGATGCGTTCCTGCGGGTAAGCCGGATCGATGGGCACATAGCCAGCGCCGGCCTTGAGCACCCCCAGCAGGCCGACGATCATTTCCACGCCACGCTCGACACAGATCGCCACCCGTTGATCCGGCCCGGCGCCCAGCGCCAGCAGATGATGGGCCAACTGATTGGCGCGGCTGTTCAATTGGCCATAACTGAGCCGCTGCCCCTCGAAAATCAGCGCCGTGGCCTGCGGCCGGGCTGCGGCGTGGGCTTCGAACTGCTGATGGATCAGTGGCAGGTCGGCAAACTGCTGCGGTGCCGGGTTCAGACCGTGCAGCAAATGCTGGCGCTCTTGGGCCGGCAGAATGTCCAGGTCATGCAGCGCGCTGTCCGGCTGCTGCTCAAGGGCCTGGCTCAGGCTGTGCAGCGCGGTCTCCAGGTAATGGGTGAACCGCTCGGCGCCAATGCGGGTATCGGCCATGGCGGTGATGCGCAAGTCTTCGCCAAGGTCGTCGATGTTCACCGTCAGCGGGTAATTGGTGCGCTCTTGGGCCCCGAGAATCTGGATGCCTGGGGCGACGTCGATGATCTGCGCGCCGTCGACGGCATCGCTGTGCCGGTAGTTGAAAATCGCGCCGAACAACGGGGTCGGCACGTTCACCGCACTGCAACGCTGGGCCAGCGCCAGCGATGCCTGTTCATGGCCGAGCAAGGCGGTCAGCCGCTGATGGGTGGCCAACACCGCGTCGCGCACGCCCTGCCCGCCAACATCAACCCGCAGCGGCAGGGTGTTAATGAACATGCCCAACGCCTGCTCGGCACCGGCGCCGGCGTCCATGCGGCCAAGCAGCACGGTGCCGAACACCACCGCCTCGCGGCCGGACACCACGCCCAGCACCCGGGCCATGGCCAGGTGCATAAGGCTTGCCACACTCACCCCGGTCTGGCGAGCTTGCGCACGCAGCGTGCGGCTCAGGCCGGCGTCGAGCATCAGCCTGGATTCTTCGATGTCCTTTACATCCGCTTCCTGCAAACCGAACGGCAAGGTCGGTGCATCAATGTCGCCGAGCATGGCAGCGAAAAATTGCTCTTGGGCGCCAATGTCGTTATTGAGCCGCACTCGAGCCAAGGCATCGCGAAACGGCACGGCCGCCGGCAACTGATCGGCCTGGCCGGCGAGCACCGCCTGAATCTCGCGCCGCACCACGTCCAGCGCGGTGTGATCCATAACCATATGGTGGAACAGCAACAAGGCCACCACCCGCTGATTGGCCGGGTCCTCGGCAGACACCAGCCGCAGCAGCGGCGCCTGGCGGACATCCAGACGCAACTGCCGCGAGTCATGCCGGGTGCGCAGTTGCTGCAATACATCGCCGTCAGTGGCCAGGCTCAGCGTCTCAAAAGCCAGGGTTGCCCGGCGCCAGACCACCTGCAGCGGCTCGTCGAGCCGGTCCCAGACGATGGCGGTGCGCAGGATATCGTGGCGATCGATCACCCATTGCAGCGCCTGGGCAAAGGCTTGCAGGTGCTCGGCACTGGCAAAGGCGAACTGCGCCTGCAGCACGTAAGGGTCGCCCTGCCCGGCAGCCAGGTGGTGATAAAGCATGCCCTCCTGCAACGGCGCCAGCGGGTAGATGTCTTGCAGGTTGGCCACACCACCGGGCACCGTCGCGACAATGCGGTCGATGGCCGCCTGATCCAGCTGCACCAGCGGTAGCATGTCCGGGGTGATCCGGTAGGCCGGGCTCAGCCAGTTGCCACCGCGCAGGGCGAGCATGTCCAGCAGCCCGGCCTTATGTTCGGCCAGGCTGTCCCACAGCGCATCGTCTAGCGTTTCATCGTTGCCCAGCAACATCAGATCGGCGCCTTCACGTTGCAGACCGATCGCGTGGGTGGAAAGAACAGCCATTAATTCGCGCAAATGCATGGGAAGAACCTGCCGTGAAATCGTTGACGGAAACAGCCGGGCGGGCGTTTTCCAACTGCAAAGCCAACGCGAGCCTTCCTGGCCCGCTACCGGGGGAGAAAACTAAAGCATCCGGCAGTGGCACTCTGACAGGGGAAGCAGGGACAAACCGCAGGATTGGGTTGAACGCATCGGGCCAGAGCGGTTCGTGGCCTTTGGGGCGGCATGGGCGGCGGGTGATTGGCCGCGAAAAAAAGCCCGCCATCAAGGCGGGCAAGCTCGCACATCCGTTCGGCTTACTTTTTATTGGCCATCTTGGCGGCCTGAGCAGCACCTTGTTCAGCGATCACAGTAAGCTTCTCGTCGGCGCCCTTTTCCTCGACCAGAGTGTCCTTAAGCAGCTTTGCCGCCTCGTCGAACCCCAGTTGCCTGGCCATGGCGATCAAGGTGCCGTAGCTGGCGATCTCGTAATGCTCGACCTTCTGCGCCGCGCCGATCAGGGCGGCATCGAGTACTTCGCCCTTCTCGATTTCTTCGAGCAGGTCTTTACTCTCTTCAACCAGCCCTTCCATCGCGACGCACTTGATGCGCTTGAGCTTGAGCCCGGTGACCTCGACCAGTTGATCGATCCGTTCGATCTGGCCACGGGTTTCTTCCAGGTGCGTTTCAAAGGCCTCTGCCAGTAACGGGTTTGTGCAAGCGCGTGCCAGGCGTGGCAGCGCTTTGGTGATCTGTTTTTCTGCGCTGTAAACATCGGAAAGTTCGTGCACAAACAGATCCTGAACCGTAGTACGGGTAGCTTTAGACATGACAATTCTCCAATAAAAATACGATACAACCGATAAACACCGGCTCACCTTAGTTACAAATACTCAGCCACTGCCAATGAAACACCTGACAGTCCATCACTGTTTAGCGCGTGCATCAACACCGGGTTTAGCCGCAAAAAAAACAAGTACACGGGCTCAGTAAAAGTGCCGTCAAAAAAGCCAGGCGAGGCAAGCATTGCAAGGTAAATACTGGCCGCAATGGACTACCTGAATTCGCTCACACGCAATGCGCTGTGTTTAGTTACGACCGAAGCTGACCGGCGAATCGTTCATCTTTCGATATTTATAATGACGGACGGCAAGACAAGCGGCGCCTTGGTCAATTGAACAGTGTCCAGTGGCAAAAGCCCACTCACCAACAACTGTCTATTTCAACTTTAATAACGGCCTGAAAGCCTGAAAAAGTTAAGCGGACAGCCCGGTTGGTTACGGATTGAATACCCCCGGCTCAGCTTTCCTTGCGCCAGCTCTCCAGGGTTCCGTGATGCTGTTGAGTCAGCTCCTGCTTGAGCTGGAACACCAGATCCACGATGGCCCGGCTGGTGGTCAGACTGGAGGCGTCAATCTCATGGGCAATGAACGATGGGTGGCCTTTGCCCGACTGGTAGACCGAAACGGTCATTTTCTGGTTGTGGTCGATGGTGCAGATGCACCTCAACGGAAGAAAGCCAGACTCGATGATCTGGCGAAGCTCTAGGGGCGACATCACGGCTGCTCTCCCGGACGAGTGGTGATCCATATGCAGTCGAAAGGAAATGTGCAGCGTTTGTTCCATGAACTGGACGAGCGGGCGCTGATTCCAGCAAACACCGGATTGCAGGACTAATTCGCGGCTGAAGCCGCTCCTACCCGGCCCGGCACCCCTGCGCGAGCACGCTCAGGACGGAAACCGCCCGCTGCAATACGCGCCGAGCATGTCACGCAGCCAAGGTGTCATCACCTGCTTGCCCAGCGCATCACCCAGCAAGCCCATGTCATCGGACACGCAGGCAGCGATCTCGGCATTGCGAGTAATACGAAAACAGCGTTTGAACACGTACTCGCGCAACTGTCTGACCTGCTCAGCCGCCTCTGGCGAAACATGCTCATGGCAATCGACCATGGTGCAGGCCTGCACCCAACTGCTGTCGAACGACTCACTGTCGCGCCGTTCCAGCAGCGCATCCCAGTCATCGATATGACCCAGCAAGCGCTGAAAGAAATCGTCGTGGTGCACGACAGCCATAAGCTCGGCAAGGCTTTGCATAATCAGTGCATCGCTCCATCAGAGGGCAGGATTCAGCCCTTGCCCGCCAGCAACTCCAGCACCTGCGCGTGCAGCGCCGGATCACCGCAAGCCACCACTGGGCCGCCATGCTGCGCCGTGCCGCCGGTCCAGCTGGTCATCACGCCACCCGCGCCTTCGATGATCGGCATCAGTGCCTGCACGTCATAAGGTTTGAGGCTCGCTTCGATGATCACATCGACATACCCGCTGGCCAGCATGCAGTACGCATAGCAGTCACCGCCCCAACGCATCAGGCGGGTCTGGCTGGCGACCCGATCAAAGGCTGCACGCTGCGCTTGATCAAACATGTCTGGTGTCGTCGCCATCAGCGTCGCTTGCGCCAGGCTCGCACAACGGCGGGTCTTCAGCGGCGCGCCATTGCACCAGGCGGCGTCGCGGGTGCCGACATAACGCTCACGGGTGAACGGCTGATTCATGATGCCCAGCACCGGCTGCTCGCCGTCATTCAACGCAATCAGGGTGCCCCACAGCGGCAGCCCGGTAATAAAGGCACGGGTGCCGTCGATCGGGTCCAGCACCCAGGTCAGGCCGCTGCTGCCAGCCACCGCCTCTTCTTCTTCACCGAGAATGCCGTCGTGCGGGTAACGCGCCTGAATCAGCTCGCGCATCACCCGTTCTGCCGCCTTGTCGCCCTCGGTCACCGGATCGAACAACGCCCCGCCCTTGTCTTGCACCGCCAGCGGCGCACGGAACCACGGCAAAATCGCCAGGCCCGAGGCATTGGCCAGTTGGTGGGCGAAAGTCAGGTACTCCTGGAGTTTTTCTTGCGGCAAAGACATGAGCGATTCCCGGGCTTGATGCGAATAACGGGGGCAGATTCAGACACGCCCGCCATGACAGGCGCGCATCATAGCCCGAGCGCATCAGGAATGCAGGCCCGGCGTCTTATCCGAGCGATTCCACGGATAACCCTTGGCCATCAGCAGCATCTCTTTGGCCTGATCGAGAAAATCACTGATCAGCCACGGCTTGGGCATGAACCGCGCATTGGCCGGCAACTCGTCATTGCGCACCGCGCGATGCCCGGATGTCACCAACACCGGAATCTGCGGCCAGCATTCAGAAATCAGCCAGGCCAGCTCGAACCCGTCGATCTTGCCCGGCATCTTGATGTCGGTGATCACCAGCCCGATGTCGGGGTGCTCCTGAAGAATCTTGAACGCCTGATCGGCATTGGGCGCACCCAGTGCCTTGATCTCTCCAAGCTCAAGAATCTCCTGGGCCAGTTCCAACAACACCGGCTCGTCTTCCACTACTAATACGTACTGTTCCATAGACTCGGCTCCATCAGTTGTTACCCATGTGAAGCCTTGACTGGACAAACGGTTCAGAGAATTTTGCCGAACGGTCGTGACCGTGGGTTTGGGCAAAGGTGGTGGTGACGGGGGTGGATTCCGATGAGTGGATAATGGCCTGATGCCTGGTCTTTGAGATGCTCAATCATGCCTGAACAGTCCCGATGGTTCCTGTCGGCAAGAACCATCGGCCGTCACGCGCCTTGACTAGAACGCATACACCAGTGTGGCCGTGGCGCTGCGCGGGGTGCCATACCAGCCACGTGAACCAATCGCGGTGTAGTATTTCTCGTCAAACAGATTATTGAGGTTGAGCGAAACACTGGTTTGCGCGGTGAACGCGTATTGCGCCATGACGTCGACAATGCTGTAGGCATCCTGGCCGAATGTTTCGTCATTGGGGCCGGCGCCTTTGTAGTACTCCGCCCCTTGCCAGCGCACCCCGCCACCCACTTTCAGTTGTGGCATCGACTGCAAGCGATAGCTGGTGAACAGCTTGAGGGTATCTCTGGGCACTTCAGTGCGCAGGCGCTGGTCATCCGAGTCCTCGATCACCGCGTAGGTGTAGCTGGCAGACATTTGCCAGTCAGGAAGGATTTCGCCAGCCATTTCCATCTCGAAACCACGGGTCTTGGTACCAGACTCGGCACGGTAGGCCTGATTGCCGTCCGGCGCCAGGTTGCTGCCGTCGGCCACCGCCAGGTTGTCCTGGCGGACCTCGAACACACTCAAGCCTGCGGTCAGACGCTTGTCCCAGAACTCGCTCTTGAGACCCAGCTCGTAATTCACGCCCTCTTCCGGATCAAGGTAGCTGCCAGTGACCGTCCTGTTGCTTTGAGGCTTGAAGATCGTGGTGTAACTGGCGTAGGCCGACCAGTTCTCGGACAGGTCATAGACCAGCCCCAGATAAGGCGTGACCACCCCGCTTTCGCCACGTGAAGTGCGGGTGACACTGCCGGTCGACAAGCGTTGGGAGAGGTCGTCACGTTGCCAGTCGATCACCCGTGCTCCGGTAATCAGCGCTAGATCATCGGTAAGGCTCCAACGCACCGAAGCCACCAGCCCGGTCTGGGTTTCGTCCTGCGCCGTGCGCGAAGAACGGGTATGGATCGCGCTCGGGGTCGCCAGCGAACCGTCCCATGTATAGATGTTGTCGATGGTCTGAAACGACCACAGCGGGTAACCGTAACTACGGTAGTAGGCTTTGTAGTGGCTGGCCCCAAGGTAGAGCTGATGCTCACGGGACAACAACTGGAACGGGCCGCAAGCCGACAGTTCGAACGAGGTCTGGCGCGGCTCCCCTGCCCAGCGGCCAGTCCAGGTACTGATGCCGCTGCCATCGGGGTTGACAGTACCGCTGGCAGCGGTGGCAAAGGCATCGTCATAGCTGCGGCGGCTATGCTCGGCGTTGAGTTTCAACTGCCAGCCATTTCCAAGCTCATGGTCCAGGCTGGTGAACAACGTCTTGCTCCGACGTTTGTGGTAGCTCCAGTCCGACGCCGAGTTGAACGAGCGCGAAGGCTTGAAATGACTGCCATCAGCGTTGTACATCGGGAAGCCGTGGTTGCCGGCGCCTTCGTTGTCCATTTCCTGGTATTCAGCCCCCACGGTCAGCATCGTGCTGTCAGTCAGATCCCACTCCACCACCCCGTAAGCCACCTGCTTTTCCAGGGACTGGCGGTCGACATGGCTCTGGCCATCGCTGGCCGAGGCAACCAGGCGCCCGCGCACATGACCGCTGTCCGATAGCTTGCCGGACAGGTCCAGCTCAGTGCGGTAGGTGTCCCAGGAACCGGCTTTGAGGGTCAGCGAACGCTGCGGTTCGAAAGTCGGCTTCTTGCGAATCAGGTTGACCGTCGCGCCGGGGTCCCCGGTGCCTGACATCAGCCCGGTGGCCCCACGCACCACCTCAACCCGGTCATAGCTGACCATGTCGGCAAGGTCGTCGCGAAATCCGAAGGTATCCGGGCGGTTGAAACCGTCAACCTGAATACTGCCGACCTCAAAGCCGCGCACATAGATATGGTTGGCGTCGCTGCCGGCCGGCCCCATGCTGTCGACCACCACACCGGGCGTCTGCTCCAGTACCTGGGTAACATCGGTCAGGTTCTGGTCGTCAATCTGCTGGCGGGTGACCACACTCACCGACTGCGGTGTCTCGCGTGCCGACAGGCGCAGCCCGGTCGCGGTATTGGCAGAACCTGTGGTGTAACTGCCAGTGCCTTCAGTGGTGGCCCCTAACTGCACGCTCGATACAGTGGTCGCGCCCAGCTCCAGCGCCCCTGGCTGTGCGGGTTGGGCCAACAGGTAACGATTGTCTGCGGCGCGCTGCATCTGCAGCCCACTGCCCTGCAGCAGGCGCGCCAACCCTTGCTCGGGCTCGTAACTGCCCTGCAACCCCTGACTGCGCAGGCCGGCGGTTTGTTCGTTGCTGAAGCTGACCGTCACCCCGCTGACGGTGGCGAACTGGTTGATGGCAGCGGCCAGCGAACCCGCCGGGATGCTGTAGGCGACCGGGTCTGCCCAGGCATTGGCCCCCACCAGCATCGCACCTGAAAGGCCCGCTGCCAGGGTGGCCTGACGAACACTGATGGCGAGGGGAGAAAAACAAGCGGACATCCATTGACTCCTGTTCCGTGGACGTTCGATTACCAATGCGAAACGCATCGATAACGAGAATCCTTCGCATGAAAAGGGGCGCAATGTTCTGTAATGTTTTGCTGGTTTGTCAACTGGCGATCAGGATTTTGCCACTTGGCAATATGCCACCACGAAGTGTCTGGTTCGGGGTTATCGCAGACTCCGGCGACCGTTACTGCTGACCTATGCGGTCCAGCTCGTGCTTGAGTTTCTCCGCTGTGAGGGCCGAATGATCCAGGCGCAAGAATGCTTCTAAACGCTGTTTGATCTGGTCGACTGTCGCGTCAAATGCGGCCTGAACATCGCTGTCTGATCCTTGCACGGTAGAAGGATCGGCAAGGCCCCAGTGGCTTTTGACAGCGGCTCCGAAATAGACCGGGCATGGTTCGCCTGCGGCCTGGTCACACACGGTGATCACCACATCCGGTGGTGAATCCGAAAAAACCTCTGAGCCTTTGCTGTAAAGATCGGTGGTGTCGATACCCAGCGCCTGTAGCGTGCTGACAGCGCGAGGATTGAGCTGGCCGCTTGGCAAGCTGCCTGAACTGACCGCAGTCAATCCACTCGGAGCCAGGTGGTTGAACAGCCCTTGCGACAGAACACTGCGGCAACTGTTGGCCGTGCACATAAACAACACTTTCATGGCTTTCTCCTAGGGGATGCTCAGCCGCAACGCCAGTGCCGCGAGCGTTACCAGCAAGATAGGGAGGGTGAGGATGCTGCCAACTTTGAAGTAGTAGCTCCAGCTGATACGGATGTTCTTTTGCGCCAGGACATGAAGCCACAGCAGTGTGGCCAAGCTGCCGATGGGGGTGATCTTCGGACCCAGATCGCAACCGATGACGTTGGCGTAGATCATGGCCTCACGCACCAGCCCCGTAGCGTTGCTGCCCTGGATCGACAGAGCACCGATGAGCACACTCGGCATGTTGTTCATGATCGACGACAGCAGCGCAGCGGTAATGCCCGTGCCCAAGGTGGCCGCCCACAGTCCATGCCCGGCGAACGTATCAAGCAACCCGGTGAGGGCGTCAGTGAGTCCTGCATTGCGCAGGCCATAGACCACCAGGTACATGCCCAGTGAAAACACCACGATCTGCCAGGGCGCGTGCCTGATGACTTTTTTTGTCGAGATGATGTGGCCTCTTGCAGCGATAGCCAGCAGGATTACCGCACACCCTGCAGCGACGGCGCTGATGGGGATGCCTGATGGCTCCAGGGCGAACAGCCCGAGCAACAGCAGGCCAAGCACCCACCAGCCAGCAATGAAGGTCGCCCGGTCACGAATAACCGCCTCTGGTGCCTCAAGCTGACCCACGTCGTAGCGGGCAGGGATGTCCTTGCGATAGAACATCCAGAGCATCACCAGCGTCGCCGCCACCGCCACTAGATTCACCGGCCACATGACTGACGCGTACTCTGCGAAACCCACGCCGAAGAAGTCGGACGAAACGATGTTGACCAGATTGGACACCACCATGGGCAGACTGGCGGTATCGGCGATAAAGCCTGCGGCCATCACAAACGCGAGGGTCGATGCAGGACTAAAACGCAGCGCCGTCAGCATCGCTATAACGATGGGGGTGAGGATCAGTGCGGCGCCATCGTTGGCAAACAATGCCGAGACGCTTGCCCCGAGCAGGATCATCAGCGCAAACAGACGCCCGCCTCTGCCGCCCCCCCAGCGGGCGACGTGAAGCGCTGCCCATTTGAAAAAGCCTGCCTCATCAAGCAGCAGACTGATGATGATCACGGCAATGAAGGTCGCGGTGGCGTTCCAGACGATGTGCCATACAACCGGCACATCCTCCCAACTGACCACACCCGTCAGCAACGCCAGACAGGCACCCGCAGCTGCGCTCCAGCCGACGCCCAAGCCCCTTGGTTGCCAGATAACGAGCACCAGCGTAACTACAAAAATCGATGCAGCGATAAACATGGGGATGTTCCAGATCAAGAGGTCAGCAGCAGGAGGTTTGGCGTACGGGCCTGTCGTGCATCGAAGCCAGCCGTCCTTGCTGGTCTTTGATCCAGCGCTGGTGGGTGTGCGTTGTGACCTTCAGAACATCCAGCGCCCACTGTTCAAGCTCGGGGTGCAGCCGGTAGTAAACCCACTGACCCTGCCTGCGGTCTGCGAGCAAGCCACAGGCACGAAGTTGGGCCAGGTGCCTGGATACCTTCGGCTGATTGTCATCCAGCGCCCAGATCAGCTCGCACACGCACAGCTCACCCTCAGCGCAAAGCATCAGCATGATCCGCGCGCGGGTTTCATCCCCCAGGCATTTGAAGAACGTGTGTGGTGCAAGAATCATCGGCGAGCGGCCTGCATATGCGGATAAACGAATATGCGGATGTAATCATATTTGACCCATTTGTACAAATGCCTGGCGAAGATAATTATCGGCCACGTCCGGGATGCTCGGTCAGGCCAGCATTGAGACTGGCTACAACGCTTATAACCGGTGCGACTCGTCACTCTCCTTTGCCAACCGCGCTGCCCCGGCCCTTTCCATCACGGCCAGCCCGAGCACAGCGATCGAAAACACAATCAACAACCACACGACAGAGTTTTCAATCGATTGAAAAGGCGATTCGAGCAGTTCCATGGCGTGATTCCTGTTCCAGGGCTGGGGTATTGCGACGCGCCTTGGTTCAGGTAGCCCGCGAGATCAGTGTGCAATGGCAGGCTCGACGACGGCCCCTGATGCCATTGAACACGCCCATCATGACTAACCCGGTTTATTTCCTGAAGGAATTATTGGTTATCTTTAAATAACCAGAATCCAGCCAACGAACGCCAGTGGCCATGCGTTGATGCGGCGCCGCCCGCTATTGGCCTACCAGAACTCATACCCCATATTCCATGGATCAAGGCGCTTAGAACCCTAAAGCCGTTTACCCATCCGTTGAGGCTGTTATAAAAACAGCAGCGTTATATAGCCAATACAGCCTCAAGGAGCCCGCCCTTCATGTCACGCCTCAAGGACCAATACGCGCTGATCCCCGAGCGCAGCGCGGCGGGGCTGCAACTGGCCCGTGTACAACTGGGAGATGCGGTGCGGCTGATTCAGAGCAACGCGCGAGACAGTGCCGATCAACAGACGGTCGCGCAGCAGTTGAGCAAGGTCTGGCCGTGCCCGGACGCGCTATTTGCCAACGCGGGTGGGTCGCACTTTGTGGTTGGTACTGAACGGCTGGTCGATCGCGGCGTGGGCAATCCATGAGCCTGCAACTCTACGTAGTACGCCACGGCCAGACGTGGGCCAACCGTGAGGGGCGCTACCTCGGCGCACTGGATGCAGAATTGACTGAAGAAGGCCGTCAGCAGGCCGAGGCCTTGCGCAACGCGTTACCCGCGCAGATCGACGTGTTGGTCAGCTCGCCGCTGTTGCGGGCACGGCAAACCGCCGAGATCCTCAACCAGTCGCTGAACCTGCCTCTGGTTGTCGATAAGCATTTTCGTGAGCGTAACGTCGGCGTATTCGAAGGGCTGACCCAGGCTGAGGCCCGGACCCGCTATCCGCAGTTGTGGGCGCGCAATATCACCCGGCAATGGCAGCAAGCACCCGATGGCGGCGAGACCATTGCCGAGGTGGTCGAGCGGTTGCGGCTGGGCCTGAATGGACTGGTCGAGCGCCATGCGGGCAGCACCGTGGTGCTGGTGGCCCATGGTTTTGTGGGCAAGACCGTGCGGGCACTGGTGCGTGGCGACTTCTCGGACTTCTTCGATTGGCAGCTTGAAAATGGACAGGTGCTGGCATTGGATAATGTGGGCGGTATTGCTTTGCCCACTTCAGCGGTTATTTGAAATCGACTGAGTGGTGTTGCAGCCCATTCGCCAGCAAAGCTGCCTCCCACAGATCAGATCCGAGCCGAGCCTGGATCTTGTGCACCTCCCATCAGCCAGCCGCCAGGCCCCACTCTTGTAACTGATCGACTTTATGCCGTGCGGCGGCTATAAGTCAGGCAATCCCGTTCGGCCCATCCAGCACCTGCCGGACCTTGCGCGCCAGGTCGTGGGGCATGCACGGTTTGGACACCACGTCGAACTCCGAGCCGCCAATGTCGGTGCGCTCGATGGAGTTTTCCGCGTAGCCGGTGGTGAGCAGGACCTTGACTCCCGGATAACGACGCCGCACCTCGCGGGCCAGCATCACGCCGTTCATGCCGCCGGGCATGATCAGGTCGGTAAACAGCAGATCATAGCGGGCACCGGATTCGAACTTGCTCAACGCTTCGCGAGCGTTGTAGACGATTTCGGTGGTATAGCCGTAGTCGTCCAGCACCATACGCGCCAGTTCTGCGACGTCCGGGCGGTCTTCGACGATCAGGATGCGTTCACTGCCCTGGCGCCGCTCGGGCACGTAATGGACTTCATGGTGAGCAACGCTGGCCTCATCGACCGGGAAGTACAGACGCAAGGTGGTGCCAACGCCCTCTTCGGTGTAGATGCGCGCCGCACCGCCGGACTGTTTGGCAAAGCCATAGACCATCGACAGGCCGAGGCCCGAGCCCTTGCCTTCGTCCTTGGTGGTGAAAAACGGGTCCATCACCCGCTCACGGATGCTGGCCGGCATGCCGATGCCGTTGTCGGTGATCGCAATGCTCACGTAATGCCCCGGCAGCAGACCATCATGGGACATGCCGGCCAGGTCATGAATTTCCAGGTTGCGGGTTTCGATGAAGATTTTCGGCTCAGGCCTGCCGACCAGCGCGTCGCGGGCGTTGGCGAAGATGTTGAGCAACGCGACTTCGGCCTGGGTCGGGTCGATCCGGCAATTGCCCAAGGTCGGGTCAAGATCGGTTTCCACCTGCACATCGGCACTGAAGGTGCGCTCGATCATCGGTTGCATGGCGCCCACCAGGCCATTGAGGTTGAGCACCCGACCATGCAGTTTCTGCTTGCGGGCGAAGGCCAGCAATTGCTTGGTCAGGGTGCTGGCGCGCTCCACGGCGGCCTTGGCGTGGTAGACGCTGCGCTGCACGCGCTGGCTGTCAATCTGAGGTTTCTCGGCAGCGCTGCCGATCAGATCGATGTAGCCGCCCATGACCTGCAGCAGGTTATTGAAGTCGTGAGCAATGCCGCCGGTGAGTTGCCCGAGGGCTTCCATTTTCTGGGACTGGCGCAGCGCGTCTTCGGCATCACGGCGGCGGCTGACATCCAGTTGCGAGGCGAAGAAATAGATCAGGTCGCCGTTCTCGTTAAAGATCGGCGAGATAAACAATGCGTTCCAGAAACTCGAACCGTCTTTGCGGTAGTTAAGAATCTCGGTCGACACGTCCTTGCGCTGAGCAATCGCCTCGCGCACGCTGCGGACCATTTCAGGGTCGGTTTCAGGCCCCTGCAGGAAGCGGCAGTTGTGCCCCAGCACCTCCTCGCTGCTGTAGCCGGTCATGTTCAGGAAGGCTTTGTTGGCAAACAGGATCGGATTGTCCGGCCGGTTCGGGTCAGTGACGATCATCGGCATGCGGGTGGTTTCCACGGCAGCGAAGAAGATGTTCTTGCCCAGCTGGGATATGTCCCCGGTGGCCGCATTGTCGACCCGTATCTTGTTGTCCGCCACGCTGTGTTTCCCCGATGTCTGTTCGTCTTACTGGCTACGACTTGTCGAGCGGTAAAAGAGTTCGCTCAAGTGCCAGCATGACGTGACGCCAGCCGCCGGCCCGGCATCGAATGACCATCCCTTTTTAGTTTATTGTCCCAAGGAACCCTGCGATGCGTGTGCAGCCTGCCCTTCCCCTTGCGCTCAGCGCCACGTTGCTTGGCGCGCCTTGCGCACTGGCGGCAGAGGGTGCCGTGACCCTGTCGGGCATTGCCGTCAATGCCACGGCCGCCAGCCCCGTCGAAACCGCCCAGGAGCAATTGCGCCAGGTGGCGGGCGCCACCAATGTGGTGGACATGAGCCAGGTCGATCAGGGCCGGGTCAGCAGCAGCGAAGATGTGTTCCGCTATCAGCCGGGCATCTATGCGCGCACCGCGCATAACGAAGGCAGCAAGATTTCCATTCGTGGCTCGGGCCTGAACCGTGCCCCTGGCGGCCATGCCTCGGGGCTGTTCGAGATGCTCGACGGTCTGCCGCTGACCGGCCCCGGCGGCACCCCTTATGAACTCAAGGAACCGCTGTGGCTGAGCCGGGTCGAGGTGTATCGCGGCGCCAACGGTTTCGACCAGGGCGCGCTGTCGCTGGGCGGTGCGATCAACTATGTAACCCGCACTGGCCGTGATGCTTCGCCGCTGCAACTGCGCTACGAAGTCGGCAGCCATGGCTACAGCAAACGGCAGATCAGCTCCGGTCAGGTGCTGGGCGATCTGGATTACTACGTCAGCCTGACCGACTCCAGCACGGACGGTTTTCAGGACCAGACCGCAGGTGGCAGCAAGGGCATCGCCGCCAACCTCGGCTACCGGCTCAGCCCGAACCTGGAAACCCGGTTTTATTTCCGTTACCGGGAAAACGACTACGAGACGCCGGGCCGTCTGACCCGCGAGCAGATCCGTCACGACAGCCGCGCGGCCAGCCCGCTCAATGTGGCCCGCGACAACAAGCGTATTCAGCCGGGCAGCACCTGGCTGGCCAACAAGACCACCTATTACATCGATGACAGCTCACGCATCGAGGCCGGGCTGGTCTATCACGACTACCCGATGGACCTGCGCGAAGGCACCAACCGCCTCAAGGTGGCCTACACCGACATCAGCGGCACCCTGAACTACGTACGCCAGGACACACTGCTGGGCATGGCCAGCCAGACCACCGTCGGCCTGCGCCATACCAAAGGCCTGCCGAACAATGGCAGCTCGGAGTTCGTGCGCATTCCCACCGGCAATACCGCCGGCTACGCACCGGGCACCCGCACCCGCGACTTCAGCTATCTGGGCTCGGACACCACGCTGCACATCGCCAATGAGCTGGAACTGGCACCGGACCTGTGGCTGAGCACCGGGGTTGCCGCGCTTTACACCCGCCGCGAGACCGAAGTCACCTACCCCGACGCCCGCGACCCGCTGAGCATGAGCGAGTGGGACTACGCCGCACGGCTCGGCCTGCGTTACCAGATCAACCCGGACCTGCAGGTGTACGGCAACCTGAGCCGCTCGGTGGAGCCGCCGCACGCCTGGTCGATGATCTGGGGCTCGAACAAGTACTTCCCGGCCGGCAGCGGCGCCTCGACCGGCCTGCAAAGCGGCGGCGTGAAGCTCGACAACCAGACCGCGACCACTCTGGAACTGGGCAGCCGCGGCGACAGCCGGTTCGGCCAGTGGGACCTGGCCTGGTACTACTCGCAGGTTCGTCATGAGCTGCTCAGCGTCGAGATTCAGGCGGCGACCCAGACCACCTCGTCGATCATTGCCGAGAACAACGCCAGCCCGACCGTGCACCAAGGCATTGAGCTGGGCCTGCATAGCCCGCTGTGGCAAGGTCCGGCCGGCAAGGTCGAACTGCGTCAGGCCTACACCTGGAACGACTTCCGCTACCGTGATGACCAGCGGTTCGGCGACAACCGCCTGCCGGGCATCCCACAGCACTACTACCAGGCCGAAGTGCGCTACACCCACCCCAGCGGCGTGTATGTCGGGCTGAACACTGAGCATGCGGCGAAAGTGGCGGTGGACTATGCCAACTCGTTCTACGCCGATCGCTACACCCTGATTGGCGCGACGCTGGGCTACAACTCGCCGGACCAGAAATGGCAGACCTGGCTGGACCTGCGCAACCTGACCAACCAGCGCTACGCCACGACCGTGACGCCAGGCTACGACGATCGCGGGGTTGATACCGCACGCTCGACGCCGGGCGAAGGCGCCGGGGTCTATGCCGGGGTTTCGTGGAGTTTGTAGGGTCGGCCGGGTGGCGATCCGCTTTAGCCGCAATACTGTTCAGATAAGCACTGCGGACCAAGGTGGGAGATTCTATGGTCCTGTGCAAGCCCGTTATTTCAGTTGTGAACGCAACATCGCATTCGTCGGCTGACCGGGGCGCCGGCCGGCCACCCCCACCGAGGTGGCGTGATGCCTGATACTTGAGCACGACGCAAACCCGGTGGGAGCGAGCTCTGCTCGCGAAGAGGCCAGTAAAAGCAATACATCTGCTACGAGTGGTGGCCGATTACCTGATCGAACTGTTCGAGTAGCGTGTATCGAACTCGATCCGGCCCATTAAGCGTTGACATCCTCCCCGGCCTGAAGGCCGGAGATTCCTACGGCGCTCAGGCGCGGCATCGGCCGCCCCCGAGTCGCTTCGGTGGGTTCCTGCTGCTGGCGCCATGACCTCTGCGCTCACTTCACAGGCTAACCGGGCGTGTCCCGCCCTTAGTACATTCATCGCGCCGACCACATCGGCGTTGCCTTCGAAACCACATCCCACGCACCCGAACAGCGCTTGCGTCTGGCGGTTGGCCGCCGACACATGGCCGCAACAGGGGCACGTGCGGCTGGTATTTTGCGGCGGCACGGCAATCAGCCAGCCACCGCGCCACGCCAGCTTGTAGTCCAGTTGGCGGCGGAACTCGAACCAGCCCTGATCGAGGATGGCCCTGTTCAGGCCAGATTTGGCCCGAACGTTTCTTCCCGGTGCCTCTGCCGTGCCTGCCGCCGACCTGGACATATTGCGTACCTGCAAGTCCTCGATACACACCATCGCGTGGTTTTGGCTGATCGTGGTGGAGCACTTGTGCAGGTAGTCGCGGCGGGCATTGCCGATGCGCGAGTGAATGCGCTGGACGCGGGCTTTCGCCTTGTTCCAGTTGCGGCTGAATCTGACCTTGCGGCTCATCGCCTGCTGCGCTTTGCACAGCGCGGTTTCATGGCGTTTGAAGCTGTTGAGGGGTGCGTAGAACGAACCATCCGAAAGCGTGGCGAAGCGGGCAATGCCCATGTCGATGCCGACTGCCGCACCCTGTGCCGTGGGTTGCTCATCGATCTCGCGTTCGGTCTGGATGCTCACGAACCACTTGCCACACGACTGGCTCACGGTGATGTTCTTCACAGTACCCAGCGTCTTGCGGCTGTTGCGGTAGCGCAGCCAGCCCAGCTTGGGCAGAAACAGGCGGCTGTTGGTCTGGTCGAGCTTGATCTGTTTCGGGTCGGGATAGCGGAAGCTGTCGCGCTGCCCCTTCTTCTTGAACCGGGGAAAGTCGGCTCGCTTGGCGAAGAAGTTGGTGTAAGCCCGCTCCAGATCCTTGAGGCTCTGTTGCAACGGGTGAACAGGCGCATCGGCCAGCCATGCGGTTTGCGGGCTATTGCGCCACCCGGTCAGCAACTTGCACAGGCCCGCATAGCCGAGCTTGTTCTCGCCTTGCTCGTGGCGTTCTTTCTGCAACGCCAGCGCCTTGTTGAAGACGAAGCGACAGGAGCCGGCAAAGCGGCGCATTTGCCGCTCCTGCTGGCCGTCTGGCATGAGTTCGTACTTGAAGGCTTGAAATCGTTGCATGCTGCTCTTGAGCCATGAGCAATGAAGACGACATTAGGCGCGGACGGCACGGTGTTTTCAAGGTGCATGACCATGGGGTCTTTGTAACGAAATACCGCCGTATAAGGGCATCTGTGTCGCCGTATTACGTCGCATCATCCTGTGGCTGTGCATCCATCGAACAGCAGCAGACACCCCACGGCAACCAGGGACGGCTACGCCGTCCGCGCTATCCTTCCCCGCCCTGAACGGCGGGGCTTGTCGCGCCCCGATGGTCAATCAGCCAGCCACTCCTGCAGCAACTGCGTGGTGCGCTCAGGATGTTCCAGCGGTGGTAGATGCCCACACTCGGCAAGTGTCACCAACCGTGAGCCGGCGATCTGTTCATGGATGAACTGTGCCTCGGCCGGCGGAGTGATCTGGTCGTCCTCGCCCACGACCACCAGGGTCGGCACCTTAATGTGCGCCAGTAACCCTGAATAGTCGGCACGCTCGATGATCGCCTGCTGCTGGCGAATGAAGCCGTCGCGGCCAACCTGTTGGGCCATGTCCCTGACCTGTTGCGCGGCAGCTGTACCCAGACTGTTGCGGTGGATCAGCTTGGGCAGCAACTGCGGCGTGACGCCCTTGAAGGTGCCCATCTGCGCCAGCTCCAGCAAGCCGCGACGCACCCTGGCCCGGTCGGCACTGTCGGGCCGCGCCATGGTGTCAAACAATGCCAGGCGCACTACGCGCTGCGGCGCCTGGCGCAGAATCTCCATAGCCACATAACCGCCCATGGACAACGCCGCCAGGGCGAATTGCGGTGGCGCCGCTTGCAGCACCCGTGCGGCCATCGCCGCAATCGAAGTGTCCTGGGTCAGGTCGGGGATCTGCACATGACGGTCGCGAGCGATCAGCGCCTGCTGCTGCGCCCACAGGCGGGCATCGTTGAGCAGGCCGGGGAGCATGACGAGAGGAAGAGTCAAAAGGAGCAGTCCAGTCGGGCGAAGGGCCACAGTTTAAACCGCCTGTGCAACAGAGCAACCGTCTGGCCTGCCCTTTTCAGCGCCTTTGAGCAGGCACGCAGAAAAGGCCCTTGATTGCTCAAGAGCCTTTTGCGCAATTGAATTGACGCGGCTTACAGCGGCGGCGGGATGGTCGCCAGCAAGCCAATCAAAATGGTCACCGCCAAGAACCCAAGCATGAAAAACGCCATCTTGCCCATCAGATTGCTCCCATAGCCCTAAAAGATCATGGGGCCATGATGCCGCAGCCACTGATCCGGTTACAGATTCAGAAACCTGAATAAAAACCGGATCAGATGGCCGACTGTTCTGCGGTCAGCGCCTGTTGGTCGATATAACGGTTGCCGATCCGCGCATGGGGCCGGCCGCCATCGGCGGCGCCCAGCACCACCACGATTTCGTCGGCGCGTGGCGCGTCGTCGATGCGCAGCTCCAGGGTCAGGTAGTGGGAGCGCATGCCCTCATCGTCCTTGTGCATCATCGGCACCTGAATGGAGGTGCCCGCCCCGCCGCGCTTGTTGGTGAACGCCAGGTAACTCTTGGCGTCCACCGCCTCACGAAAGTGATTGCCGAAGCGCAAGGTGTGGATCAGCGCCGAGGCATGCTCGATTTCGCCCGCCTCCCCAACCACTGCGGCCTTGCCATAGGCCTCAATGCGCGCAGCACCACCGATGGCCTGGGCCAGTTGCGCAACGATCAGTTGCCCAAGGTCCGAACAATGCTCACGGATCTGCGGTTTGAGGTCCTCGACAAAGCCGCGACCGTGCCAGGGGTTGGTGATGACTGCCGCCACCGCGACCATGTTCAGTGGCGTCTGCACTGCTTTGCCACCTTCGATGAAGATCTGTTCTTTATACGTGACGAGTTTGCGTATCTGAAATGCCATGGAGCCTCCCATTTATGAACACCGTATTACGGTATACCAATGTTCTTTGATCTATAGGCACGGATAACAGGCTCAGATCCGGGCGTTTTTTGCAGAGCAGCGTCTTCAATGCCTCCGATTCAGCTTCATGCCAAACAAGTCATCTGATCCGTAAATAAATATCGAAAATGCATCTGGTGTCGTTTTTTTCCCGCAGGCATGCTGACGCCTCGATCCGCATGACACGACCTGCCCATGAAGCGCTACGAACAACTTGCCGAAGACATCGCCCAGATGATCCGCAACCGGACCCTCAAGGGCGGTGAGAAGCTGCCCTCGGTGCGGGTCGCCAGCCAGCGCTTTGCAGTCAGCCCCTCAACCGTGTTCCAGGCCTATTACCGGCTTGAAGACCGCGGGCTGATCCAGGCGCGGGAGCGTTCGGGCTATTACGTGCGTGAACATGCCAGCCGCTCGCTGAGCGAACCGGCCATTCATCTGAGCCCTTCACTGGGCACCGAGGTGGATGTCAGCGAACTGGTGTTTTCGGTGCTGGGCAGCTTGCAGGACCCGCAAACCGTGCCGTTTGGTTCGGCGTTTCCCAGCCCGGACCTGTTCCCCCTGCCGCGCCTGGCCCGTTCCATGGCCCACAGCGTGCGCGGGCTGCTGCCCCATGCGGTGATCGCCGACATGACCAGCGGCAACCAGGAACTGCGGCGCCAGATCGCGCTGCGCTACCTCAACAGCGGCGTGCACCCGGAACGCGAAGAACTGGTCATCACCAATGGCGCGATGGAAGCCCTGAGCCTGTGCCTGCAAACCGTGACCCAGCCGGGCGACCTGGTGGCCATCGAAGCTCCGGCGTTTTATGCCTGTTTGCAGATGCTCGAACGCCTCAAGCTCAAGGCCGTGGAAATTCCGGTGCACCCGCGTGACGGCGTGGACCTTGAGCAACTGGCCGACCGCCTCGGGCAATTGCCGATCAAGGCCTGCTGGTTCATGAGCAGCCTGCAGAACCCGCTGGGCGCGAGCATGCCCGATGCCAACAAACAGGCGCTGTACGAGTTGCTCAAGACCCATCAGGTGCCATTGATCGAAGACGATGTCTATGCCGAGCTGTATTACGGCAGCCGCGCGCCACGCCCGGTCAAGAGCCTGGACACCGAAGGCCTGGTGATGCACTGCGGTTCGTTTTCCAAATGCCTGGCACCGGGTTACCGGGTCGGCTGGGTGGCGGGCGGACGCTATGCGCAAAAAATCAGCCGCCTGAAACTGATGACCAGCATTTCGCCCTCGGTGCCCGCGCAAGCGGCCATCGCCGATTACCTGCAACACGGCGGGTTCGACCGGCACCTGCGCAAATTGCGCCATACCCTGGAGATGCAACAAGGTGCGATGCTCGCCTCGGCGGCCCGGCACTTTCCGGAACAAACCCGGGTCACCCGGCCAACCGGCGGATACTTTCTGTGGTTTGAGTTTCCCGAACGGGTCGACTCGCTGAAGCTTTACCAAATGGCGCTGGCGCAGGGCATCAGCATCGCGCCAGGGCCCATGTTCTCGGCGCAGCGCGGCTTCAGCCATTGTGCACGGCTCAACCACGGCTACCCGTGGACCCCGCAGCGCGAAGCGGCGATGGGGGTGCTGGGGCGGATTCTGCAGGCGTTCTGAGCAGCCCCTTCAGCCGTTGAGCATGCCTTCGACCTGCGCCAGGCTGACCCTGGGAATCACCCGCTCAGGGATCCGCGAACGCGCCGACAGGTTGTACACCGCGAAGTCCTCACCCACCACCTTGTCGGCCATGATCTGCAACGACGGCAAAATTCGCCGCTGAAAATGCTGGTCCAGGCCGCAGGGTGAATTGGCCGGATCGTTCGGGCTGGCCTCGTAAAAACGCCCAGCCGCCTGATCCAGATCCACGCCCACCAGAAAGACCTTGCGAAACCCCGAGTGATAGGCGATTTGCAGGGCCAGATACGCCACCGTGCGCGCATCGAAAAAGCCTTGCGACAGGTCCTTGCTGAACCCCAGCGAACGGGCACGGCGGCTCCAGAAAGCGCCGCTGCGCACCAGGTTGCGCTCGCGGCGCAGCAGCGTGCGCAACAGCGACGGCGGCCCGGCTTTTTTTAGAGGCAGGACTTTGTCTGCCGACAGCGCAGGCAGGTCGTCCAGCAGCTCGTCCCATACAGCCAGGCGCTGGCTACGCTGAACGGCCTCGTTGAACAACTGCGGTTGCTGGCGTGGAAAATCCTTGTCGGTGCAGGCGTAACAGAAAGGTCGGATGCTGGTGCGGGCGAACATCGAGATCGCGCCGTTCATGGTAATCATCGGCACCTTGGCAAAACGCTCAATGGGAAAGTCCCGCGCCGATGGGCCGGAGGCGACGATAAATACGGCGTTGTGCTCGCCGCTGCCTGTGCTACGCCGTACAAGCGGGTGGTTGCTGGCCAATGGCACGATGCTGCTCCCTGGTCTGGCCGGATACCCGACGCTTCAAATCTGGCCGACAGGTATAAACGCCATTCTTTTCCGGGCAATCGCAGCTTGGTAGTGCTCTGCTACACAGCTGACACATTCGCTGATCTGCCTGCGCCACCGACCTTGTAGGAGCGGCTTTAGCCGCGAAAAGCTTCGCTGCTAAAGCAGCTCCTACGAATCAAGCGCAACCCGGTCCCAAGGTGCAACATCGCCGCCAAATCGCTCGGCCAGAAACTCGATAAGCAAGCGCAACGGTAACGGCTGGTGGCGCCGCGACAGGTAGACGGCATGGATATTCATGGTATCGAGTGCATAGTCGGGCAACACCACCTGCAGTGTGCCGCGGGCCAGCGCCTCGCCCACGTAATAGGTCGGCAGCATCGCAATCCCCGCACCCGCCAGTGCGGCGGCCAGCACGATGGAGGTTTCGTTCGCCGTCAGGCTGCCTCGCGCTTGCACGACTGTCAGTTGCTCGCCCTTGCGCAGGTTGTAACTGGTCGCAAAGCCATGGCTGTGCAGAATGCTTTTATGCGCCGCCAGATCCTCGGGGCTTACCGGCGTACCGACCCTGGCCAGATAAGCCGGCGACGCGCACAGCACCGATCGGCAGACCGCCAGACGCCGTGCGACCAGTTCGTCATCGATGCGCTGGCTGAGGCGAATGGCCAGATCGATGCGGTCCTGGACCAGATCGACCGTCCTGTCGACCATCACCAGGTCAATCTCGACCTTGGGGTGCAGGGCCTGAAACTCCACCACCGCTGCGGTCAATTGCGCCTGCGCGAACGACGGCGCCGAGGTCAGCCGCAGCCGCCCCTGCACCTCGCCGGCCTGACTGGCTTGGGAAACAATGTCGCCGGCCAGGCTGACCATTTCCCGGCAGTTCTTGAGCGCCTGCTCACCGGCATCGGTCAAGGCCAACCTGCGCGTGGTGCGGTGCAGCAGCCGCACGCCCAGCCAGGCTTCCAGCCCTTCAAGGTAGCGGCTGGTCATGGCCCTGGACATGTCCAAAGCCTCGGCGGCAGCGCTCATGCTGCCCCGTTCGACAATCTCTACAAACACCCGCATGGCGGTAAGACGATCCATTGATATGCTCGATCCGGTTGACAAACCATTGCCTGAAGCGAAGTTTATCTGCGCCTACTGAATCAATACAGTGCTCTCCACCCGCAGCAGCCGCTGCAATCCAATCTGGAGAACACCTTTGATGACGATCCCGCGCCTTTTCACCCGTCTGGCTGCCGTCGCCGCACTCTCGCTGTCGGCCGCTGCGGTCGCTCAAGCCGACCCGCTGGACCTCAAGGTCTACCATGCCGATGCCAACAGCTTTAACGTCAACGCCGTGCTGGTCACCGGCAAGACTGACGCGCTGCTGGTCGACACCGGTTTCACCCGCGCTGACGCGCTGCGCATCGCGGCCATGGTGCTCGACAGCGGCAAGACCCTGAAGACCATCTACATCAGCCAGCCTGACCCGGACTACTACTTCGGCATTGATATCCTCAAAGGCTACTTTCCGGATGCCCAAGTAGTTGCCACTGCGCCAACGATCAAAAAGATCGAGGCGACCCTGCCGACCAAGCTGAGCTTCTGGCCCGCGAAAATGGGCGCCAATGCCCCGGCACATGTCAGCCTGCCTGCCGTGCTTGAAGCCAACGCGCTGACGCTGGAAGGCCAGACCCTGGAAATCCGTGGCGCCGACGGCCGCCTGCCGCACCGCAGCTATGTGTGGATTCCCTCGCTCAAAGCCGTGGTCGGCGGGGTCAATGTGTACGCCGGGCTGCATGCCTGGACCGCCGACGCTGCCAGCGCTGAAGACCGCGCGGTCTGGTCGGCCAAGCTTGCGGACATCGCCGCCCTGAAACCGGCCATCGTGGTACCAGGGCACGCTGCACCGGGCGCCGCGCAGGACGTTTCGCAAGTGACCTACACCCAGCAGTACCTGCAACGCTGGGACACCGAACTGAAGAAAGCCAAAGACAGCGCCACGCTGATCAAGGCCATGCAAACCGCTTATCCCAATGCCGGGCTGGGCATCGCCCTGGATATCGGCGCCAAGGTCGCTACCGGCGAAATGAAGTGGTAAGGGAGAACGCCATGCAAGCCTTCAAGCTGCCCACTCAGGCTGTGGTATATGTCATGGATGCGTACTGCGGCTGGTGCTGGGGCTTTACCGAACGGCTGGCCGAATTCGAAGCGGCCAATCGTCATCGAGTGGCGTTCAGCGCAATCAGCGGCGGGCTGTTCATCGGCCCGCGCGCGGCAGCGATCTCCAGCTACCCGCATATCGCGCAGGCCAACCAGCGCATTTCGCAACTGACCGGTGCCCGCTTTGGTGAAGGTTATGCCGCCCTGTTGCAGCAAGGCACGGCGGTCATGGATTCACTGGACGCCGCACGAGCCCTGGCGGTGCTGCGCGCCCATGCCCCGGAGCGTGCCGTGTACTGGGCGCATGAGCTACAGGCCGCGTTCTATGGCAAAGGTCTGAGTCTGTCCGAACCTGCCACGGTGGGTGCAATCGCAGCAGCCAATGGTCTTGATGTGCAGGCCGTACTGCACGACTTGCAGAGCGACGCCGCCAGCGCCCAGGCCCGAGCGGATTTTGCCATCACACGCCAGTTGGGCATCGGCTCTTACCCGACGCTGCTGTATATCGATGGCAATACCGCACACCCGTTGCCGGGCACCGGCGCGACGCTGGCAGAGCTTGATTCGCAGTTGGACGCAATCCTGAGGCTCGACGCGTGATTTGTGGGAGGCTGCTCTGCAGGCGACTGCAGCGCTGCCGACGCCAAGCCGATCAGGGGTGTCAATCGCGGATGATGGCCAGCGCATCGGGCTCTGGCCCGGCCTTCCAGCGCTGCTGAATAGTCCATGTAGCGGTGTCGATCACCGCCACATGGTCACCGCCACTAACCGCCACAAAGGCGCGCTTGCCATCGGGAGCAACAATCGCACCGATCGGCAATGCCGCTTCACCGAGCATGGTCTTGCGATAGCTCACGCCCTCCTGAGCCAGGGCGATGCGCTTGATCTCCTTTTTCTGCGCGACATCGATAACCGACAGTTCAGCCGAACGCGCATTGGTGACCAGCGCGTGTTTGCCATCCGGGGTCATGACAATACGGATCGGAAACTGGCCGGTCTTGATCCGCTCGGTGACCTTCAGACTCTGCGTATCAACAAACACCACTTCATCGGCTTCGCGGTTGCTGACCAGCACTTCGCGGCCATCCTTGCTGATCGCAATGCCCTCACTGCCTTTGCCGGTCTCGACCTCGGCGATCTTCTGGTACTGCTCAAGATCCACCACCGACAGGCGGCCGCCGTCAACGTGGGTCACATAAGCACGGGTCGCATCCGGCGACAGCTCGACCATGTGCGGCTTGCCACCGCCAATGGCGACGCGCTGCACCACCTTGCCCTGTTTCAGGTCCACCAGCAGCAGGCGCTCGCTGCCCTCGGTGGTGACTGCAATGCGCTGGTTATCCGGCAGAAAGCGGATGCCGTGAGGAAAGGTGTCTTCGCCCAGGTCCACGGTGCGCAGCACCTTGCGCGTCGGCCAGTCGATCACCGTCAGGCTGTTGTTGGGCTTGCCCGGCGCACCGTAATTGCCAACCACAGCCAGTTTATTGTCACGCGACACGATGACCTCATGAGGACCGGTGCCCACCGGCAGACGCAACAGTTCCTTGCCATCGGCCATGCTCAGCGCCGAGACGCTGGCGCCGTCCTTGTTGCCGACCAACAGCACCTCGGCAGCCTGGGCCAGTGGCGCACCCAGCAACAGGCCGGCCAGGCAGGCACGGCGCAGGAATGGGGGGATTGAATGCAACATCGACAGTCTCCTTGCAGCGGTGAAATTCCATTATTGAAAAGCCGGATTTCGACCCGCTAGCAAGGTTGTGAGTTCGCGATCAGAGCGTTTGCGGATGTTGCAGAGGGTAAGCCCTCATTCTTCGAAAGCACGACGCAGGATGGTAATGACCTGCTCACGCCCTGGCCCGACAACCGGAGGTTTGGTCGGGTTCTCCCCAAACTCGCGCCAAATGAACAGAGTCAGTTCGGCACCGTCGGTCTTCGGGCTGGCAGCGGGAGGGTAATCGAACGCTCTGAGCGCCCGGTAGCGCTCATCCTTCCAGAACAGTTCTTCGACCCAGGCATAGACAGGGATGCAATGAAAATGAATAGGCCAGCCCGCCTCATGACCGTAACGGCTGATATACAACTGCTCAGGTTGCAACTCGCTCTGCATGATTCGCTGAACCTTGGCGAGCAGCATGCCCAGTTCAGCCTGGGCGATCTCAGGCAAATCGCCCAAGGCACCTGCAGTTTTGGCACCGAGCATCAGATAGCCTGGCAGCGCAGAAGCCATGTGATGGTTGAGAACCCAGTGCCCGGTTTCAAAAATGATCAGGTGTTCAGGAATGTGCATCGCGGACCAGAAGGAGCTATGGGGTTGGCAGGATATCAGCAGTTGTTAGAGAGATGATGCCCAGCCGCATCGAACTGCCCCAGCCACCAGCGCAACCGCCAGGGTATGATTTGCACCTCGGCGCGAATGCCCGCTTTGGCGTAAGGATCTTCTGCCTCGAAGCGTTCAGCCTCTTGCCGGTCTTCGGTGTCGATCAACGAAGCACCGCCGATGATCCGGGTGCCAGTCTCATCCAGCAGCGCGCCGGATGACAGCAACTTGCGGCCATAGGTCGCCAGGTACTGGCGGTGCGCGTCACGCACCTGCTCACGTGCCTGGTCCTTGCCCGGATGGTCATAAGCGATGATCAAGTACGGCATACCGTCCTCCATTTCGTTGCGGCTGATTCGCCCGCTCAGGCACTGCGCCTGTTACGGCCAGCGTTGAGCAGCAAGCCGGCCAGCCAGGCGCCCCCCAGCAGCGGCCAGAGCATGAACAACTGCCCGGTGATGACCAGCAGGACCACACTGCACAGTGTGCCGCTGAGCAAACCAGCCCAGGCCCATTTGGACCACCGCGGATACCCGAATGATTTTAAAAAATGATAGTAAAGCCGCCAGCCCGTTACGATGCCGAACCAGCCGCCACCGAGCAAAACCGCCAGCCCCACGCGGCGGAGCATGTCCTCGATAGACAGCACAGCCTCTTCAACGACAAAGGACACCAGCAGACCCAGCGCCAGCAGGCCATAGACCCCGGCCAACAGCGTCACCGGGAGCATGACCACAATGGCCACGACTCGCAGCATCAGCACGGTAAAAACCGAGCGTTGCCTCATGAAGCCAGCAACGCCACCAGCCGCGCCTCGATACCCGAATCCAACACCTCCAGCAGCGCCACGGTCACCGGCAATTTGAAGCGTCGCGGTCCGGCACTGCCGGGGTTAAGGAACAGCCGCTCGCCGCGCCAGTCAATCAAGGGTTTGTGCGAGTGGCCGGTGATGACCAGTTTTATCGCCGGATCAAGCGGCGCAGGCACATCAGCGACATCGTGAACCAGCAACACCTGCCACGGCCCCAGATCGAACAGTGATTGATCCGGCAGGTTCTGCGCCCAGGCAAAGTCCAGGTCGTTATTGCCGCGCACCACATGCAAGGGTGCGATACGCGCCAGGTGTTCCAGCACTTCGGGCTTGCCGATATCGCCGGCGTGGATGATCCGCTCACAGCCCTGCAAGGCCGCCACGGCCTCGGGACGCAGCAGGCCGTGGGTATCGGAAATGACGCCGATTTTCATGGGTTCTCCATCATCAGGATCAACCGCGCCAGACCTCACGTTTGGCCAGGGCACACTTGAATTGCATATGGATCTCATCAGGCCATTCAAAGCTCAGCTGGTCAAGTTGGCGCATGGTGGCCTTGATGAAAGCCTGCCCTTCAACACCGGTGCGACACACCCAGTTCAGGCCAATGACACGGGTGACCTTGCCTTCGTCGTTCACGCTAATGCGGTAGTCAGCTTCAACATCGCCACCAAACTCGGCCTTGAGGCGCAGGTTGAGCCGCTCGACTGTTGCACGGTCGGGCAGGCTGTTCGAAAACTGCTGGTAGCCGGTGTACATTCTCCAGGGGTACGACCAGTCGAGCCGGGTCCCAACGGCAAACAGTGCCACCAGCACCAAAAGAGTCAGTAACAAGCGCGTCCTGCGAGGCGTAACGAAGTCTCCATGACAAAGGCCTGGGTATATCGGCTTGCGGCAACGGAGCTTGAGCGCTTGCGGATTTCATGAACTGGCTGCAGAAACAGGCTATCTTCACGCCCTCTTCCATTGCTGACAGGCAGCGTCGCTCTCTATGCCATCCATCCTGAAAAAACCGGCTTTCGCCATTGTTGTAGGCATCCTATTCGTGCTGTTCGACCAGTGGGTCAAACTTGTCGCCCTCGCCCGCCTGCCCTACGAGAACTTTCGCTACGGCTCCGACAGCCTCTGGCTGGACGTCGCCCTGAGCCTGAATCCCGGCGCCTTTCTGAGCCTGGGCGCCAGTCTGCCGCCGATGGTCAAACAAGGCATTTTCATCGTCGGGGTGGGTGTGGTGGTGGCCTGGGCGCTCTGGTGGGCGTTGTCACGCTGGCAGGCTGCACCTGCCAAAGCCGCAGCGGTGTACCTGATTGCTCTGGGCGGTGCTTCGAACCTGTTCGACCGCGCCTGGCGCGACGGCCATGTGGTGGATTATCTGGTGCTGAACGCTGGCAGCCTGCACACCGGCGTGTTCAATATCGCCGACATGGCCATCATGGCCGGTGCGTTTTATCTGCTATTTGCAGGTTTCGGCAAACCCCGTACAGCCTGAGTCAGGAAACCCGGTACACCCTGGGCCCAGCCTGGCAGACCCGGTTTCTGCCTTGCTGCTTGGCCTGGTACAGCAATTGATCGGCGCTGGCCAGCAACTGGGCAGCGTTGCTGGCCTGAAGACTGTCGCTGCTGACCACACCGGCACTGATCGAGACATGACCGAGCGGGCTGGCAGCGTGTTCCAGGCAGTCGGCAGCAATCGCTGCGCGAACCCGCTCGGCGACAGCAGCGGCATCGGCCAGTGCGCTGCCGGGCAGCAGGATCACAAACTCTTCACCGCCGTAACGCGCGACCATATGATCGGGGCGTTCAAGGTTGTCACGCAGCAGGCGGGCGACCCGTTTCAGGCACTCATCGCCTTGCAGATGGCCGTAGCGATCGTTGTACTGCTTGAACCAGTCGATATCCAGCAGGATGACACCCAGCGGCAGCCGGTTGATCCTGGCATGAGCCCACTCGCGCTCCAGCGCCAGGTCGAACGAGCGGCGGTTGGCAATGCTGGTCAGGCCGTCGGTGCGGGCAATCTGTTCCAGTTCACGGTGCGCAGCACTGAGGCTGTGCTCGGCACGCAACAGCCGCTGAATCTGTTGCCAGATCAGGTAGCCGAGCAAAGCCACTACCGTCACCATCAAACCGGTCAGGGCGAAGGAACGCCACACATAGTTCCACCACTGGGCGTACACCGCATCGAGCGACAGGCCCGCAGCCGTTACCAGCGGCAAGCCGGGAATACGCTGATAGGCATACAGCCGCTCGACCCCGTCAACCACGGAAGTGACCACGGCGCTGCCATGATCAGCCAGTGGCAAGTACCTGCTGAAGATCTCGCCCTTGGCGATATTGGTACTGATGATCTTTTCCAGCGTCGGGCGACGTGCCAGCAGGTCGCCATTTGCCAGGGCCAGGAAAATCACGCCCTTGCCATCAACGTCCAGCCGTTCAAAGAAGCTCTGGAAATACGCCACCGGTACAGTGGCCAGAACCACGCCGGCAAAGCTGCCATCGTCATGATTGAGGCGTCGGCTGATCGGTACGATCAGATCGCCTGTCGTGCGGCTGGCGACAATCGAGCCGATATGGACCGCCGCACTGGGGTTGTCCCGGTGCCAGATGAAGTAGTCGCGGTCGCTGTTGTTGCGGCTGCTCTGGGTCTGGGTGAACGAGTTGGCGATCCAGTTGCCGTGTTCGTCATAGATGAACAGCCCCTGCACGCCCTCCACGTCCACCACGTTGCGGGCCATCAGTTGCGAAAGACGCAGCCGCTGCGGCGCCCCCCCAGCCATCGACCTCGATGCGTTCAGCAATGTTCTTCAGAGTGCTGTCAGCCTGGCGCACGGTGTCGGTCGCGTGTTGCTCGGCCGCCCGGACGATGTTGAACACCGCACTGCGGGCATTGGCCAGACGCTCATCTGCCGACTGTTTGACCTGCCAGAGCGTGGCCAATAGCAGCGAGACACAGACCAGGCAGATGAAGACCACGATCCACATCGACAGCGCTTTGGGCGTCAGGCGTCCAGACAGGAAGGCAGTTGGGTTCATAAATCGTCGTCAACGTTCTGGCAGTTACGCTACGCACTGCAGGTTTCATACCCTGCGGCATCTGAACGAAGACAAATCTGCACACGCATACGTGCCTGTTGGCGGCTAATGTGCTGACGACTTCAAGAGCGATTATTTAGAGATTCGGCCCGGCTGAGCCTGAGAGAAAATGGCAGGGGCGGCTGGATTCGAACCAACGCATGGCAGGATCAAAACCTGCTGCCTTACCGCTTGGCGACGCCCCTGTAGCGACGAGTGCGAACACTCTGCTGAAGATTCCTGCATGCCTGTTTGGCGGGCTGTGCTGGAATGAGCGGCAATTTACCAACATTATTTACGTCTGTGAAGCCCTTTGTTTAAAAAAATTACTTTTAAAACAGCTGGTTACTGTTTAACCAGCTGTATGCACAGGCTTTCACAGGAATTTGGCCGCTGCGACCAGGCCAATCGCCCTTCAACTGACAGCGGGCGCCAGGGTCTTCTCGAACACCGCGACCCCGTCCAGATCCCTCAAAGTTACGGTCAGCGCGGCGCTTTGCCCGTCAATATTGACCTCACCGAAAAACTGAAAGCCGGCAAACGGCGAGGTGTTCTGCGCTGGCGGGGCCTTGTGGAATACCAGTTCCGGGCCAAAGGTCTTGTCCAGCGGGTTGGGGCCGAAGCTGCCAGCGTTCAGGGGACCGGCGACAAACTCCCAGAACGGGTCGAAATCCTGGAACACCGCGCGCTCAGGCTGGTAATGGTGAGCCGCGCAGTAATGCACATCGGCGGTCAGCCATACGCAATCGCGAACCTGCTGGGCCTTGAGAAAGCCAAGCAGTTCGGCGATTTCCAGCTCCCGTCCAGCCGGTGCACCGTCCTGCCCGTTGGCAATGGCTTCCCAGCGCGGTACGCCGGGGCTGACTTCGCCGTCCGGCACACCCAGCCCAATGGGCATGTCGGCCGCAATGATCTTCCACTGCGCTTTAGAGGCTTTGAGTTCGCGCTTGAGCCAGTCCAGTTGCTCGCGCCCTAAAAAAGCCGTGCCGGGGCCAGGCTTTTCGCTCAGGTTGGCGTCGTTGGCATCACGGTAACTGCGCATGTCCAGCACGAACACATCAAGCATCGGGCCATAGCCAATCTTGCGATACACCCGCCCGCCGTTGTCAGCCTGCTGCAGGCGCATCGGCGCGTATTCGAGAAACGCCTGGCGACCGCGTGCCGCCAGCAGCTTGATGTCCTTGACCTTGTAGCGGTCATCGAGCTGCTTGCCCGGTGACCAGTTGTTGGTCACCTCATGATCGTCCCACTGCCAGATCTGCGGCACCTGGGCATTGAAGCGGCGCAGGTTTTCATCGATCAGGTTGTAACGATAATTGCCGCGGTACTCGTCGAGGGTCTCGGCCACCTTGCTTTTCGCCTCGGTGGTGATGTTGCGCCAGATCCGCCCGCCTTCGGTACTCAGTTGCGCCGGCACCGGACCGTCGGCGTAAATGGTGTCGCCGCTGTGAATAAAGAAATCCGGCAGACGCAGGCGCATCGCTTCATAGATACGCATGCCGCCGATGTCCGGGTTGATACCAAACCCCTGCCCCACCGTGTCGCCACTCCAGACAAAACGCAGGTTGCGCCGTTGCTGCGGGGTGCTGCGCAAGTGGCCAAACTCCGGCTCGCTCAGCACACCGGACTGCGCATCCTCGAACTGCACGCGATAGAAGATCGCCTGATCGGCCGGCAATTCGCTCAGATCGACCCTGGCGGTGAAGTCACTGCGCGCATCGGCCAGCGCCGAGGCCAACCGGCGCGGGTTGCTGAACATGCTGCGGGTGTCCCATTCCACAATCAGCCGCGCAGGCCGGTCACAACGACTCCAGACCACGGCACGGTCGCCGGAAATGTCGCCGGACTGCACGCCATCGGTGATCTTCGGTCGGTCCCGATTCGAAGCGATCACTGCCGGTGCCAGGCCCGGCAAGAGCAGACCGGCACCGGCCACTTGAATGATGCGACGGCGTGTGGGGTCGAACAGGGTCATGGAGAAGCCTCTTGCAGATGTGAGGCTTCACGCTAACAGCCAGGCTTGGCAGGGATGTGACAGTGTTTCGTTGCGCTCTGGCCTACAGGCAATACTGCTCAGATAAGCGCCGCAGCCTTTGTGGGAGCTAGCTTGCTAGCGAAGACGGCGGCGTGTTCGCAGCAGATGCTGTGACTTTACCGGCCTCTTCACGTGCGACCGGAACGCCGGCCGGCTGTTCCCACAGAGACTTGCAGTGCCTAAACGCCCTCCCACAAGACCGCGCTCCCGACAATTATTCCGTCGGCATCTCGGTGTCGATCATCTCCGGCACCTTGGCCAGCGGGAACTGCCGGGCCTGGCCGGGTTGTGGTCCGCGCCTGGCCGGCAACGGCTCCAGCACCTGCGGATGCCCGGTCTGCAAGGCGCGTTCGATGGCCGCGACCACCCGAACATCGCGCCAGCCTTCCTGGCCATCGGCCTCCGGTACTTCGTTGTTAAGGATGCAGTCAGAAAAATACGCAGTTTCACCGGCAAACTGATCCACCACCGGATGGGTGACCCTGCGGCTCTCTTCCTGCAAATGGGCACGGTAAGCAATGCCGACCCCTTCGCCGTAACCGAAACAAGGTGAAGCCTCGACCTCGCCTTCGCTACCGATCAGTTGAAAGCGCTCGCTGTCCGGCAGGCTGTAGCTGACCGTGAACTGCGCCAGTCGCTCGTCCGGGAAGCGCAGCGACACCGTCACCGTGTCCCAGGTGCCGATATCACGGCCCGGCGTCTTGACGCCCACTGCACTGACCTCAATCGGCTCGGCCGCGAACAACTGGCGCACCATGTTCAGCGGGTAAGGCCCCATATCCGGTACGGGACCTGCGCTAAAGCCATGTTGGGTACGGTGATTACTGAGCTTGACGGTCTGGGTGAAGGTCGAGGTAAACAGCCGAGGCTCACCGAACTCCCCTGCCCGCACCCGTTCGATGATCTCCAGCGTGCCCGGCTCGCTGTGCAGCCGGTAGGCGATCATCAGCTTGCTGCCGGTGCGATTGGCCGCTTCGATCATCGTGTGGCAGTCAGTCTCATTGGTGGCCATGGGCTTTTCCAGCAGCACATGGATGCCCGCCTCCAGGGCCGGCAGCACGAACTCCAGATGGCGAAAGTTGGGGGTCGCCACATAGACCGCATCAATCTCGCCGGACTTGAGCAGCCTGTCATAGTCCTCATAACGGTAAGCCTTGATGCCATACAGCGTCGCCAGTCGATCAGCCTTGTCCGGGTCACCGGTCACCAGCGCCGTCAGCGTCGAATTACGGGTCTGGCCGACACCGGGCATGAATGCCCCTTGAGAAATCGAGCCGCCACCTACCACACCGTAGCGAATCTTGCCGTCTTCACTTGGCATCCTGACTCTCCTGGATCGCGGGCAGCCGGTTGGCTGCCCTGTATGGAGTGGGGCCAGTGATGGGCGGGGAAGTTCAGCGAATTTGCCGATGTAGAGACAAACAGGCCTTAACCCGTCCGGACAATTTGCAGGTTGTCCAAGTCGTAGATGTCACCGCCTTCCAGCGGGCTGCGAATGAAACCGATCCTGAAATTGCTGGACAGACGAGAGACCTGACCCGCTGCCATGGTTTGTTTTTCATCCGGATCAAACCCGGTACACAGTTCAGGTAAGCTGGCCACTGTTTGCCAGAAGGCAACAAGAAAGAGCCGAAAACGATCAAATACCTGACCTTGCAGAATATCGGCAACCTGCGAGGGAACAGCATTGGGTTGCGCAGAGGTGTTGAGCCAGTCAGCCGCAACGCGCTGGCCCTGACCTACAACAACGCCGGGATACTCGTAATCAGGAGTGAAGCTCAGATATACCGGTTCCAATCCCGAACTAACCGGGAAGACTGCAACATAATCGTCCAGCTGGGTTGCCGACAGGTCAGCACTCTCGACCTCTGGAACATCGCGGGGGGCAAAATTACCGCCGCGGGAAGTGCCTTGCGCTGCACCAACCCTTTGCGCCCATTGAGAATGACTGTACCAGAGAACCTCACGCTGACGGCCATCCGGGCAGTTCAGGCGCCAGCCCTGTTCCAGTTCATCCCACACGGCCATGCGAACCCTCACGCTGGAAGCAATCTCCGCCCCATCAGTACGAACGACACACACATTGGTTTGCTCCAATACCTCGCGCAGTCCGTTCCAGTCTCGTCCATACCGCAACGGGTATGTTGCAATGCTCACCCGGTAAGGCATCTCAACGTGCGCGTTCGCCAAAGCAAGACAGTGCCAATCCACACCCTCAGCAGACATCAATTCGCGCAGAGGAACACTGAAGGCCACAGGATCGCCACAACCCGGCCTGCTATCGCTGAACCCAAGAATGCTGGCCATTAACGCATCGTCAGGCGCGTCCAGCTCCCACGCAAGTCCTGTTACAGCAGAACGAAGGCATCGACTGAGTATTTGCCATTGATCGTCAAATAACTCGAATCGGGTTGGTTCTGCGGCCAGTAGTCGAGGATGAAAGTCCATTCGAAAAAGCGGCGCAATCAGTGTCTGTCGCCCCCATGAAGGACCGGTTTTAGCCGCGTATGCCAAACGAACCAGATGATCTCGGGTACGCCTGAAAGTCACCTCTGCACGCTCATGCAACGACCGATGACGCTGTTCAAAGACTGCCTTGTGCCCGTGGTAACGTTGACTCGCCTGATCGAGAAGCTCCAGCTTTCGCTGCTCAAGATCCTGAGTGCCAATTTTGGTCCCCGCTCGCCGCGCCCAGTCCAAAGAAAACGCCAAGCGACCGCCTGCATGTTTATAGCGATTCAGAACACCGATGACTTTAGTGCGCAATTCATCCATATGATCAAGATGGCGCTCCGTCTGAGTAAAGATGTCTGCAGTCGCGGTCTTACTCAGGTCTGATGACAAGCGTTTGTCGGCCTCATCAAGCTGATGTTCATACTCGTTCAAACATGTCTGGGCGGCTGCCTGCTGGCCATCCAACTCGCCAACCTGAGCAACGACAAGGTCAAGCTCACGCTGAGCACGCCCCCTTGCATCCAGAGCAGTGTTACTGCCAACAGGTACATCGTCCTTGAATGCTTGCTGTTTTCGAACGCCATACCAGGCCTGAATCTCTCCCAATGCGGTTTCATTTTCTGAATAGGCATCCCGCTGATTTCGCGTATCGGGATAAAAAAGCAGGTCGCACCCCCGAATATGGGCGGTCAGCCGATCAAAGTGTTCGATCATCAGATCGTGCTCATCAGCGACAACGTCAACGGCCCAGATTTTGTTCAGAAAACTTGCAAACTCTGCCCGCGTATAGTCTTGCAGTCGTTCCTTGAATTGCATGATTAAGTTCCCTTGGTTTATGTAGAGCCAACCCGTCGCTTGAGCCAGCGGCGGGGTTGTTCTGCGTTTTTCCAGATAAATGAGCTGCAACCCTGGAACGACTACGAATGCTTATCCATCAAGCTAAAAACAAGACCAAACACGTCAAGAGAAGCGTTGTACTGAACCACTACCTTTACACCAGGATATTTTTCATGGCCCAGCGCAAACGCCTCCCACCCACCGGTTTGGCCTAACGGATCGGGCATTTTGATGGGGCCTGTAGCCTCCAAAGGCTGACCTAGCAACTCGTGCACTTCAGCCTTAGACATCGCAACTTTGAAAGGCTTCGGCAACGCCCCGGTATATACGACCTGTTCAGGATATGTTTTCAGTAATCTGAAAACTAATGTATCGAAAACCTTGCCTACGGAGCGAAAGCTCATTGCTATACCGGGTGCCGGGGTGATGGAAAGAACATCATCGCCCTTAAACATTTCCAAAAGTGGCCCTTGGGTATGCACACCCTCGACATGGATGGCGTCTGACTGTTTCCCTAGCGAGCTTAAAAGCCCTTGTACCTGAGTGATATTCATCAGTAAAACCCCTTCTCCTTATAGGCCTGGTGCAATTGCTCGCGGGCGGATTCCAAGGCCCGCTCATCAAAACCCAGCTCCAGAAGCCCTGTTTTTATTGCATCAAAATTGCTATTAACACCCGCCTCTGGATCGCTTGCATCTTTTAACTGTTTTTCGACAGTATTTTTTCCATCTAAAAGTTTCACTATATTTCTCGTGCACAGCCTTGGGAATGACAATACTGGGCGCGCTATTGGACATTTTCTTGACCTCTTCCGGAAGCAGGCCCGGATACCTCGTGCGAACCAACCTGATAAAAGCAGCCCGAGAAAGAATATGATCCACATCCAGGCCATCCCCCCTGCTGCGCCGCTCCAGCTTGTCATAAGGTCCCGTTTCCAGCACCTTGACCGGCTCGGCAAAAATAAGATCAGATGAAGGCAAATCCTCCTCTTCAGCGTACCCCGGAATCACCGTCGTCAGGTCCGCCGGATCCACAACCGGCAGTGGATCAACCTGTGAAGACAACGGCTCAATATCACTTCCGGAATGAACCGTCGGCTGCTGTGGCTCAGCCGGGGTTGTGGTTGCTCCCAATAACTCTGTGCCTGGGGCGTGCAGCGGTGTCCAGACAAGGTTGCCGCGTGCTGTAGGCCAGGACTGATAAGCCTGAGTGAAGCGCGCTACTCCGTAATCGCTGTCAGGCTTGGTCATTACCAGACTTGAAAGATCAAACGGATTGGCTTGGGCAGCCAACGTATCTTTCGCGCGGATTTCATAATGGCGGCGCTCGCCAACCCAATTGGCCTTGGGCGCATAAGGGGGCATCCCACGCAACATGCGTTTGACACTCAGCGGGTCAAAGCCTTCGTTGAGCAGGTCATCCTCAGCCAGTACGCGCCAGACTGACGCGTCGAAGGCTGACAACGAATGAAACTCACGCTGGCGTAACCGCTCGCCTACCTGTTCGGGTAATGCAGCGCCGGTGGGGCTATCGGCCAGCAGGCGCCAGCCTTTATCGCCTGGCACACCCTGCCCCGTGACCACGCCGTAACCAGCAGACGGCAAGGGGAACGACAGATACAGCGGTGCCAATCCCAACTCTGGAGCAAAACACACAATGCAATCGTCAAAGCGCAGGTCAACACCCGCCGGCAACTCGGCAACCTGCAGTTCAGTGCCAAAAACGTGATGCTCCACTGGCAAGGTAACGGATGTGGCTGGCGCACTGTCCATCACCACTTGCCGCCCAGGCGGTGCTGAAACAGTGGCTTCGTCGATAGTGGTCAAGGGATGAGGCGCCGCCATGATTACCGGCACCTGAGCAGTGAAGCCCGGCCCGGTACTTACCACATGCAACTCAGTGCCTTGGTCCACAGGCACGAGCTTGATGCGTGTAGGCAAATCAATCGTCCCGCCTGCCTCAGCGATGGCAGGTAAATCGATGTTACTGGGGACTCCCATGACCTCGGCGTTGACGCCCATTCCTTGGGAAAAGCGGCGCCGCTGCTCGGGTGTCAACTCGCCGTTGCCCAACACCGGCGAGTACAAGGCAGTCGTCACGCCCAGCGCAACCGTCTGGCCTGCACGAATGAGCGCTACGCGCACCAACTCAGTAACCGCAGCTCTGACCTGCGCCTGCAATGCCTTGGCGGCGTCGTGCGCCAGCGCGGTATCACTACGACCGAACAAGATGGCGCCACTGCCGGCCATATCGACCGGGATGTACCGGATATTGGCGGCCTGCAGGCGTGTCTGCCGTATGACTTCTTCGACACGCTGGTGGTGTTTTACATGCTCCTCACGCTGACGTTCTTTCTGGCGAAGTGCGGCTTCACGCTGCTCTTGTTCCCGCCACATGATGGCGTCACGCGCATATTGCTCCGACAGCGCCTCAATCCGCTGCCTTAATAGTCGAATCGACTCGCCCAACAGTGCGTTTTCATGCGCCGCGATATAGGCCTGCTCCCAATTGCGGTGCAGATCGTGGGCGGCCTGAGCACTCTCACCGCTGCGCTGCTCCAGCTGCTGCCGATAATCCTGGCCGGTGCGATGCAAGGCATCATGCCCATCGAATGCCGATGCCAATGCAGCACGGGCCTGCAAAGCCGCTTGCTTGGCGGTCGCTACTGCGTCGATTTCGGCCTTTTTCTTGGAGATCAGGTACAACTGCCAGCGTTCGTTACCTGGAGTCTGCGGCGCCTTTGCCGCTGCCCTGATTTCTTGGTCGAGCTGTTCGGCAAGGCCGGCCTTGCGTTGCGCGTACTGGTCATCCAGCTCGGCACGCCTGCGCTCATGAACACTGTGCAATTGATCGAGCACGCTGCGATGTGCAGCCAACGCCTGCTGACGTTGCGCCTGTTGATGAGCGTCCTGCTCAGCCCTGGCGCGAGCCTCGGCTTCGGCACGCGCGCTGGCGATGGCTTGGGCTTTAGCCTTGGCACGCCGCTTAGCCTTCTTGCGGCTGCTCCCGCCGAAACCGCCGCTGAAGCCACCGCTGAAATTGCCATGGTTGTCAATACGGACACTCCAGCCTTCCCGGCCACTACCACGGCCGGGGACCGGTTTACCCGCCAATGCCTCGTCGTTATTGCCGGAGGTTGAAGAAGCACCGGTGGCAAACAGTTTGCCGATATGCTGGTCTGCCCAAAGCGCCTGGTCGGCATAACCGGGCACAGTACTGGATACGATAGGCTCAGCACTTTGGTCACTTCCTGAACCATTGTTTGAATGGCCTGTTCCTTCACCCTTGGAAGGGTCAAGAGGTTTTATTACCCACAGGTGTTTCTCTGGTGGATCATTATTTTCATCGCTCATACAGACTTCCTTGCGGTGGTGTATGACGATGTTTTACCGGCTAATACCCAGACTAATTACATAACTATTTACCACGTTGCTATTTTAAATCCTTCAGAAGAAGACCAAAACCAAATCCAGCACTAACGAATCATCACCAAACACAAAATCACCGAACAACCTCCATAATTATATATAATCCTTAGACCTTCCGATAAAATGGACACACGTAACACCTAAGTCACTTCGAATTTGCGTCACCGACACATATGCAGTTCTTAAAGAAACGAACTATCTTTGCAAACAACAACGGCGCCCGAAGGCGCCGCGTTCATCTGGCACAGCCCGAGTACTCAAATATCCATGCGTTTAGCCTGCTCCACCCCGGCACTGCTCAGTTTGATAGGAAAGGTGATCTGCGGCTCGTCCTGTTCGGACGTGACCGGCTGACCATGGATCAGGTTACGTGCCTGCAAATCCTTGAGGGTTTGGGCGACGACCTTCTCACCCCGGTAGTTGTCCAGAATTTCCTTGCCCAGCCCGGCCGGGTGGGCGTGCAGTAAACGGGTAAGAACTTCGCGCTCCAGTTCGTTATTGCTCATAGCGACCTCTCTGGTTGCAATCGACGTTTGTACACCTTTAATGATCGGGTGCTACATCAGGTCTGACCCGAGCGGCCAACAGAGATTCAGACAGATTGCCGCAGGTTTGCCGTACACAGAAAAACGCCCGCAAATGCGGGCGCTTTCAAAGGCTCGGTTTCCGTTACCGGGTATTGCTGCCACGCAAGTGCGCCAGCAGCACCTGCAGCGGATGCAGTACCACCTTGCCATCCTGGCGCTTGACCTGGCTGCGGCACGAATAGCCGTCGGCGACCAGCCCGCCATCTTCGCCGTGTTTGGCGACCAGTGGCTGCCAGGACTGTTGGTAGATGATCGCGGAGGTCTGCACGTTACGGGTTTCGTGGCCGTAGGTGCCCGACATGCCGCAGCAGCCGCTGGGCAGTACGTCGAGCTTCAGGCCCAGGCGGCTATAGGCTTTCTGCCACAGGCCGACGCTACCCGGTTCGTTGGTTTTCTCGGTGCAGTGCGGCAGGAAGCGGAACACCTGGCCTGAAGCTTCACGCTCCGGCAGTTGAGCATCGACCAACCACTCCTGAGGCAGCAATACCGTGGGCGCCTGTTCGCCGAGGGTTTTGCTGTATTCCTGGCGATAGACCAGGGTCATCGCCGGGTCCAGTCCGACCAGCGGGATGCCGTAGGCCTGCAAGGTCCGCAGCGACTGGCTGTTGTAGGCAGCAGCTTTTTCGAAGGCGGCCATGAAACCCTGCACCTGCAGCGGCTTGCCGTTCGGCGCGAACGGCGCCAGGTACACCTGATAACCCAGACGGCTGATCAGTTCCAGCCAGTCGGCGGCCAGGTGAGTTTCGAAATACCGGGTGAAAGCATCCTGCACCACAATCACGGTGCGCTGGCGCTGTGCGTCGCTCAGCCGGGCCAAGCGTTCAGGGGTGGCGATGGCCACATTCCAGCGCGCGCAGGCGGCGCGAAAATCCATCAGGCTCAGCAGCGGGCTGTCGACCATGCCGGCCACGCGTTCCAGCAGGTAACGAACCGGTTTGGCGGCCATGATGGCGTTGTACAGCTTGGGGAAGCGCGCCATGTACGGAATGGTGAATTCCAGCGAACCGATCAGGTAGTCCTTGAGCGGGCGCAGGTAGCGGGTGTGGTACAGCTCCAGAAACCGCGAGCGGAAGTCCGGCACGTTGACCTTGATCGGGCACTGCCCTGCGCAGGATTTGCACGCCAGGCAACCGGCCATGGCCTCGTACACCTCGTGAGAGAAGTCCTGCTCGCCACGGCGCCGGCCCAGGCTGTTGCGCACCTTGCTGGTCAGCCCGGTGAAGAAACTGGCCGACCGCGCCCGCACGCTGGCCGCCAGCACGTCGATGTTTTGTTCGCCTTGCAGGCGCAGCCATTCGCGGATCAGCGAGGCGCGGCCCTTGGGCGAGTGGATGCGGTTGCGGGTAGCCTTCCACGACGGGCACATGGCGTCGTTGGGGTCGTAGTTGTAGCAGGCACCGTTGCCGTTGCAGTGCACGGCGCTCTCGTAGTGCTGCCAGACCCGCTCGTCGATGGTGCGGTCCAGGTCGCCACGCAGTTGCACTTCGTCAACCAGAGTCAGTTGCGCTTCGGGGCGCGTGGCCGGGGTCGCGATCTTGCCGGGGTTGAGCTGGTTGTGCGGGTCAAAGGCCGCCTTGAGCGCCTGCAACGACGGGTAAAGCTCGCCGAAGTAACCCGGCACATACTGCGAGCGCAGGCCCTTGCCGTGCTCGCCCCACAACAGGCCGCCGTGTTTCTGGGTGAGTGCGGCAACCTGATCGGAAATCGGCCGGATCAGGGCCGCCTGGGCCTGGTCTTTCATGTCGAGGATCGGCCGCACGTGCAGCACCCCGGCATCGACATGGCCAAACATGCCGTATTGCAGGCCGAAGCTGTCGAGCAGGTCGCGAAATTCCTGAATGAAATCGGCGAGGTTTTCCGGCGGCACGGCGGTGTCTTCCACGAACGGCTGCGGGCGTGCTTCGCCCTTGACGTTCCCCAGCAGGCCCACCGCACGTTTACGCATGGCATACACGCGGTTCACCGCCGCGCTGCCCACCGCCAGGGTGTGGCCGAGGCGCACCACCGAGGTATCCGTTTGCAGGTGTTCGATGAACTCGTGTACGCGGCGCTCGACGTCGTCCAGCTCATCACCGCTGAATTCGATCAGGTTGATGCCCAGCGTCGGGGTGTCCGGGTCAGCCGGGAAGTATTCAGCCACGCCGTGCCAGACGATGTCTTGCATGGCCAGCATCAAAACCTTGGAGTCCACGGTTTCGATCGACAGCGGCTTGTGCGCCATCAGCGCCTTGGCATCGCGCAGCGCTTCCATGAAGCCGGCATAACGCACGTTGACCAGAATCGAATGCTTGGGAATCGGCAGCACGTTCAGGCGCGCCTCAACGATGAAGCCCAGCGAACCTTCCGAACCACACAGCACGCTATTGAGGTTGAAGCGGCCATCCTGCTCACGCAGGTGCGCCAGATCGTAGCCGGTCAGGCAACGGTTGAGCGGCGGAAAAATGTCCTTGATCAGTTGCGCCTTTTCATCGGCGATACCCTGGGCGCAGCGGTAAACCTCGGCGGCACGGCCGCTGCCGGCTTTGGCGGAGTTGAGGGTGTCTTCGTCGATCACATGGCTGTACACCGAGCCGCCGCCGAGCAGGACGGTGTCCAGGTCCAGCACGTGGTCACGGGTCTTGCCATAGGTGCAACTGCCCTGACCGCTGGCGTCGGTGTTGATCATGCCGCCGATGGTGGCGCGGTTGGAAGTCGACAGTTCAGGGGCAAAGAACAGCCCGTGGGGCTTGAGCGCCGCGTTGAGCTGGTCTTTGACCACCCCGGTCTGGACCCGTACCCAGCGCTCTTCGACGTTGATTTCCAGAATCCGGTTCATGTGCCGCGACAGGTCGACCACCAGCCCGTCGGTCAGTGACTGGCCGTTGGTGCCGGTGCCGCCGCCGCGTGGGGTGAGGACGATCTGCTGGAATTCCGGGCTGCCGGCCAGGCGGGCAACGATCTCGACGTCATCCCGATCACGGGGAAATACCGCTGCCTGGGGCAGGCGCTGATAGATCGAGTTATCAGTGCCCAGTACGGTACGTGAGCCATGATCCCTGGCAATTTCTCCGGCAAAGCCTGACTGGCCAAGGGCGGTAAGGAAGCGCTCGTAGAGATCGGCCTGTCCGGTGACGGGTTTGAGCTGGGCAATCATGGCGGTATTTCCTGATGCTAAGACTTTTTATATGCAGAACACGTAGCCCGGGACCAAGCCCGGATACGCTGCTATTCACGGTTAGCCGCGATTTTGCGTAAGATCCATGCGCACGGCAAATGTAAATCCTGGCCGTTTTGCATGACTTTTATGAATGAGCCCTGTGCATGAATCCGCGTCGTCTTACCCCGTCCATGTCATTGCTGATCGCTTTCGAGGCGGCGGCCCGGCATGGCAGCTTCACCAAGGCCGCCGATGAGCTGGCGCTGACCCAGAGTGCGGTGAGCCGTCAGGTTCAGGCACTGGAGGCGCAGCTGGAGGTCGAGCTGTTCAAGCGCGATGGCCGGCGCATCGAACTGACCACCGCAGGCGCGCTGTACCAGCATGAACTGGCCGCCGCACTGGGGCGCATCCGCAGCGCCACCTTACAGACCATCGCCCACAAGTCGCAAAGCGGCACCTTGAGCCTGGCAGTGCTACCGACCTTTGGCTCGCGCTGGCTGCTGCCGCAGATGCATGACTTTTATGCCCGGCACCCCGGCTCGGTGGTGCATATCCATTCGCGCATTGCCTCAGGCGACCTGAGCGCCGCTTCGGCGGATATGAATGCGCTGATTTGCGTCGGTAACGGCAGTTGGCCGGGGTACATTGCGCATCCGCTGATGGCCGAGGAACTGCTGGTGATTGCCAGCCCGAGCGCCCTGCCCGACCATGCCGGCATGCGCCCTGCGGATGTCGCCCAGCGTTCGCTGCTAAGCGTGGTATCGCGGCCCAACGCCTGGTCGGACTGGTTCGAGCATCATGGGCTGGACCACCACATCATGCGCCCGGGGCCGAGTTTTGAGGTGACCTCGCATTTGATTCAGGCGGTAGCGGCCGGGATTGGCATTGCGCTGGTGCCCAGTGTGCTGGTGCGCGATGAGCTGGCACGTGGCGAGCTGGTCAGCCTGTTTGCACCGATGGACAGCGGACGCCGCTATTACCTGGCCTATCCGACCCGCTTCCAGAACCTGCCGGCGCTGGTGGTGTTTCGGGATTGGCTGTTGAACAGTTTGTAGGAGCGAGTCTGTCTGTTTTCAATACCCACGCTCAAAATCCACTACATCACCCAGCGGCTGGTCTTTGTGATAACGCAGCAGGTTGGCGACGAAGTGTTCGACGATGTTGTGCCAGATCACGCCGCTGGCCGGGGATACGTGGGGCGACAGGCGCACTTTGGGGTGTTTGTAGAAGGGGTGGTCAGCCGGGGTCGGTTCTACGGCGGTGACGTCGAGGGTGGCGCGGCTGAGCTGGCCGGCGTCCAGCGCGTCGAGCAGCGCGGCTTCGTCGATCAGGCTGCCGCGGGCGATATTGACCAGGTGCAGGCCCGGTTTGGCGTGGCTGAGCAGAGCCTTGTCGACCAGTTGCCGGGTGGATGAGGTGGCCGGTGCGGCCAGTACCACGTGGTCGGATTCGGCGAACAGTTTTTCCAGGCTTTCGGCGCGTTCGACTCCCGGTACATCGAAGGGTTTGCCCGAACGGTTCACCGCGATCACCCTGACCCCAAGCGCTTGAGCCCGCACTGCCAGGTCACGGCCGATGGCCCCAAAGCCGACGATGCCCAGCGTGCTGCCGCTCAGTTGTTGCAGCGGGAAGCGCTGCCACTGTTCGGCGCTGTCGATCCAGACCTGCGGAAACTGTTTGACCTGGGCCAGGATCGCCGCCAGGGCAAATTCGGCCACCGCCACCGACGCGGTGCCACGCGCCGACGACACTGGTAATTGATCGAACAGCCAGGCCGGGTAGCCGTCGATGCCCGACGAGGTCAGTTGCACCCACTTGAGGTTGAACGGCCAGCCCGCCGGCTGCTCCGGCAGTTCCTGAGTGAGGAAGTTACCGAAGAACGGCCGGGTCAGCAGAATGCTCGCCTCAGGCGGCACCTGCGGCGCGCCCTGGCCGATGGCAACGATGGTGTACTCCGGCAGGCGCTGGCGCAGCAGCGCGTTGATTTCTTCATCGTGCTGGCTGGCGATCACGGTGTGGGACATGGATCAGTTCCTGTTTTGATTTGCTTGATAAAGCGATGCTAGCAATCCGCGCGTGATGCCGAAAATGAATTAAAAATATAAGCTAATATGCATTTCCATAATTAAGCGCCAACGCAGCTTCAGGTACTTGAGTATCGAGCCAGAGCCTTCCCGGCACATCAGCGAGCAACTTCGCGGTGTAGTCGGACGACGGCGCCTGAAACACCTGCTCGCAGGCGCCCTGCTCCACCACCTTACCGTCGCGCATCACCACGACATGATCGGAAATCTGCCGCACCACGGCCAGGTCATGGGAGATGAACAGATAACTCAGGCCCAGACGCTGCTGCAATTGCCCCAGCAGCTTGAGGATCTGCGCCTGCACCGAGGCATCCAGCGCCGACAGCGCTTCGTCGAGCACCAGCAGCTCCGGCTCCAGCGCCAGGGCACGGGCAATCGCCACGCGCTGGCGCTGACCGCCAGACAACTCACCGGGCTTGCGCTGCAACAGATGGGCCGGCAGTTCGACCTGCTCCAGCAGACTCGCCGCACGCGCCCGGCGTGCAGCGCGCTCGCCAATGGCAAACGCATGCAGCGGCTCGCTGATGATCTGCTCCAGGGTCCAGCGCGGGTCAAGTGACGCGTAAGGGTTCTGGTAGACGATCTGGATGCGCTGGCGCAGGGGCTGCCAGGCACGCCGCGACAGGCGGCTCAGGTCTTGCCCGGCAAACAGCAGCTGGCCACGGTCGGCGCGCTCCAGGCCGAGAATCAGCCGCGCCGTGGTCGACTTGCCCGACCCCGACTCGCCCACCAGGCTGGTGGTGCCATGGCGTAGCACATTGAACGAGACCTCGTTGACTGCGGCGCGCCCCGGCTGGCGCCAGGTAGAGAAATCCTTGCGCAGCAAATGCACCTGCAACAATGGCTCGGCACGCAACACCCTGTCACGGCGCGGGCGTGATGCCTCGCTCAGGGTGGGCGCGGCGTTGAGCAATTGCTGCGTGTAGGCGTGCGCCGGGTGCTGGAAAATCTGCTGCGCCGGGCCGCTTTCAACGATGCGCCCGCGCTGCATCACGATCAGCCGGTCAGCGCGATCCAGCGCCACCCCAAGGTCGTGGGTAATCAGCAATACCGCTGTGCCGCGCTGGCGGGCCAGGGTTTGCAGACGATCAAGCACCTGGCGCTGCACCCCGACGTCCAGCGCACTGGTGGGCTCATCGGCAATGATCAGCGGTGGGTCGTTGGCCAGCGCAATGGCGATCAGAATGCGCTGGCGCATGCCGCCCGACAACTGATGCGGATAGCTGCGCGCAACCCGCTCGACTTCATTGAGGCCAACCTGCGCCAGCAACGCTGGCACCCGTGCGCGGGCCTCGCGGCGCGCTACACCGTGTACGGTCATGGCCTCGCTGAGTTGCTGGTCGATGCGTTTTACCGGGTCCAGCGACAGGCCGGGGTCTTGCGGCACAAAGCCCACCAGCCGGCCGCGGCGCTGACGCCACTGGCGCTCGCCCAGGCCGACCAGCTCTTCGCCGGCCAGGCGAATACTGCCGGCTTCAATCACCGAGTTACTGGCCAACAGGCCAATCAGCGCCCCGGCCGTGGTGGACTTGCCCGAACCGGACTCGCCCACCACTGCGACGATTTCCCCCGGATGGATGGCAAAACCCACCTGATCAATGCCCTCGACCCGCCCGGCGGTGCTGCGGTAACCGATGCGCAGACCTTCAACCTGCAAGATTGGCTGGCTCATGGGTGTTCTCCCTGAATGTCCTGAATGGCCCGCGCCAACTGGTTGGCCGCCAGCACCACCGAAGCCAGCACCAGCCCCGGCAGCGTGGTGTACCACCAGGCCGCGACCATGTAGTTGCGCCCTTCGGAAATCAGCAGCCCCCACTCCGGTTGCGGCGGCGGCGCGCCAAAGCCGAGAAAGCTCAAGGCCGACACCGACAGCACTGCCGCACCGAACTCCAGCGCCGCCAGGGCCAGCACCGGCGCCGCCGCATGGGCGAGAATGTGCCCACGAATGATCCCCCATGGCCCGACCCCGCTGACCAGCGCCGCCTCGACAAACAACCGGCTGCGCCAGTGCAGCACTTCGCCGCGTACCAGCCGGGCAAAGGTCGCCACTGACGACAGGCCCACCGCCAAGGCGATGTTCAGGGTGCCGAAGCCCAGTACGGTGATGATCGCCATGGCCAGCAACAGCGACGGAATAGCCATCAACACCTCGACCATGCGCATCAACAAGGCATCCAGCCGACCACCGAAATAGCCGGCGACTGTGCCCAGTACGATGCCCACCAACAAGGCGATCAGCACCGCCAGCGCGGTGGCTTGCAGCGACAACGCCGCCCCATGCACAGCGCGGCTGTACAGATCGCGGCCCAGATGGTCAGTGCCGAACCAGTGCTGCGCGCTGGGTGGTTGCAGCGCTTCGGCCGGCAGCCCCAGCAGCGGGTCCTGGGTGCTGAATAAAGTCGGCCAGAGCGCCCAGGCCAGCGTCAGGCTCAGCACGACGATGCCCAACGGCAGCAACGGCCGTTTGCGCAGCACCGGCCGCACGCGGGCCAGCCAGCCGGTGCCGTTTGCGGCATATAGAACGGTGCTGGTCATGGGGCACCTGCGCGGATACGTGGATCAAGCAACGGATACAGCAGGTCCACCAGCAGGTTGACCAGAATGAAGATCACCGCGGCGAGCAGCACCACGCCTTGCACCATGGGAATATCCTGATTGCTCACCGCTGCCTGAGCCAAACGCCCGACGCCCTCACGGGAGAACACGGTTTCGGTGACCACCGACCCCGCCAGCAGATTGCCCACCAACACCCCGGACAGGCTCAACACCGGCACCGCCGCGTTGTGCAGCAGGTGCACGAACAGCAAGCGCCGGCGGCTCAGCCCCTTGGCCAGCAGGCTTTCGGCGAACGGCTGGCGCGAGACATTGACCAGTGAGCGCAGCAGCACCTGGGCAATCACCGCCGCGGTGGGAATGGCCAGGGTCGAAGCTGGCAACACCAGCGCAGCAAAACCCTGGTTACCCATGGCCGGAAACCAGTGCAGCCTGAACGAGAAGCCTTGTAACAGCAGCAGCCCGACCCAAAACGTGGGCAACGACACCGACAACGCCGGCAGCCCGAGCAAGGCGTCGCGCAGCCAGCGCCAACGCACCAGGCTGGCGGCCAGCGCCAGACCGATACCGCCCAGTAACGCCAGGCACAACGCCAGCAGGCTCAACTGTGCGGTGGCGGGCAATGCCTGGAGCAAGGCCGCCGCCACCGGCTCGCCGCTCTGGATCGAATGGCCGAAGTCCAGTTGCAGGGCTTTGTACAAGGCAATGCCGTACTGCACCGCCAGCGGCTCGTCCAGATGGTATTCGGCGCGCAACGCCAGAATCTGCGCCTGATCCGCCGCCGAGGGTTCACCACTCTGGTTAAGCATGATGCTTACCGGGTCACTGGGCAGCGCATAGAGAATCACGAACGACACCGTGAACGCTGCCCACAGCACCACTGCGCTCTGCCACAGACGGTGCAGCGCGGCGGTTACGGTCTGGCGCCAAAACAATCCCTGGCCTGGCGCGCCAGGGCTGGCGGTTATCGTTGAAAGGTCAGTCATTGGGTTACCTATTGGAGAGCCCCTTGGAGAGCCGTGGCCCGTTCGCTGCTGAAGCAGCTCCTACAAAACGCGTACGGCGTTCATGGCTTCTGCAGCCAGGTATCGAAGAACTGCAAACGCGACGAGGCCTCGTAATGCAGACCGTGCACCCGCTTGCCATGGGCGATCACCGTGGCCAGTTCGATCAGCGGAATCACCTGGCCCTGTTCGATCAGCTCACGGCTCACCGCGTCGACCCGTTGCTGGCGCAGCGCCGGGTCGAGGGTGGCCGCCGGGGCTTCGAGCTGTTTGTCCAGCTCGCCTGGCTGACGCTTGCCATAGTTACGCCCGTTCACATGAAACAGCGTGCGCAGCACATCCGGGTCAGCGCGGGTCAGGTTGTAGAAATGCAGGCTGATATCGCCGCTGTTCATCAGTGCGGTGACCTGGCTGATGGTGGTACGGTTCAGCCGCAGCTCAACCCCGACGCTTTTCAGTTGCTGCTGGATAAGCTCCAGAATCGGCGTGTTCTGCCAGTAATCGACCTTCAGGCTCAGGCGCTGGCCGTCTTTCTGCCGGATGCCGTCAACGCCCGGCAGCCAGCCGGCCTCATCGAGCAGCCGCTTCGCGCCGTCAGGGTCATAGGTCAGCAGCGCGGAAAAGTCCGTGTAGAACGGCGTACTGCTGGCCAGCACCGAGGTCGCCGGGCGCTGGTAACGGGAAATGATGCTGCGCAGTTGCTCGCGATCAATCGCCTTGACCAGCGCCTGACGCACCCGCAGGTCGCGGTACAACGGGTTGCTCAGGTCGGGGGTGAGGTTGTACACCACCCCGGGGTTGGCGCGGGTCAGCAAGGGGATGCCCTGAGCCTCCAGGGTTTTCTCGTTCTGCGCCACCACCCCGGTATCGACGTCGATCTGCCCGGACAACAGGCTGCCCAGCCGCACCCCGGACTCAGGCACGATGATGAACTCGATGCCGTCCAGCCAGGCCTTGCCGGTGTGCGCCGCCAGTGACGAGCCCCAGTTGTAGTCGTCACGGCGTGACAGGCTGACCTTCTGGTTGTGCACGAAACTGTCGAGTTTGAACGGCCCGCTACCAATCAACTTGCCCTGGCAACGCTCGGCCGGGTCGCTGGCCAGCGTGGCCGGTGCCAGCAACCCCAGGCTCATGGTCGAGGTGGCCTGCAGGAACTGCGCATTGGGTTGTTTGAACTCAATGACCAGGGTACGGCTGTCGGGGGTGTCGATGCGCTGCAGGCCCGCCAGATACGTACCGGCCAGGATCGAGCGGGCGCCCAGGGCGATGATCTTCTCGAAGTTGGCCTTGACCGCCTGGGCATCCAGTGGCGAGCCATCGCTGAAGCTCACCCCGTCGCGCAGGTAAAAGGTAAAGCGCCGGGACTCGGCGTCGATCTCCCAGCGGCTGGCCAGCCACGGCACGATCTCGCCAGTCTGCGGGTCCTGGTCGGTCAGCGAATCGACCAGTTGCCGACCGACATTCAACGCGGTGTTATTGCCGGCCTGATGCGGATCGACACAGTTGGGGTCGCCATCCAGCGCGACCTTCAGCACCCCGCCACTGACCGGCGTGCCGACCGCCGCCTGGCTGGCAGGCGGCGACGACTCGCCACAGCCGGCCAGCAGCAAGGCCAATGCCAGCGCGGCGGGCTTGAACAACGTTTGCACCGGTTTGCTCATGCCACCTGCCCCGCTGTATGACGGTTGCGAATGTACGGCAAGCCCAGATTGTCGCGCAGGGTCTGGCCTTGGTATTCGGTGCGAAACAGCCCGCGGCGCTGCAACTCCGGCACCACTTCTTTGGCGAAGCCTTCGATGCCTTGGTGCAACCCGGAAAACATCACATTGAAGCCGTCGGCAGCATCGGCCTCGAACCACGACTGCAGGTCGTCGGCGATGCTCTGGGCGGTGCCGATCAGAATCCGGTGGCCGCCAGCGGTGAGCTTGTTGAACAGCTCACGCACGGTGGGCCGCTCGCGGCGGATCAGCTCGAACACCAGCTTCTGCCGGCTCTTGTGGGTGTTGGTATCGAACTGCTCCGGCGGCAGCGGCACCACCTCGTCGAATGGCAGCTCAGACAAATCAAAGCCCAGGCTGGCGAACTTCGAGATGCTGCGCAGAAAGGTCTTGGGTTCCAGCAGTTCCTGCAACTGGTCATAGCGGGCCTGCGCCTCAGCCTGGGTCTTGCCGACCACCGGAGAAACGCCGGGCAGGATCTTCAAGTGATCGGGGTTGCGGCCCAATTCTGCCGCCCGCGCCTTGATCTCGCGGTAGAACACTTGGCCCTGCTCGATGGTGTGCTGGGCGGTGAAAATCAGCTCACCGGCCCGCGCCGCCAAGGCACGCCCGGAGTCCGACGAGCCGGCCTGGGCGATCACCGGATAACCCTGCACGGGACGTGCGGCATTGAGCGGCCCACGGACCTGGAAGTGCTTGCCGTGGTGGTCGAGCACATGCAGCTTGGCGGTGTCGAGAAAACGCCCGCTGGCCTTGTCTTGCACAAAGGCATCATCGGCGTAGCTGTCCCACAGGCCGGTGACCACGTCATAGAACTCTTCGGCGCGCTCGTAACGGTCAGCGTGCAGCACATGAGCGTCGAGATTGAAATTCTCACCGCCGCCCAGCGACGTCACCAGATTCCAGCCGACCCGGCCACCGCTGAGGTGGTCGATATTGGCCAGCTTGCGGGCCACGTTGTAAGGCTCGTTATAGGTGGTGCTGGCGGTGCCGATCAGGCCGATATGCCGGGTGACCAGGGCCAGTGCCGGGAGCAGGATCAACGGGTCCCAGCGCACGCTGTTGGGGCCGCGCTCCAGCACCGCCAGGTCCGGTTCGACATTGACCGTGTCGTTGAAGAACAGCGCATGAAAACGGGCGGCTTCGAGGGTTTCGGCGATCCAGCGAAAGTGTTCGAAGTTACGAAACGAGTCAGGTGCGGCGCTCGCGTGGCGCCAGCTTGAACCCATGATGCCGGCGCTGGGGATGAACGCGCCGAGCAATAGTTGTTTCTGCGTTGTGCTCATGAAAGCTCCTACAGATCAGAAGTCATAGCTCAGGCGCGTGTACCAGAAGCCGCCATAAGGGTTGAACGGTGAGGCGTTGCCGAATTTCGGGAAGCCGTTGACGTCACCGGCCGGGTAGCCGTTGTTGTCGGCACGCACGTCGAACAGGTTGTTGGCGCCCACAGCCACGCCCAACTGGTCGGTGACCGCATAGGCGACTTCCAGGTCGGTGATCCACTTGGCGCCAAAGGTCGAGTCGAAGTTGGGGTTGGCATCGCGCACCGTGACCTTGTCGTAACGGGTCACGCCGAGGTTGATGTCGAAACGGTCGATCTTCCACTGGCCGCTGAGAATCAGCTTGGTCTCGGGGTTGGCCACGGTCAGGTAACCCTGGGCAACCCGGTCAAACAGCTCCAGCCCGCTGCCGGACAACGCCGCCGGCGTCGACTTGATGCTGTCCAGCTCGGTCTTGTTGTAGTTGAACGCCACGCCGTACTTGACGCTGCCGAAGCGCCCGTAATCGACCCGGTAGTCGGTAACCAGATCCACGCCACGGGTGGTGGTGTCTGCGGCGTTGGTGAAGTACTTGACCCGGTAACCGGGCGTATAACCCAGTTGCTGCAGCACCTGGTTGACCCCGCTGCCAAACAGAAAACCGGTCAGCGCCACCCGGTCCTTGATCTCGATCTGGTAGGCATCGAGGGTCACGTTGGCTTGCGGCAATGGCTTCCAGGTCAGGCCCAGGCTGATGTTGCGCGACTTCTCCGGGTCGAGGTCTTCGGCGCCCAGCGCGCGGGCCAGCGGCGAGTCGACCCGTGCGGTCTTGGCTTCGACGAACTGCGCCACGCCGTTGACCAGGGTGTACTGGTTAGAGGTCTGGGCATAGGTCGATTGCGACAGCGACGGCGCCCGAAAGCCATTGCTCAGCGTGCCGCGCAGGGCGAACTCCGGGGTGAAGTCGTAGCGCACCGAAACCTTGCCGCTGGCGGTGTTGCCCGAGCTGTCGTCATATTTTTCGAAGCGCCCGGCCAGGCCCAGGTACAGCTTGTCAGTGGGGTTGATGCCCAGGTCCAGGTAAGTGGCGTAGCTGTTGCGGCTGTTCTGCCCGGCGTCTTCCGGGGTCAGGGTGATCGCGCCTTGAGCACCCACGGCGGCGGGCTGGCCGGCCAGCGGCCCGCTCGGGTAGACATAGCCACCGTTGATCCAGGCTTCGACATCTTCGGACTGGGTCTTGTAGCGCTCGTGACGATGCTCGGCGCCCCACGACACTTGCAGCGGTTTGGCCAGACCGACATCAAAGGCGCGGGTCAGGTCGAGGTTGCTGGTCCACTGATCGAAGGTGTTGGTGTAACTGTCGAAACGGGTCGGGCTGCCGGGGCCCAGCGAGGCGTTAAGGCTCTCGTCCGAGCCGGCCAGCGACTTGGCGCGGCCAAAGGTCGAACTCAGGTCCCAGTGCCACTCGGCGAGCTGGCCCTTGGCACCGGCAGCGGCCTGAAAGTCGGTCTCGTCCAGGGTGTAGAACGGTGCGGTGCCGTCCGGGTAAATCTGCGGGATGATGTTGGTCGAGTTGGGCCGCCGGAAGTTCTGCCCGCCCCTGGCATCGCGCTGGCTGTAGGTCGAGAACGAGTACAGGGTCAGGTCGTCATTGACCGGCAGTTCGGCGTTATAGCTGAGGTTGTAGCCCTTGATCTTCGGCAGACCGTTGCGCTGCGGCTGGCGGTCGGCGCCGGCCTCGCGTGCATCGCCGGGAAAGTAGAAGTTACCGGTCGCGTCCCTGGAGCGCACCGCCGTCTGTTGCGATTTGGCATCCACCGAGACGTTGAAAAAGCCATCGTTGGGCAAGGCAAAGCCGGAGTTGACCGCACTGCGAATCGTCCCGCCGTCGCCGCCTTCGTAGTATTCGCCATACTGGGTGCTGACCGAGCCGCCATGGTCGGTCTGTTTGAGGATGATGTTGATCACCCCCGCGATGGCATCGGAGCCGTACTGCGCCGAGGCACCGTCGCGCAGCACTTCCACATGGTCGATGGCGCTGACCGGAATCAGGTCCAGGTCCACCGGGTTGGTGCCATAGGCGGCAGTGGAATCGAGGTTGATCACCGAGCTGTTGTGGCGCCGCTTGCCATTGACCAGCACCAGCACGTTGGAACCGTTCAGGCCGCGCAGGCTGTAGGGCCGGGCAATGCTGTCGTTGGAGCTACCCGACGGCCGCTGACTGAACGACGGCAAAGCTTTTTCCAGCGCGCCGCGCAGGCTGGCCTGGCCGGTTTTTTCCAGTTGCGCGCCGCTGACCACATCAATAGGCGCCGGGCTGCTGGTCACGGTGCGGGCTTCACTGCCGCGTGAGCCGGTGACCACCACGGTTTCCAGGCTTTCAACAGGTTCGGCAGCATGCACCGGCAACAGCGTGAAGCCAGCCAGCAGCATCGGTGCCAGCGCCAGGGAGGGCTGAGGGAAGGTCAGTTTCATAAGGGATCAGGCTTCCAGAATGGTTTTAAAATCGTCGCGCCACAGCGGTCGTACATCGACGCGCTGGCGAATCAGGCGATGCTCGAAAAAGCTGTCAGCGACCTGCTGCGCCGAGACGATGGCCGGCTCGCTGATCGGTGCCAGACGCACCGGCTGGCCACGCTCACGGAACTGGCGCAGGTACAACTCGGCACTGATGCCGGTCAGTTCACTGCTGCGCTGTGCCCAGGCTTCGGGGTTGGCCGCCACCCAGGCCCAGGTGGCGCGTTCGCGGCGCAGAAAGTCGGCGATCTGCGCCCGCTTGGCCGGGTCATCCAGAGCATCACGCCGCGTCGCAATCACCGTATTGCCCACGAACGGGCTGGCGTTTTCCAGACGCGCCCCTTGCTTTTGCTCAGTGGCCTGCAAGGCGCTGATACCACCGGCCACCAGCGCATCCAGGTGCCCGCTGCGAAAGGCGATCAGCGCTTCCTGCATGGGCATGGGCACCGGCTTGATGTCTTGCAGAGTCAGGCCGTGGCGGCTGAGCAGATCGAGCAGGTAATACTGGGTATTGGTGCCGCGCACATAGCTGACGCTACGACCTTTGAGGTCGGCGACTTGGGCGATGCCACTGCCCGCCCCCACCACCAGGCCAAGGTCCTGGCGGTCACCGGGCAACAGCGCGACCACTGCCAGCGGCACTTGGGCCAACGAGGCAAAAATCGGCGGCACGTCGCTCATCTGGGTGTAATCCAGACTGCCGCTGCGCAGCGCCTCAAGCACGATATTGCCCCCGGCAATGTCGACCCACTGCACCGGGTACGGCGTGTCAGCCTGGCCGGCCAGCTCGATGAACGACGCCGCCGAGCCCTTATAGCGCCAGACCCGCAGCGGTTCCTGCGTAGCCGCCAGTGCCGGAGCCAGCAGCCCGGCGGCGCCCAGCGCGGCCGCGCCACGCAGCAGCTTGCGTCGTGTCAGGTCGGTCATGATCAACCGCCTCAGTCGAGCAAGTCAGGCTGTTGGGCGATGATCTCGTCCCACAGCGGCTGGAAGTTCAGCCACGAAAACAGCTCGTTGCGGGGGCGGCTTTGCGCAGTGACCGGGTCGGTTTGCGGCACCACCGGCACACCGGCAGCACGGGCCAGCAAATGCGAGCGCGCCACGTCCTCGGCCAGAATGAAGCGCCAGGCAGCGCTCTCGACCGTCTCACCGACCGTCCAGACCCCGTGGTTCTGCCAGAACAGCAAGTTGTTGTTGGCAAAGCTGTCGACAAACGCTGCGGTCACTCGATCACGGTCGTTGTCGAGGCGGCCGTCGCCGCTGCGCAGCTCATGGCGGCGGAAGATCGCCTGATCGTCAACAAAGGCACCGGCCTCGGCGGTAATGGGCTCGAACAACTGGCCAAGCGCTGACCAGGTGCGGCCATAAAAGCCGTGCAAGTGGGCGATGCCGACCACCTCAGGGCGCGCATTCTGGATACCGTCGTGCAGCTCCAGCGCGCTGGTGTTAAGCAGGCCTTCGCCCTCCACCACCTGCCCCTCACGGTTGACCCGCAACAGGCTGGACACGCTGATTTGCGAGAACGGCACACCCAACGGGTTGATCCAGTAATGCTCCGGTTCGATCGGGTCGCGGGCAGTGAAATGCCCGGCCAGCCCGACTTCGAACCCGTAGCGGGCAAACAATCGATAAGACGCCGCCAGACGCTGCTTGCGGTGCAGGCGCTCCTGCTGGAGGTCGTCGTGGTGCGGCACCGCCTCAAGGTTCAAGCGGTTATTGCCATGGGGCAGGCTCAGCAAGCTGTTGGAATAAGGTTGTCTCTGGCTCATGCCGGTTACTCGTGCTGGCGCTCGGCTTGGCGAGCTTTATTCAGAGCGAACACAGGCGCAAAGCGCCGTGCTGGGCTCAGGTTCGGGTTCGGACTCGGGGTCGATAAGGAGGATCTACGTCTGGGGCGACGGATCGGCAGGCAGTGTCAGGTGCTCATGTACAGGAACCCTCGCATGGAATCGATATGGCTACAGCTCTCCTCCACCGTGCGAGGGGTCGGGTCGAGCGCGATCTTGCTGGGCCGGAATGTCAAAAACGGCCTGGTGACCAGAGTGCGTGGCGATCCTGCCACGCGGCAAACGCACATCCATGCTGTGGCCGAGGATGCAGGGGAGCGTCATGAGCGGCCATGGCTAGAACATAAACGCAGGTTGATTGATCTGTAAAATTCCTTAATCGCATAACCTAATATTAATATTTGTTATTTATCGTTAACTTATTTATCTGAAAAGCGCATAAGAAAGCGCATTCGCCCGGCAGCGCTTCGAAACTATCGTTATTCAATATCGATATTTAAAAAATATTTTTAATACCTATAAGATCCATGCATCGAATGCCACCATTGCCGAACACCGGAGCATGCATGAACAAATCCACCCGCTTTCCTCGCCTCAGCCGCCTGGCCACCACACTGGGCCTGTGCACCAGCCTGCTGGCCGGCGCAGCCATGGTGCCTGCCACCGCCCAGGCTGAAGGCGAGATTCGCATCGCCGAACAGTTCGGCATCGTTTACCTGCTGCTCAACGTGGTGCGTGACCAGAACCTGATCGAGAAACACGGCAAGGCCGATGGCCTGGAGATCAAAGTCGACTGGACCCAACTGTCTGGCGGCTCGGCGGTGAACGACGCGCTGCTGTCTGGCTCGATCGACATTGCCGGCGCCGGTGTCGGCCCGCTGCTGACCATCTGGGACCGCACCAAGGACCGCCAGAACGTCAAGGCCGTAGCCTCGCTGGGCAACTTCCCTTACTACCTGCTCAGCAGCAACCCGAACGTGAAGACCATCGCTGACTTCACTGAAAAAGACCGCATCGCCGTACCGGCAGTCGGCGTCTCGGTGCAGTCGCGTTACCTGCAGTACGCCGCTGCGCAGCTGTGGGGCGACAAGGAATTCAACCGCCTGGACAAATACACCGTCAGCCTGCCGCATCCGGACGCCACCGCCAGCCTGATCGCCGGCGGCACCGAACTGAACGGCCACTTCTCCAACCCGCCGTTCCAGGATCAGGCACTGGCGAAAAACAAAGACGTGCACGTGGTGCTCGACACCTACAAACTGCTCGGCCCCAACTCACCGACCGTGCTGTTCGCCACCGAAAAATTCCGCGCCGAGAACCCCAAGACCTACAAGGCGTTCATCGAAGCACTGGGTGAGGCCGAGGCCTACATCAAGAAAGACATCAATGGCGCCGCCGACACCTACATCCGGGTCAGCAAGGCCAAGATCGACAAGGCCGAACTGCTGAAGATCATCGACAAACCCGAGTTCCAGTTCACCACCACCCCGAAGAACACCTACCCGCTGGCTGAATTCCTGTTCCGCGTGGGCGCGATCAAGAACAAACCGGCCTCATGGCAGGACTACTTCTTCCAGGACTCGTTCAAGCCGTTGCAGGGCAGTTGATGGCGGGTTAGCGATAGAAAAAGCGCAACCTGTGGTGAGCAGGCTGCGCTTTTTTATATTTGCTCGATATAGCCCACGATCTACAGCTCATTTCGCTCCAGGGTTTAGAAGCATTTCAAGATCTATCGCCTTTCCCATCGCCTGATAACCTGCTCTGTTCGGATGGACTCCGTCGCCCGGGCCGCCGATCGTGCTGTCTGGCACGAATTGCTTTTGCAATTTTCCCGAGGCGGGATCGCGGGTAGCCAGGTCAAAATCAACATAGCCGTCGAATAACTGACTCGACCGGATAAAGTCATTTAACGCTTTGCGTTTATTGTCTTGCTCGAGACTTCCATGGGCAGCGCTGGTACTGCCGTAAGCCGTCGTTAGGGTTGCACCTATGATGCGAACACCGCTTACACACTCACGCAATTTTGCAATCGCGCCCGTCATTCCCTGGATGACGTCATCTAGCGAGGCCCTGCCGTTCTCGCTAAAGTCATTTATACCTTGCATCCAGATCACCGTCGAAACGCCAGACAGCTTGACAATGTCCGTGTCAATTCGTGATACAGCGGCCGGTCCGCCCCGAAAGGCCTGCTGCGCAGTATAGACACTTGGGCCAATGATCTGATTGCCACCCATCCCAAGGTTTACAACCGAAAATTTATCGCCATAAGCGGCATGTAAGCGCTGGTTCAGAACATCCGGCCAGCGATCATCACCATTTAACGTTGACCCCACACCGTCGGTGATTGAGTCACCCAATGCGACGACAACTTGTGTATCGCCAGGCATACGCATATCCACAACATCAAGAAAGTAAGTGGATATCGTGCTGTAAGGCAGCTCCAGCCCGGCGTCATCATTCGCAGACGCAACGGTGTTGGGGTTGCTTAGATAGGAAGTGCTCAGCGACTTGGCGTGCCATGTCATCGGCCCACTCGAACCTACGACAGCGAAACTGACGGCTATTTTCCTTCCCTCCAGCAGAGGGAATGCCTGTTTATGAATCGGCAGCTCAACAGCATCGCTCCAGACAGACTCCCCGGCGGGAATGATCACTTTACTTTGGCCCGCGAACAAAACCGGTCGACTGCTGCCTGCCACGATTGAAGACCCGTAAGCATGCAAGCCGACAGAGACTCCCTCAAACACCACCGACTGTGTACCAAATGAGTTTGATAGTCGAATACGGGCATGTGAGCCCCAGCGACTGGGCCGAACGATGAGGCGGAAACTCTGGTTGTTCGCCCCGCTCGCCTCATCTGGAAACGCATACTGTAAATCAGGCTGAGCGGCAGGATTTCCAACCGGATAAGGGCCCTGCTCGGCTGCCGCCCATACGGAAATCCATTTGCTGTCAGGTTCCGGACTTGAGTGAGCGCCAGGGTTCAACATATTGCTTGGTAAGATCATGGCCATCCTTGTTATGTTTATTCGGCGTATATCATTGACCTGGTTTTTCGAGCAGACCGAGGCCGCGATGAGCGAGCCTGCAACACAGGTTTTTACTGTTAGTTTGCCTGCCCACCTTGCAGATAAGGCCCCAGATCCTCGCCAGCCTGCTCTTCAAGCAAGCCAACCGTAACCGCTATCCCCGCCTGCTGAAGAATCGCGATACCCGCGCCAGCATTACGCGGGTCAGGGTCCAGCATCGCGACATGCACCCGCTTGATCCCCGAACTGACCAGAGCCAGCGCACAGGAAGGCGTGCGCCCCGCAAACGAGCAGGGTTCCAGCGTCACATAGGCCGTCAGCTCATCGAGGCCTGGCGCCAACCGGGACAGCGCCATCGCCTCCGCATGATGCTGCCCCGGCGGCTGCGTGTAGCCGCTGGCGACAACGACGCCATGGCGCACGATGACGCAGCCCACCGGCGGGTTCGGCTGGCAGCCCGGCAATGCGCGCCGGCCCTGCTCCAGTGCCTGGCTCATGAACAAGCGGTCTGATTCCGAGAATATAGAGTGCTCAGCGGTTAGCGACATGGCTGAATCCTTGTGTTGCGGGATTGGATTGAGGAATGAAACAACTGCGCTCAGGATCAGGGTTTAATCCGCCCGCGAATCGCGATATCCAGACACCGCCAGACGATAAAGCCAATCAGCAGCACCTCACCAATACCAAACAGCAGGTTAAATAAAAAAGACCAGGGCTGCTCGAACAGGTAATAGGTGGTCGGGCGGGATCGAAAGCCGCTGACACTGAGCCTTCCAGTAAAGAACGCAGGTGCCAGAGTCATCACGCGGGTCAGTTCCAGCACCGCCATGAAGGCGGCCACCAAGGTGAGTACAACACGTGCCGGAACACCTATTGCCCCGGCCCCGTTGACTGTTCAGGCTTATCGCCTTTGCGCTGTTTTACCAAGCTGGCGCGAAAAGCCCCTTCCTTCAGGTGGGGGATGAAAGCGGAACCGCGAAGCGGTCATAGGGGTTAACATCCATAAAACCGCCCCTATTCTGTGTTTCATGACTTAAATGAAAGCGACCAAAACCCTCAAGGTTCGAGTGCGAGATAAGCACGCAGCGCAGCTGCGTGAAGCTTCTCGTGCTGTGAATTTTGTATGGAACTACGTAAACGAGTTGAGCAGTCGCTCGATTCGTGAGCATGGCCGTTTTCTGTCGGCGTTCGACATTCACAAGTACACCAACGGGGCCGGCAAAGACCTGGGACTGCACAGCCAATCGGTGCAGGCTGTAGCCGACGAATATGTCACACGGCGCAAGCAGTTCAAAAAGCGCCAGCTACGCTGGCGCTGCTCGGGCGGCGCTCGGCGCAGCCTGGGCTGGGTGCCCCTCAAGGCCGGCGCTGCTGTCTGGAAAAACGGCCAGGTCGTCTTCAACAGACAGCACTTCAAGGTCTGGGACAGCTACGGCCTGGCGGGCTTTAAATTCAGATCCGGTAGCTTCAACGAGGACAGCCGTGGACGCTGGTATTTCAACGTCGTGGTCGAGGTCGACCGCCAGTTATCGCCAGGCCAGGACGCGGTGGGTATCGACCTCGGACTGAAAACCACGGCCACCTGCAGCGACGGTGATCGCCTTGAAAGCGGCAGGTTCTACCGGGATCTGGAGAGAGCCCTGGGCACGGCCCAGCGCGCCGGCAAGAAGGCCCGTGTGCGGGCGATTCACGCCAAAATTGCGAACCGCCGCAAGGACTCCCTGCATAAGTTCAGCAACGCGCTGGTCGCGCGTTGTGGCGTCATTGTGGTGGGCGATGTGAACTCACTGAAACTCGCGAAAACCAGGATGGCCAAGTCGGTGCTGGACGCCGGCTGGGGCCAATTGAAAACGATGCTGGAATACAAATGCGATCACGCAGGCACGGTTTTCAAGGTTGTTAGCGAGAGAAACACCACCCAAACCTGTTCGAGCTGCAAGCAATTGCCAGACTCGAGGCCGAGAGGTATCGCAGGGCTTGGAATAAGAGAATGGACTTGTTGTGGGTGCGGTGTCACCCACGACCGCGACGTCAACGCCGCAAAGAACATTCTCGCGCTCGGGCATGAGCGTCCAATTGTGGGAATCCCAGCCCTTTAGGGCGGGGAGGATGTCAAATTCTTTGCAGCCATCTTGCTGGCCGTTGCCGGCGCAGTTATCGCAGTTGTAGCCGCGCCGCAGACCGGCTCAACAACCTCCGTGGGCACGGCCACCTGCAGATAATCAGCAAGTTCATGCAGCCACACATCAGTGCGCTTGCTGCCCGGCACTACCGGAACATTCTGGTTTGTCAAACGTTGCTCAACGCCATCGCGCATCACCAGCCACAGCTGGGTATCGCGGACCTTGGCGCCTTTGCTGCGGCGCAGTTCCAGCTGTTTGGGGGATTTGATACTGAACACCGCCTGCACACGTTCGCGGCGTCCAAACAGGTTTCGGGTAATGCGCTGACCTTCACCCTTGACTCGCGAAAACACAAAGCTCTCACGGGCACCGGTGTACACCAGCATCAACAGCGCAAGGGCGGGAATCAACAGCATCAGGACGCCGAACATCAGCGCATGCAGCGGATGCATATCTGCCAGCGTCGAGCTTTCATCGGTGACCGCGAACACGACACCCGCAATCGGCAGGCTCAAGGCAATGGCGCACACCAATAGCACGACAGCGACCTGCACCTGATTGCGAGAGTGGATGTGCAGATCATCCTGCGCAGAGCGTTCGAACCGGTAGCCAATCAATATGCGCTACTCCTGGGTAATTTCGCCGACTTGACCAAGCAGTTGCATCGGCGCTGGGCAGTTTACTGGGTATTGGTGAGCGGCAGAGATCGGCCTGCAGCGGTCGGTTGACCTAGACACTACGCGCCTTTTAGCTTATCCCGCAGAAACTCAATAAACCGCTGGGTTTTCGCGGGTAACAGGCGCGTTTCAGTCAGCGCATAAACCGACACCGGCGATGCTTGCCATTGCGACAAGACTCTACGAAGCCTTCCGTCTGCAAGGTCCTGCGCGACGATGCCCTCAGGCAGCACTGCAATCCCCAGATCCAACGATGCCAGACGCCTGAGCATGCCTACGCTGTTGAGTTCAAATCGCCCTCCTACATGAATATCCACGCTCTCGGCATCGCGGGTCAGTGCCCAGCGGTCAGAACCTGTGCCATGCATCCGCAGACATTCATGGTTGACCAGCTCGGCTGGATGCTCGGGCTCGCCGAAAACCTCCAGGTATCGCGCAGAGGCATACAGCCCGCGCCCTATACTCGCGAGTTTGCGAGCGATGAGGTTCGAATTGGGTGGCTCCCCCATACGGATTACCAAATCCACCGGATCGCTGATCAAATCGACCTGACGCGGGCTCAGGTCAAAATCGAAACTGATACCGGGATAGAGCCTGGCGAACTGCGCAATGAGTGGGGCCAGATAGACCGTCGCGAAGTCGACCGGAAGCGACGCGCGCAGTAGCCCGCTAGGCCGGGCGAGCATTTCCCCCAATTGTTCGTGCGCCAGACGGGCTTCTTCGACGATCCGTTTGCAGCGCTCAAAGTACACCTGACCCGCCTCGGTCGGCTCGATCTTGCGCGTTGTGCGGTGCAGTAGTCGCAAGCCAATCGCTTTCTCCAGCTCACTGATGCGCCGCGACAACGTCGAGTTGGGTATCCCCAGCGTTTGCGCCGCCCGGGTAAAACTGCGCGCTTTCACGACCTCGACAAACAGCGCCATGTCATTAAGAAACTCCAATTCATTATCCCATCAGTGGATTAGTCATTTCGATTCTAATGGATTTATCCCACAAAAGGATTGATCAATCATAGCCCCATCACTCCTGAGGAACACCGAAATGAATTCTCTTTTTTCCGAAGTTCAGGTAGGCCGCTACACCCTTGCCAATCGTATGGTCATGGCACCGATGACCCGCTCGCGCTCTGATGATGCCGGTGTGCCCAGCGATCTGGTTGCCACCTACTACGCACAGCGCGCCACTGCCGGGCTGATCATCAGTGAAGGCGTGTTTCCAGTTGCGCTGGGCAAGGGTTATGTCCGCACCCCGGGTATCGAAACTGCCGAACAAATCGCGGCCTGGAAGAAAGTCAGCGACGCCGTGCACGCTGGTGGTGGTCGCATCTTCATGCAACTGATGCATTGCGGCCGCGTCTCTCACCCCTCGTTACTGCCCGAGGGCGCAACGCCGCAAGCGCCTTCTGCAATCAAAGCCGCTGGCCAGACCTACACCGCCACCGGCTTGCAGGATTTCGTGACACCCCACGCCCTGACCGTCGCTGAAATTGCCGAGGTGGTTGAAGGCTATCGCCAGTCCGCACGCCGGGCCATTGAGGCGGGTTTCGACGGTGTTGAATTGCACGCGGCTTCGGGCTACCTGCCAGAACAATTCCTTTCCAGCGGCAGTAACCAGCGCAACGACCAGTACGGTGGCTCGGTTGAAAACCGCACTCGCTTCGTCCTGGAAGTACTTGCCGCCATGGTCAGTGAAGTGGGCGGCGACCGTGTCGGTATCAAGATTTCCCCGGAGATGAATTTCAACGACATCGTCGATGCCAAACCGCAGGAAACCTACCTCTATCTGGTCAACCAGCTTCGCGACCTCAAGCTCGCTTACCTGCACGTTGCGCTGTTCGGAGCCGAGTTCGATTACCACGCCGCACTGCGCCCTCTGTTTGACGGCAGCTACCTGATCGGCAGCGGCCAGACCAAAGACAGTGCCGAGTCACTGATCAAAGAAGGCAAAGCAGACGCCGCAGTGTTCGGCAGTGCCTTCCTGGCCAACCCCGATCTGCCTGAGCGATTCCGTGCCGACGCAGAGTTGAACACGCCAGACAAAGACACTTTTTACGCCCCTGGCGCAGAAGGCTATATCGATTATCCAGCGATGTCCCAAGGGGCCTGAGGAGCGCAGCCATGCTACCTGTCGCACGCTTACATCGGATGAATAACGGCAGCCAGTTTCGGGCGTTCAGCCTGCGTGGTGACCAGAATGCAAAACCGATCGACCCGTTTCTCGGCGTGGACCACGCCTGGATCAGCGGACCGACGTTTGCACCTCACCCTCACGCAGGTTTTTCAGCGGTGTCTTATCTGTTTCTGGACTCGGAAACAGGCATCGACAACCGGGATTCCCTGGGCAATCGCAACGTGATTCAACCGGGAGGCTTGCACTGGACGGCGGCGGGTGAAGGCATTGTTCATGAGGAGGTTCCAGCCCAGCCGGGCAAGACCGTTCACATGCTGCAAATTTTCATCAACCTGCCCGCAGACAAGCAGGCAAACCCACCCTTTGTCTTCAGTGTGGAAGCTCAGGATGTGCCCACGGTTTATTTGCCAGGCGCAAAAATTCGGGTTCCGTTGGGCAAATTCGAAGGGCTGGCTTCTGCGTCAGTACTGCCTACGGACGTCAGGTTGCTGGACATCTCCCTTGAGGCCGGAGGCGAAGTGAAGATTGCTGTGCCCGATGGGCATGTGGCGTTCGTAATGCCCATCGACGGCGAGGTTCATGTCGACGGCCAGGCCTTCGACCTGACTGATCCCAAGGCGCCAGTCAATCTTCCCCAAGGACAGGATCGGTTGGTAACTCTGCACGCGAACAAAGCAAATGCCAAGGCAGTGCTGTTCTCTGGTACTCCGTTGAATCAACCCGTGTTTTGGCAAGGGTCCATGGCCCTCGCCTCGATGGACGCACTGGCCGCAGCAGTCGATGGCTACCGGCGCGGTGACTTCGGAACACTGCGAGCTCGCTAAACGACTTATAGACCCTAAAACCGGGGTAAGTACCCCATCGTAGTTGCCAGGAGAATCACCATGCCATTCGAAAACTTCAATTCTGATAATGCCGCCATGCTGCTGATTGACCATCAGGTCGGGACCATGGGCTGGGCTAAATCCATGCCTTTCGAAGAACTGAAACGCAACGCCCTGATGCTGGCCAAAGCAGCCCGTATTCTGAAACTTCCCGTAGTGCTGACTTCCAGCATGGAAGAGTATGCCCAAGGCCCGTTGTTAAGCGAACTGCAAGAGATTCTTCCAACCGAGTTTGCCGGTCGTATCAAGCGCATGGGCATCGTCAACGCCATGGACGATGAGAACTTCGCCGCAGCCGTGAAAGCGACAGGCCGCAAGAAACTGATCATTGCCGGTGTAACCAATGATGTGTGCACCGTCTACCCTGCGCTCTCGCTAGCCCGTGAGGGCTATGAAGTCCAGGTCGTCGCAGATGGCGGTGCTTCGCCTACCGCCATGGCCGATGACATTGCTTTGCGCCGTATGGACAAAGCCGGTGTGACACTGACCACCACTAACCAACTGATCGCTGAGCTGGCGGGTAGTTGGGCAACCCCGCAAGGCGCAGAGCTGGTGCAAGTGCTTATGGAAGCCTTTGGCGAGTAAGAGCGCATCCAGCGGCCCGGAATACGCCGTGCAGGGTATCCGGGCCTTTCTCGACTGCGAATAGGCAAGCAGGGACAGTGCATATCCAACGCCTGAGAGGCGAGTTGGCGCAGAACACCTGAGCCGATTTTTTCTGGCTCAGCGCGTCCATGAACCGCCCATCAATGCGCAATGATCACCTGACCGGCCTGCCGGTGCCCCTTCGCAAACCCATGCACACTCGCCCGCGATGCAATGACCAGGCTCAGCAGTAACAACACCACCAAAACCCATGCAAAAGAACTGACGCCCCATTGGCCGAGCAGCACGCCGCCGAGTAGCCCGGCAGCGGCGATGGCACTGTTCCAGACCACCACGTTCATGGACAGCGCGACATCAGCGCCCTCACCTGCCGAGTCGGCCAGCGCGGTCTGCAACAGGGTGGCCGCGCCGCCAAAGGTCAGGCCCCAGATGAACGCGCCGACGTAAATCGCCAGCGCCGACGCTGAAAACAGGCCGAACAGAACCGCAACCGCTGCGAAGGTCGCCAGGCTGGCCAGCACGGCCTTGCGCAGGTGACGGTCAACCAGCCGCCCGGTGATCCAGATGCCTGCCAGCGCCGCAACACCAAATGCCAGCAAGACCAGATCGACGTCATTGGCCAGCCCGGCGTTGGCAACAAACGGCGCGACGTAGGTATAAAGAATGTTGTGCGCCAGCATCCAGGTGAACACCACAGCCAACACCGAACGTACGCCGGGCGTGAGGAAAACCTGACGCAGCGCCATACGCTGCGAGGCCGCCTGGCCAGGGTAGTCAGGCACCTTGACCAGCACCCAGACGATGAGCAGCAGGGTCATTGCGGACATCAGCCCGAACGCCATGCGCCAGCCCATGAGCCCACCCAGCCAGGTACCCAGCGGCACGCCCAGTGACAAGGCGACAGGTGCGCCCAGCATCGCCAACGCCAGTGCACGGCCCTGCAAGTGCGGAGCAACCATGCGCCGTGCATAACCGGCAATCAGGCTCCAGGCCAGACCTGCCGAGACTCCCGCAAAAAACCTCGCCACCAGGGTCAGCCAGTAGCTGGACGACAACGCCGTGACCGTGTTGAACAGCAGAAAGCCGACCACCGTCAGCAACAACACCGTTCTGCGCCGCCAGCCTTGCGTGGCGATGGTCAGCGGAATGGCCGCCAGTAATGAACCCAGCGCATAAACCGTCACCATCTGCCCTGCAAGCGATGCCGAGATATCCAGGCCTTGGCTGATCTCAGGCAGCAAGCCGGCAGGCAACGTCTCGGTCACGATGCAGATAAAACCGGCCATCGCCAGTGCCAATAACGCCCCAAGCGGCAGCTTCTCGCTGTGTTTCTCATCGGTAACCATCTAACACCTCAATTTATGTACTGATCGATACAGATGTTAGGCGTGATCCGGCCGGGTGGTCAACGACTTATGTATCGACTAGTATTTAAATCATTCTGCATGAGGATTCGACATGGCACAGATGGGTCGGCCACGCACGTTTGATCGTGACCTGGCAATCACTCAGGCGCTGCACCTGTTTTGGGAGCATGGCTATGACGCGACCTCGCTCAGCCAACTCAAGGCCGGGATGGGCGGCGGTATCAGCGCGCCGAGTTTTTACGCCGCGTTCGGCTCGAAACAGGCGCTGTTCAATGAAGTGGTCGAGCGCTATCTCGACACCCACGGCCGGGTCACCGACAGCCTGTTCGATACAACCCTGCCGCCCCGAGAAGCCATTGAAACCGCCCTGCGCCGCTCGGCGAAAATGCAATGCGAGCCCGATCACCCCAAGGGTTGTCTGGTGTCGCTAGGGTTGATGAGCGCGTGCTCAGAAGAGAGCAAAGCCATCGCCGAACCGCTGATGCGCACCCGAATCCTCAACCGTACCGCCATGGCTGCATGCATCGAACGCGCTGTCGCGGCAGGTGAATTGCCCGCAACGGTGATCCCCGAAACGCTTGCTGCTGCCTTCGACAGCTTTCTGCTTGGCTTGTCGACCCTGGCACGCGATGGCGTGGCGCATGAGACGCTGGATGCTGCGGTGACGCAGATGATGGGAATGTGGGATGGCTTGCGCGCTGCCGCGCATTGAATGCAAGCGGGTAGGAGCTGCTTCAGCAGCGAAGGCTCAATACTGTACTTAGGTATATAAATCGATAGCCTGCATTTTTATCAATGAAACCGAATCAGGCTGCCGATATCGAGTGACCACGACGGGAAAGGACATCCGCGAGGTGTTTTGCGCTTGACCGGGTCCGCGAATTACCTACAGGGAGTTTTTTATGAAATACCGATCTCGCCTGCACAGTGTGCTGGCCGTCGCCGGGTTTGTGACTGCACTGCTGCCTGCGACGGGGAGCGCCTTCATGGGCTCGGCTCTGGCGATCGTCATGTTGCCTTCAATAATTTCTAGCCTTCTGCTTCCCATGGCAATTGTTATCAACCTCTGGGCCCTGGTATCCGGCTGGCGGCTTTTTCTTTTTTTCGTATCAGGGAAAAACGAACCAGGACCGGGCTGCTGGATCGGGCTGGTGATCTTTTGTGTTTCCGTGACGGGTTTCAGCATTTACACGAAATGGCCGAAATTTGAACTGCCTTGGCTGACCCTTGCGGTGGTCCTGCATTGGCTGTGGCTGTATTGGAAGGATTTCAGGCTGGACTGGCGGCGGGCAGTCACTCATTAAAGGGTGGGCATGCCCCCCGACCAAGGGATCCGGTAGAAGCTCGCTCGCGAAGACGCCGGGGCCGACAAATCCTCTGCCGTGCCTGACAGGCCGTCTGCGCGAACGAGTTCCTGGGCGTTGCGCCTTACCAGCTATACGCCACCTGCGCATAGTAGAACGCACCGCTGTAGCCATAAGGCGAGTAGGTGCTGTACGCCAGGTTGCCGCCGCTGTTGGCGAAGCTGTTGAGCTTCTCCGGGTATTGGTCGGTGACGTTGTCGCCGCCCACGGTGAAGGTCCAGTTGTTCCAGTTGTAGTCCACCGACAGGTCCAGCAGCCAGGCGGCGCTGAAGGTCTGGTCGTTGACCGGGTCGGCCTGGTAGCTGGTGAACTCACCGTAGCGCACCAGGTTGGAATGCAGCGCCCAGTTGCCGAAGGTGAAGTCGTTGCCGAAGCTCAGCTTGTGCTTGGGCGTGGTGTCGCCCAGCAGGCCGATGCGCTCGCGGCGGTCGACGCGCACCAGATCGACGCCCAACTGGCTGAGCACGCCAGGGTTGGCTTTGACGTCGGTGACTTTGGTGTGGCTGTAGTTGTAGCCCAGAGTGCTGTTCCAGCGCACGCCGTTGTCGAACCGATAGCGATAGTTGGCAACCAGATCGACGCCGTCGGTGCTGGTGTCGGTGGCGTTGGTGAAGTAGCGCACCGAGGTGTAGTTGATGTCCCCTACCCCGTTGGCCCGCAGGTAGTTGGCCGCAGCGTTGTTGAGCACCAGGTTGGACGACAGCGAGATCCGGTCCTTGATGTCGATGCGGTACACATCGGCGGTCACGGTCAGGTTGTCCAGCGGTTCGAGCACCAGACCCAGGCTGTAGTTACGCGACTTTTCCGCTTCAAGGTCTTCAGCACCCAGCAGTTGCGCCACGCGGCTGCTGGCCGGGAAGGTACCGGCTTCCTGGATGCTGTTGCCGATCAGTTGCGACGAGGTGAAGGCAAAGTTTTGCTGGGCCAGCGACGGTGCACGGAAGCCTGTGGAGACGCTGCCGCGCAACGCGACCTGCGGGGTGAAGTCGTAACGGGCCGATATCGCCCCGCTGACGTTGGAGCCGAAGTCACTGTAGTCCTCATGGCGCACCGCCGCCGAAGCGCTGAGTTTGTCGGTGAAGTTGGTTTCCAGGTCCAGGTACTGGGCGAAGTTATGCCGTGAGGTGCTACCGGCGTCCGAAGCGCGGAAGCCTGCCAGCCCCGAGCTGCCGCTCTGGAAGTACGACTCAGCCTGGCCAGCGGCAATCTGATAACCCTGGCGCAGGTATTCAGTACCGAACGCCACCGACACCGGGTTGGGCAGCCAGGACGCACTGAACTCGCGGGACAGATCGAGGCTGAGCTGCTTCTGGTCGTTGGTCAGGGTGCCGTTATAGAACGAACGCGGCGTGGCCAGGCCGAGCGAGGTGTTGATGGTCTTGGTGCGGATTTCGTAGCTGTTTTTGCCGTAGTTGGCCGACAGGTCGTAGTGCCAGTCGTAAGCCAGTTCGCCACGCAGACCGGCCACCAGGGTGGTGTCTTCCAGGGTGCCGCGAATCAGAGGCAGGTAGCCGTTGGGGAAAATTGCCGGGTTGTTGTTCGACGCGTTGCTGGCCCGGTAGAAGGCAGCAGTTTCGCCACGACGCTTGCTGTAACCGCCGAAGCTGTAGAACTCGGCCGCATCGTTGAAGCTGTACTCGCTGTTGAACTGGATCTTGCCCTCTTCACTGGCCGGCTCACCCTGACGGAATACATGCTGGCCGTAGGTGGTCGAGCCGATGCTCGCGGCGCGGAAATCATCACCGGCGCGGTCGGTGTAGTCGTTGTTGGCGCCTTCGGCGGACAGGTTGATAAAGCCATTCTCACCCAGCGCAAAACCGGTATTGCCGGCCACCTGGCGCTGGATGCCATCGCCTTTCTTGTACTGGCCGAAGCGGGTCGAAACCGTACCGCCGTTATCCGCGCTTTTCAGAATGACGTTGATCACCCCGGCAATCGCATCGGAGCCATAACGCGCCGAAGCCCCGTCACGCAGCACTTCGATGCGCTCGATGGCCGACAGCGGGATGGCGTTCAGATCCGCCGGTGCCGAACCGCGCCCCACCGCGCCGCCCAGGTTAATGAACGCCGAGGTGTGGCGACGCTTGCCGTTGACCAGCACCAACACCTGGTCCGGCGACAGCCCGCGCAACTGCGCCGGGCGGGTCAGTTCAGCACCGTCCACCAGGCTGGGGCGTGGAAAATTGATCGATGGAATCAGCTTGGCCAACACCGCGCCCAACTCGGCGGAGCCGGTGCTGCGCAGGGCATCGCCGCTGATCACATCAATCGGTGACAGCGACGCGCTGGCAGTGCGCTCCTGAGCACGGGTACCGGTGACGATCACCGTGCTCAGGGTCGAAGACTCCTGCGCCGCTTCCTCTGCCCCCGCAAAGGTGCTGACGCCCAATAGATTGGCCGAAACGATTGCCGTGGCCAACAAGTGACGCTTGAAACTCCTCATACCGCTCCCCTTGAATCCCTTTACCGAGGCAGGCAGCCCCAGCCGTGACGAGCGATCCGTGCGGCGGACGGTGGCGATCATCTGGTCATTATGATTTGAATAACGGTGGCCCGATGACATATATCCTAACGCGATTTAAATGTGGTTTTTAAATACGATTTAGAAATATGCAAGTGCAATTGGGTTTGGATTCACAGGCCGCGCAGCACGCCATTCTGTTCAGACGCGCAACTCCCGCAACACCTCCAGCACATGGGTTGTGGCGCGTTCACAGCGGGTGGCGCGATGGGCAATCCCCAACTGGCGCCATAACGGCGGCTGCAAGGGCCGCATCACGATGCGCGGGTCAGGCGCCGGGGTGGCAGCCTCATGGGGCAGCAACGTGGCACCGTAGCCCGCCGCCACCAGGCTCTTTATCGCATCGTTGTAGTTAAGCTCGATACGCGCCACGGGATGACACTCATCAGCGGCAAACCACTCGCTGGTCAGGCGCGCCAGTCGGGTGCTGCTGTCATTGAGAATCAGCGGCTGACGGGCCAGCCAGGCTGGTGTGATGATCTCGGGGCATTGCCAACGGGCCGGCAGAAAAGCCATGACCGGATCACGCCGCCACGGCTCGATGCACAACCCCTTGGCTGGCGCCTGCGGCAAAGCGACCAAACCAATGTCCAGCGCCCCGCAGGCCAACCGATGCAAGGTTTCCTGAGAGGTCAGCACCGCAACCTGGACGTCGATAGCCGGATGCCGCTCACCGAGAATTTCCAGGGCCTGAGGCATCAACTGCGCAATTGCACCGGTGGATGCGCCCAGCCGTACCCGTCCGGCCAGCCCCTGGACCTGACGTTGCACTTCCTCCAGCGCCTGGTCGGCTTCGGCCAGCAGGTTGCGGGCCCGCACGATCAGCGTTTCACCGATGGCGGTAGGCTGCACCTGCCCGCGGGTACGCGACAGCAGTGCAGCGCCCACCCGCGCCTCAAGGTCGGCAATGTGCAGGCTGACCGTCGGCGCGGCGAGGTTGAGCGCCCGCGCCGCTTGAGCGAACGACCCCAGGTCGGCAATCGTCACCAGGGGACGCAGACGGTCGAGGCTGACTTCACGCATGGCACAGTACTCATTCAGAAAAACTGAATGAAAGCATTTTTAAATTCAACTTTCACTATCTTAGGTATCAACCGAATTTTCGCCGGGTTGATTCCTCACGCGAGAAAAGCTTCATGAGCACCCCCCTGATCTTTATCGATGGCGACCAAGGCACCACCGGGCTGCAAATCCAGCAGCGTCTGCAAGGGCGCACCGGCCTGCAGTTGCTGACCCTGCCAGCCGAGCGGCGTAAAGACCCGCTGCTGCGTGCCGAGGCCCTGAATGCTTGCGACATCGCCATTTTGTGCCTGCCGGATGACGCCGCCCGCGACGCCGTCGCGATGATTGAAAGCCCTGCGGTACGAGTGATTGATGCCAGCTCTGCGCACCGCACCAGCGCCGGCTGGACCTACGGCTTTGCCCAGATGCGCGCCGGGCAGGCCGAACAGATTGCCAAGGCCCGGCGCGTGAGCAACCCTGGCTGCTACCCCACCGGGGCGATTGGCTTGTTGCGGCCCTTGCTGGACGCCGGCCTGCTGCCTGCCGATTACCCGCTCAGTATTAATGCCGTGTCGGGCTACTCCGGCAAGGGCCGCGTCGGCATCGAGCAATACGAGGGCGCACATGCCGCCGACGCGCCGGCCTTTCAGGTTTATGGATTGGGCCTGACGCACAAGCACGTACCGGAAATCCAGCAGCACAGCGGGCTGAACGAACGGCCGCTGTTTATCCCGGCCTACGGCGCTTTCCGCCAAGGGATCGTGCTGACCGTACCGCTGCAACTGCGGCTGCTGCCCTCGCGGCAGGCGAACCAACGCACCCGCGCCGCCGATCTGCATGCCTGCCTGGCGCAGCATTACGCCGCCAGCGACTACGTGCAGGTGATACCGCTGCAACAGTCTGCGGCACTGACCCACCTCGACCCACAGGCGCTCAATGGCACCGATGCGCTGCGCTTGATGGTTTTCGAACATGACGAGCACGCCTTGCTGGCAGCGGTGTTCGACAACCTCGGCAAAGGCGCGGCCGGTGCAGCGGTGCAGAATCTGGATCTGATGCTCAGCGGCGCAGCGGCTCAGGAGCCTCCCGTGCGATTAAACGCCCTACGCACGTGACCCGGATAGCGAATCGTCAGTCAACCCATCTCGGCGCGCTGTCTGGCCCGGCACTTTCGGGCTGCGCGCGGTGGGTTCTGGCTTTCTCTTTTTGGACGCAACAATGAACAAGACTCTGGCTTCGTCACTTTTCACCTTGGGCCTGCTGGCCAGTCCAAGTGCCTGGGCAGACGGCCCGCTGCTGTGGCATGACGAAAGCATCACTTACCTGTACGGCAAGAACTTCAAGATCGACCCGGCGATCCAGCAGACCATCACCCTGGAACATGCCAGCGCCTGGACCTGGGGCGATCTGTTTGTGTTTGTCGATAACATCTGGTTCAACGGTGCGAAGTCGGGCAACGGCAACCACACGATGTACGGCGAGATCAGCCCACGCCTGAGCGCCGGCAAGCTGTTCGACACCGACCTGTCGTTCGGCCCGATCAAGGACGTGCTGCTGGCCAGTACCTGGGAGTTCGGCGATGACGATGTGGATGCTTACCTGCTGGGTCCGGGTTTCGACCTGGCAGTTCCCGGCTTTGACTATTTCCAGCTGAACTTCTACTACCGTCAGCCTGACGGTGACCGGGTGCGTGCCGGTGCCTGGCAGATCACCCCGGCCTGGTCGTACACCCTGCCATTGGGCAACTCGAACCTGGTGATCGACGGCTTCATCGACTGGGTGGTCAATAACAAATCCAGCAGCGGCGGCAAGCAGAGCGACTACCACGCCAACCTGCACTTCAACCCGCAGATCAAGTACGACCTGGGCAAGAGCCTGGGTTACGAGGCCAAGCATCTGTATGTCGGCGTGGAGTACGACTACTGGTCCGACAAATACGGGATCAAAGACAGCCAGGTGTTTGCGACCGACCAGAACACCACCAGCCTGTTGGTCAAGTACCACTTCTGAGCCAGCGCTGTTTGACTGGGTGTTTGCCGCGCTCTCGCACGGCAAACACGGGACTCCGTAGACCGGCCGGGCGGCGATCCGCTTTAGGAAGCCTTCGCTGCTGAAGCAGCTCCTACGAGCGAGAACGGTCGCGCACTGGCTTCAGCTCTTTTCAGTCTTGGGCGCACCCTGCGCTTCAACCGTCGACACCTTGCCGTTGTCCAGCGCCGCGATCTCGCGCTTGGCCGTAGCCAGATCAAAGGCGTTGTCCCACTTGGCAATCGCAATGGTGCCAATGCCGTTGCCAATCAGGTTGGTCACGGCCCGCGCCTCATTGAGGAAGCGGTCGATACCCAACAACAGCACCAGCCCCACCAATGGAATGGTGTGAATGGTGGTCAGGGTTGCGGCCAGGGTCACAAAACCCGCACCGGCGACACCCGCCGAGCCTTTGGAGGTCAGCAACAGCACCCCCAGCAGCACGCACTGGTCCATGACCGTCAGCGGTGTGTTGGTGGCCTGGGCTACGAAAATCGCGGCCATGGTCAGGTAGATGCAGGTGCCATCGGCGTTGAAGGTAAAGCCGGTGGGCAACACCATGCCGACCACCGATTTCTGGCAACCGAGTTTTTCCAGCTTGGCCATCATCCGCGGCAGCACCGACTCAGTGGAACAGGTGCCGAGCACGATCAGGATTTCATCCTTGAAGTAGCGCAGGAACTGCATCAACGGCAGGCCAGACCAGCGCGCCACCGCGCCGAGAATGATCAGGATGAACAGCAAGGTGGTGACATACAGCGCGATCAGCAGTTGCCCCAACGACAGCAAGGTGCCGATACCGTACTTGCCGATGGTGAACGCCATGCCTGCACCGGCACCGATAGGCGCCAGGCGCATGACCATCGCGACGATCTTGAACAACCCTTGTAGCAACAGATCAATGATGTTGATCAACGGTTTGGCGACCGGTCCCATCTGCACCAGCGCCACGCCCATCAGCACCGACAACAGGATCACCTGCAGCATCGAGCCTTTGGCGAAAGCATCGACAAAGGTGTTGGGAATGATGCCAAGGAAGAAGTCCACCGTACCGCCCTGCTCATGCGCGACCTGGGTGTACTTGCTGATGGTGCTGCCATCGAGCTTGCTGGAGTCAATATTCATGCCCTCACCGGGCTTGAGGATATTGACCACCACCAGGCCGATGACCAGGGCAATGGTAGAGAGGATTTCAAAGTAGATCAGCGCTTTGACACCAATGCGCCCGACCTCCTTGATGCTGCCCATCTTGGCCATACCGACCACCACCGTGCCGAAGATGATCGGCGCCAGCAGCATCTTGATCAGCTTGATGAAACCATCGGCCAGCGGTTGCAGTTTGGCGCCGAAGCCGGGTTCGAAGTAACCCAGCAGACCACCGATGACGATGCCGATCAGCACCTGCACATAGAGCTGGCTGTACCAGCGGGAACCGGACTTTTCCATGTTGTCGCACCTCTTTTGTTTTTGTTGGGAGGGCATGCAGTAGGGCACCTCTAAAAACTACCTGCGTGGCCATCGCGTTGTTGAAATCAGGCTCAAAATGCTCATTTACAACCCGTAAAATCCGCTTTCTCGCCTGATTTCGCCTAGCGCTGCCTGCCTCGCCTACGTTTTTAGAGGCACCCCGCAGCGGCCGCCACACCAGACGGCCGCTGCGGGGCATCAACGTTCGCCCAGCTCGCGCATCACCTCATAGAGCGCGGCCTTGGCTTCGAAACCCACCCCCGGAATGTCCGGCAGGCCGACGTAGCCGTTTTCGACGCGGATGCCGTCGGCAAAGCCGCCAAACGGCTGGAACACGTCCGGGTAGGACTCGTTACCGCCCAGGTGCAGACCGGCAGCAATGTTCAGCGACATCTGATGCCCGCCGTGCGGCACCACGCGCCGCGACGACCAGCCCAGCTCCTGCATCACGTCGAGGGTGCGCAGGTACTCCACCAAGCCGTAAGACAGTGCGCAGTCGAACTGCACGAAGTCGCGGTCCGGGCGCATGCCGCCGTGGCGCAACAGGTTGCGCGCATCCTGGTGGGAGAACAGGTTCTCGCCGGTGGCCATCGGCAGGTCATAGTGGTTGGCCAGTTCGGCTTGCAGGGCGTAGTCCAGCGGGTCACCGGCTTCCTCATACCAGAACAGGTCGTATGGCTTGAGCGCTTCGGCGTAGGCAATCGCGGTTTTCAAGTCGAAGCGGCCGTTGGCGTCTACCGCCAGGCGCTTGCCGCTGCCGACCACATCCAGCACCGCTTCGATGCGCGACAAATCTTCGGCCAGCGGCACGGCACCGATTTTCATCTTCACCACGTCGTAGCCACGGTCCAGATAGCTCTGCATTTCGGCCTTGAGCTGGGTGTGGTCCTTGCCGGGGTAGTAGTAACCGCCGGCGGCGTAGACCCAGACCTTGTCGTCGGCTACGCCATTGCGGTAACGGTCGGCCAGCAGCCGGTACAGCGGCTTGCCTTCGATCTTGGCTACCGCGTCCCAGACCGCCATGTCGATGGTGCCCACCGCCACCGAGCGCTCACCATGACCGCCGGGCTTCTCGTTGGTCATCAGGGTTTTCCAGATGGCGAACGGGTCGAGGTTGTCGTTGGCCTGATCGATCAGCGATTCAGGGCTGGCTTCGCTGATCCGCGCCAGGAAGCGGTCGCGCATCAGCGCGCCCTGACCATAACGGCCATTGGAGTTGAAGCCGTAACCGATCACCGGCTTGCCGTCGCGGATCACATCGGTGACCACCGCGACCACCGAGCAGGTCATCTTCGAAAAGTCGATGTAAGCGTTGGCAATGGGCGAGGCAATGGAGACGGTTTTTTCGCGGATATCAACGATGCGCATGGCGCTGTCCTCTTGTTGTGTTGAGCACAACGTTAGGCGCATCCCGCCGTGGCGAATAATGCCGTTATCGCGCCGGGCAATGCCGAAACAGCATTGCCCGAACTTGGCTGGGTACGAAATATTTGCTTTAGGCGTGCTATAACGGTTCACCCCCATGCACAGGCAGCATCACCATGGAACTGGTCTGGCTCGAAGACTTCATCGCCCTGGCCGAACACGGCGGCTTTATTCGCGCAGCGCAAACCCGGCATGTGACCCAACCGGCATTCAGCCGGCGGATTCGTGCGCTGGAGCAATGGATGGGGGTCGAGCTGTTCCAGCGTTCGGCTCAGGGCGCAACCCTGACCCCGGCCGGCGAGCATGTGCTGGCCAGTGTTCAGGATGCCGCAGCACGCCTGTACCGCATCCGCGAAGAAGCCCGTGAGGTGGCCGGCACGGCGGCCAAAAGCCTCCGGTTCTCGGCGACCCATTCGTTGTCGTTCACGTTTTTTCCGAAATGGATCCGCCAGCTCGGGCGTGGCGCCCCGATTGAGGCGGTGCGCCTGCAGTCCGACAGCATGGCCGAGTGCGAGCGACTGCTGATGCACGGTCAGGTGCAGTTTCTGATCAGCCATCGGCACCCGCAGGTGCCACCGAAGCTGCCGCCGGGCCAGTACCTGAGCAAGGCCATCGGTGAGGACAGCCTGATTCCGCTGATGGGCGCCGACGCCGGGTTCAGCGCCGACCTGCAAACTCTGCCCTACCTGGCTTACAGCAAAGAGTCGGGGCTGGGGCGGATCATCGACCATCACCTGCAAGACAAGGCCGGTTACCTGCACCTGCAACCGTCGTTCAGCAGTCATCTGGCCGCGGTGCTCACCTCCATGGCGCTTGAAAACAAAGGCGTGGCCTGGCTGCCCAACAGCCTCACCGAGCAGGAGCGGGCCGACGGCAAGCTGGTGCGGGCGCTGGATGACAGCTGGGACATTCCGCTGCAAATCCACCTGACCCGCCCGCTGGCACCCTTGCCGCCGTTTGCCGAAGCGTTCTGGGCCGGGCTGGACTGAACAGTTTTCAGTTACCTGATCGGCCAAGTCGCTTGGCCACTGGTCTATAACCCGAATGGATGCACCAGCGGCCGGTGCCGCTCAATCTTCACCGGCGCCTCGGCCAGCGGCCATTGGGCCAGGGGCTCGTACTTACCCTTGTAGGACTCATACAGCACGAACTCTCGGGCGCTCAGGTGAAACTCGGTGCCCAACGGCGCCTCCGGCACCTCGCCACGGTAGTCGCGCAGCAGGGTCACGTGGGGCTGAAACTCGCGAGGGTCGACGGCAAAGCCCAATGGCAGCATGGCCTGCTGCAGTTCATACACCCAACGCAAAAAGGCCGCTTGCGGGTACTCCGGCACCAGCACCAGGGCCTGGCTGCGCCGCCAGACCTGCAGTTGGTCGAGCACAATCGACGGCGACGCAGCCAGCGGGCGCAAGCGCGCAGCCGCCTCGGTGATCGCTGGCAGCTGTGACACGCCGACATCGCCCAGAAACATCAGGGTCAGGTGAAAATTCGCCGCCGGTACCGGACGGCCGCCGCGCAGTTTCAAGTCCGAGCGCCAGCGTGAAATGGCCTTGGTTTGCGCACCATCGCAAGGCAAGGCGAAGAACAACCGCTTGAAGGGCTCGTTGGGGGTGAAGTCGTTGCTGCTCATCGGGCGTTCCTCCATGCAGTAATCGGTACCAACATACCCTATTGCGATGGAGGGTTGCCAAGCGGTTGAAGTTCACAGAATTGATTGGCGGTGAACGGAGAACGCGACTCAAGCCCGATAGTGTTCGGTTAAACGCTGCACACCTCTGTGGGAGCGACCTTGGTATGGGCGGCACTCCGACGAAGGGGCCGACAAAGCCCCCCCCCGATGCAATGCAGCGAATGTGCCGCCGCCTTCGCGAGCAAGCTCGCGCCTACAGGCCTTGCCACTCCTGCACCAGCAACTCAACCAGTTCGTGGGCCGGCAGCTCGCGGGCCAGTGGTGCGCCCTGCCCGGCCCAATGCGCAGCAAACTCATGGTTGCCGGCCCTGGCCGCTGCGCCATTGAGCTGCTTGGCCGCATCATAGGCCAGCGGATAAGCCGCAGGCTGCACACCGCCCCGCTCGGCATGCTCGATAAACCGATTGACGATGCCCCGCGCCGGACGCCCGGACAGCGTGGCGGTCAGGCGGGTCACAGCCGCGCGCGGGCTTTTCAGATTGGCGCGATAACCCTGGTTGGCCGCCGACTCGGGGCAGAGGATAAAAGCCGTCCCCAGTTGCGCGGCAACCGCCCCTAGATCCAGTGCAGCCCGAATCCCCTGGCCGTCCATGATGCCGCCAGCGGCAATGATCGGCAGGTCGATGTGCTTGACCAGCAGCCGCACCAGCACCGAAGTGCTCAACCGCTCATCAACCGCCTGCGGGTCGAACATCCCGCGGTGCCCGCCGGCCTCGATGCCTTGAGCAACGATGCCATCAAAGCCCAGCTGTTGGATCTGCAGTGCCTCGGGCAGATTGGTGGCGCTGGCCAATGTGTAAATCCCTGCCTGTTTGAACGCTTGCAGTTGCGCCGCAGACGGCAGGCCGAAATGAAAACTGACCACCGCCGGGCGCGTGTCGAGCAACATCTCGAACAGTTGATCATCGGCGGCAAAGCTCTTGTAGATCTCTGCCAGGGCTGTCGGCGGCTCGGCTGCAAATTCATCGAACAATGGCTGCAAGTGCCTGAGCCAGGCCTGCTCGCGCGCAGCATCGCGCACGGCGGGCGCATGACAGAACACATTGACGTTGAATGGCCGGGCGGTCAGTGCCTGGGTCTGCTCGATCATCTGCCGGGCCTGGGCCACCGTGCTGGCGCCGATGCCCAGCGAGCCCAGCGCACCAGCATTCGATACCGCCGCTGCCAGTTCAGGCGTGGCAACTCCGGCCATGGGTGCCTGGATGATCGGATGGGTGCCCAGCCGGGCAGTAAATGCGTTAGCAAAACTCATGATCGGCTCCACCGGATGCTCAAGTAAAACGGCGATTGATAATTCTCATATAGAGAATAATATAATCACATTATTCCTCAATGGTGAATTTAATTGGATCTGGAAAGCCTGCGCATTTTCGACGCTGTGGCCGCCGAGCTGAGCATCACTCGCGCCGCCGCGCGCCTGGGTCGAGCGGCCTCGAATGTCACCACGCGCATCCAGCAACTGGAAGCAGAGCTTGCCACCGAGCTGTTCATTCGCAGTGGTAAACGCATCGCCCTGTCGCCGGCCGGCCAGCAGTTCCTGAGCTACGCCCGGCGCATGCTGGCGCTGGAGGATGAAGCACGGCAGATGCTCAACGGCAGCGCCGAGGGCGGCAGCCTGCGGGTCGGCAGCATGGAAAGCACCGCCGCCAGTCGCTTGCCCGAGCCGCTGGCCGCCTACAGCCTGGCTTATCCGCAGACCCGTTTACTGATCAGCACCGGCCCCTCGGTGGTGCTGCTCGAGCAGCTTCGTCAGGGCTTGCTCGACTGCGCATTCGTGGCCTTGCCCGAAGATTTGAACGATGAACTGGCGATGGCCACCAGCGGCTTGCAAGGCATGCCGCTCTGGCAAGAACAACTGCTGCTCCTGCTGCCGGCCAGCGAGGCTGAAGTGCAAAAACCTGCTCAGGTACGCACTCGCACCTTGGCGGCGTTCAAATCCGGTTGCACGTATCGGGCGCTGGCCGAGCAGGCGCTGCAAACGGCCAATGATCCGCGCTGGCAGTTTCAGGAATTGGGCTCTTATCACGCCATGCTGGCCTGTGTGGCGGCAGGTGCGGCGGTGACGGTATTGCCGCGCAGCGTATTGCAACTGTGCCAATACCCGGTGCAGTTGCCGACTCTGGACCTCGGCAACCGCACGACCTGGCTGGTGTGGCGACGGGGCTATGCCACACCGGCATTTGAGCGTTTTGCCGAAATAATTCGGCACCATGCAGGAGCGGCTTCAGCCGCGAACAGAGTGCAACCACTTCATGACTAGAGTCGCGAAAGCGCTGTATCAGTCTTCGCAGAACCTCAACCGGTTACCGAACGGATCATGCACTTCCAGCAGCCGCCCCCAGGCCTGCTCGACGATTTGCGGGCGTCCGTAGCCGTATTGCTTGGCGTGCAGCTCATCGCGCAGCGCCTCGACGCCCTGCATCGGAATGAAAATGGTCGCGCCGGGGCTGGCATCGCCATGGTGTTCGGACAGGTGCAGTTGCAGGCCATCGCGCACGATACCCAGGTACAGCGGCAGGCCTGGCTCGAAGCGGTGTTCGAACTCGACACTGAAACCCAGGAAATCCAGATAGAACTCCCGCGCCTTGGCTTCGTCGAAGCTGCGCAGGATCGGGATTGGTTTGGCGAAGCTGATCGCGGCCGGTGCAGCCTGCTCGGGCAGCCGCGCTGCCGCAACATTCCAGTCCTTGTAACCCAACTGTTGGGCGACCAGTTCCAGCGCGGCGCTATGCGACAGCGCGCTATCGGGCAAGGCAGCGCGCAAGCGCCTGGCCATTTGTTTGGCCTGTTCAATGGTGATCATCACAGCTCTCCGGTCGAGGCAGTCCGGTGCCCGCATTGCCAAGCCTCGACGCTTGAAAGCAGCGATAGGGTTGGGTGTGTATAGCGATGCTTTCACCTTCCTGGCCGGTAGAGGACGCAGGGCGAGCGGCGGGCAGCATCAGGCCGGTGCTGATGCTACACCTTGCCAGACGTGCGGGGAACCCGCCGTGGCACCGGCCCTGACCTTTCGCTTTGCAGCCCGATGCCCTACCATGCCGCTCGCCGGTTTCCACCAGGAATTAATAGGGAATCCGTCGCTCGTCAGGTTGCTCGGCCATCTGACCCGCGAACCGGAACTGCCCCCGCAACTGTAGGTGCCGAGCCTGCTCCACGATGCCACTGGGTCACACGATCCGGGAAGGCCGGAGCCGGGCCAGGACGCACCAGTCAGGAGACCTGCCGGCAAAAAATCAACCAACCGGCGGGGTGTCCGGGATGGACATCCGCGCCCGGCTCCGGGTGCAGCCCTGTGCTTATGGGGCTTGTCGATGCCTGTCCGGGCGCCTGCCTTTGTGCAGCTTCGACAGGAGTACCGCAGCATGCTCGCTCGCCTTATCACCCTGGCCGCCACGTTCAGCCTTGCCGGTCTGGCCCAGGCCGCCACCACCCAGTACCCGTTGACCATCGATAACTGTGGCAAGCCACAGACTTTCGCCCAGGCTCCCGAGCGCGCCGTGACCATCGGCCAGGCCGGCACGGAAATTCTTTATTCGCTGGGGCTGGGCGACAAGCTGGTGGGCACCTCGTTGTGGTTCAACAATGTGCTGCCGGAGTTCAAGACGCTGAATGACAAGGTCGAGCGCCTGGCCGACAACGATCCGAGCTTCGAAGCGGTAATCGGCAAGCGGCCGCAACTGCTGACCGTGCAGTTCGAGTGGATGGTCGGCCCACAGGGCGTGGTCGGCACCCGTGAGCAATTCAGCGACCTGAAGATCCCCACCTACCTGCTGCCCTCGGACTGTGAGGGCAAGGACAACCTGGTCGGCGCCGACGGCACCCGCACCCAGAACTTCCAGATCGATACCATCTACAAAAGCGTCAGCCAGTTGGCCGAGATTTTCGACGTGCAGGAGCGTGGCCAGCAGTTGAACGCCGAGCTGAAGGGACGCCTGGACAACGCCACCCGTCAACTGGCCGGCAAGGACCTGAGCAACACCAGTGCGGTGTTCTGGTTCTCCAGCGCCGACCTGGAAATCGACCCCTACGTCGCCGGCCGCCAGGGTGTTGCCGACTTCATGCTGCAAACCCTGGGCGTGCGCAACGTGGTCGAGTCCAGTGAAGAATGGCCGACCGTGGGCTGGGAAACCCTGGCCAAGGCCAACCCGACCTGGATCATCATCGCGCGCATGGACCGTCGGCGCTTCCCGGCGGACGACTTCCAGAAGAAGCTGGAATTTCTCCACCAAGACCCGGTGACCAAAAACATGGACGCGGTAAAAAACAACCGCATCATCATCCTCGACGCTGATGCGATGCAGGCCGGCGTGCGCCTGTTCCGTGGCCTGGAAACCCTGGCCAGCGCGTTTGCCAGTGGCAAGGCCGAACAGCCATGAGACGTTTGGCCTGCTGGCTGCTGCTCGGTATCGCACTGCCAGCGACAGCAGAAGTCTGGGAAGTCAAAATGCTCACCCGTGGCGCCGAGGGCGCCATGGTCTATGAACCGGATCACCTGCACATCGCTGCCGGTGACACGGTGCGCTTCCTGCCCACCCAGAGCGGCCATAACGCGGCCAGCCTGACGGGCCTGCTGCCGCAGGGCGCCGAAGCCTTCAAAAGCCCGCTGAACAAGCCGTTCGAACAGACCTTCAGCGTGCCGGGCCTGTACGGTATCCAGTGCATTCCGCATCTGGCGATGGGTATGGTCATGCTGATTCAGGTGGGTGAAGCAAATAGCCAGGCGGGTCTGCCAGATGATCTGCCGGCGCGGGCCAGAGAGCGTTTTGCTACGCAACTGCAGAATTTGCGGGCTTCACGCTAAGTTGGTGGACGCGCCATTGCATTCGTCGGCTGAGCCGACTCCCACCGGGCCGCGCCGCCCTTAACTGATCGGCATTATCCCGTAGGAGAGGCTTTAGCCGCGAAGGCTTCCCGGCTAAAGCGGATCGCCGCCCGGCCGGTCATTCAGGCCGTTTGAGCAGGCAGGTATCCATGATCCAGCCATTGGCTGCCCTCGCCTGCTCACGCAGCCGCTCGATGTCTTCAGCCACATCGCGCAGCTTGCCTGAAACGAGGATTTCATCTTCCGTGCCCAGGTAAGCGCCCCAGTAGACCTCCAGATCCTGGTCAACCAGGCTGCGCAAGCCATTCCCGGCATCGAGCATCACCACCACACTGTCGACATTATCGGCAAAGCCTTCGGCCACAAGCCGCCCGGGGGTGATCGCGATCGAGCGACCGATATTGTTGAGTGCCACCTTGTGCTGTGCGGCCAGGGCCTGGACGCTGCTGATGCCGGGAATCACCTGATAATCCAGCGCGTGACGCCCGCTCCGGCTGATGGCCTCGATGATACGGATCGTACTGTCATACAACGACGGATCGCCCCAGACCAGAAACGCCCCGCACTGCCCGTCTTGCAGCTCTTCGTCAATCAGCCGCTCGAAGGTCAACTGTTTGGCCGCATTCAGTTCAGCGACGCTCTGCCGGTAATCTTCAGCGTCACCTGCCCGTGACGGGCTCGGCGCTTCGACCATGCGGTAGTCACGGTCCTTGATGTAACGCTCGCAGATGTCCCGCCGCAGCTGGTTGAGCTTGCGCTTGCTCAGGCCTTTATCCATCAGGAAGAACACATCCACTTGATTCAGCGCGTTGACCGCCTGGACAGTGAGGTAGTCCGGGTTGCCGGCACCGATGCCAATGATCAGGATGGTTTTCATGACACCTCCAGCCAGCACAACCACCGGACCCTGTGGGCTTCGAACATCAACGCTTAGGCCGCGCAGCTCTGTGCCGGGGTCGCGGTGACAGCCGCTGGCCAGTTGAGCGCCTTGGCCAGCACGGCAACCTCAGCGCACTTTTGCACGGCGCTGGCCAGCCCGCCGTGCTGTCCGGCATCAGGCAGGCCATCACCGGCTGCGGCGGCCGGACCGTGCAGCAATGAGCACGATGGCGCGACCCACAGGCGTTCACCAAGCCTTTCGTGAGCATGGCGCAACAGCGCCAGCGCCCGGTCCAGATCGCAGCGCTGCGGCTGACGAGCGTCGACCAGCCCCAGCGACAGGATCTTGTAAGCCGGCAAGCGGTCGAGAATCACCGGGTAACGGGCCGGGGCGCAGGCCAGGTCGATGTGCAGGCCATCGACCGGCAATCCGGCGGCCAGGCCAAGGTTGTCTTCCAGGCCACCGAAATAAGTGGCGACCAGCTTCTTCAGCGGTTCGCGCTGCAGCAGGTTGTAGACGCGCTCATAGGCATTTTTCCACTCCTGCGGCAGGTCGAGCACCAGGATCGGCTCATCGATCTGCACCCACTCGACACCCTGGGCAGCCAGACGCTGAAAGATCTGGCCATACAGCGGCAGCAGGCGGTCGACCAGTTCCAGTTTGTTGAACGCCTGGTCCTTGGCCTTGCCCAGCCACAGGTAAGTCAGCGGGCCGATCACCACCGGTTTGACCGCATGCCCCAGCGCATGGGCTTCGTCGACTTCTTCGAACAACTGCTCCCAGCTCAGGGAAAACGCTTGATCGGCGCTGAACTCAGGGACCCGGTAGTGCTCCTGGGTGTCGAACCACCGGCTCATGTCGTCGGCGGTGGCGTTACGGGCCATGCTGAACAGCGTCTGCAACGTCGGCCTGACCTCGCCTTCGCTGCGCACATGCGGCGCGACCACGCCGAACATCAGTGAGTGGCTCAGCACCTGGTCGTACCAGGCGAAATCACCCACCGGCAACAGCTCGATGCCGGCCCCCTTTTGCATTTGCCAGTGCGCGCTACGCAACGCTCGGCCTTTGGCACGCAACCCGGCTTCGTCGAGCTCGCCGTTACAGAAGGCCTCACGCGCCTTGTTCAGTTCATGGTCGCGGCCAGAGCGCGGAAAACCCAGATTATGTGCCAGGGCCATGGTGCAATCCTTCGGTGCAGATATTCGATGGGCCAATTGTCGGCAAGCGCAGCGACTGAGACAAACTCATATAATTTGAGATGAACTAGAGTTTTTCTCATATTCGCATTTATCCCCTGCTCAATCGCCGCTTGGCCGTTCTCGCCATGTCGCTCTCAGACAACAGGCACCCACGCCACCAGTCGACAATAAGCGCCTTGACCTACCGGTAGCGACATGATGATCAGCCTCAAGCAGGCCCTTAACGAGCAGCCTTTCGTTTGCCTCGTCGAATTCGTGCCCAAGCCCACCGCGAAAAGCTTCGAATCGTTCGAGACGCTGATGCAGCGCGGCGATTTCTGCGGCTGGCCGTTGCTCGGCACGATTGCCGACCGGGTCGGCAGCCGTTTCGACCTGACGCCGCTGGATGCCTACAGCCGCCTGTCGCGTCCGGTGCCGGCGCTGGTGCATTTTTCCGGCAAGGACCGCGAGCGCGCTGACCTACTCGGTCAGCTCGAACGCATCGACAATCTGGGGCTTGAGCAGTTGTTCATCGTCACCGGCGACCGGCTGCCCGGCCATGAGCCGGGCCAGCAGCCGGTGCGTTACCTGGAATCGGTATCGGCCTTGATGATCGCCCGGCAGGCGCGCCCGCACTGGCTGCTGGGCGCGGCGCTGAACCCGTTCAAGTACCGCGAAGAAGAAAGCGGCGCGCAGTATTTCAAGGCTGAGAAAAAGCTCAAGGCCGGTGCGGATTTTCTCAGCCTGCAACTGGGCTTCGATGCGCAAAAGCATCTCGAAGCCCTGGCCTGGATGCGCCGCCAACCCTCGCCCAAGCCAATGCTGGCCTGTGTCATGGCGTTGACGGCAGGCCGGTCCAGAATGCTCGAGCATGTGGCCGGGACGGTGGTCAGCCCCTCGATGCTCGAAACAGTGAACGCCGAGGCCGCCGTTTCGAAGGAGTTCGCTCAACAACGCAGCATCAGCCGCCTGGGGTTGCAGATTGTCGGTCTGAAACTGATGGGCTATGCCGGAGTGGAGCTCTCTGGCGTGCACGACGCCACGCAGATGCACGCGCTGGAACAGGCGGTCAACGACTGGCAGGCGCAGATTACCGATCTTGAACAATGGTCCAGCGCCTGGCAGGCCAGTTGGCAGATGCCAGGGCTGGCACCGGTGAGCTTTCAGCCGGCCGGCGAAACCTGGCAACCGGGTCAATCGCAGGCCAGGGCCAGCAACAAAGAGCAGCTGCGTTACCACCTGATGGACGCCCTGCATCACCAGCTATTCAGCCGCACCACCTGGCTGAGCCGGGCATTTGGCTGGGCCGTGCGGCGGCCAGTGTGCGCGACGGCGGGTGGTGCGCGCCTGTTGCACCGCCTGGAGCGCAGTGCCAAACGCCCTATGGTTGGCTGCGATAGCTGTGGCCGCTGCCGCCTGCAAGACACCCTCTACGTGTGCCCCGAGACTTGCCCCAAAGGCCTGGCCAATGGGCCTTGCGGCGGCACAAAGCTTAACCGCTGCGAGTTTGGCGACCGCGAATGCATCCACAGCATCAAGTACCGCATCGCCAAGACCGTGCAGCAAACCGACGTGCTGAGCGACCGGCTGATTGCCTGCATCCCGGTCGAGACCCGGCATCGCAGCTCCTGGCCGCAGTGGTTTGAGGATGCAGTGCCCTCGGTGCAAAGCCCCCAGTTGATAGCAACCCGGCGCTCGCAAGAGCCGGTCGACGCTCCGGTTGCTAGCAAATAAAGCGGTACATTCGCAGCAAATGCTGTGACTTTACCGGCCAGACACTAAAGATTTAGATGGTCACCAGCCCCCTCACCCCTTGCGCCTCCATATGCTCGCCCCGGCCCTGCTGGACAATCTCACCGCGCGACATGACCAGATACTGGTCGGCCAGCTCGGCGGCAAAGTCGTAGAACTGCTCGACCAGCACAATGGCCATGTCGCCCCGCTCGGCCAGGCGCTTGATGACTGCGCCGATCTCCTTGATCACTGATGGCTGGATACCTTCAGTGGGCTCGTCGAGGATCAGCAGCCGCGGGCGGCTGGCCAGGGCACGGCCGATGGCCAGTTGCTGTTGCTGGCCGCCAGACAAATCGCCGCCACGGCGCTGCTTCATTTGCAGCAGCACCGGGAACAGTTCGTAGATAAAGGCCGGGACCTCTTTGGCCTCGCTGCCGGGAAAACGCGACAGGCCCATCAACAGGTTTTCCTCGACCGTCAGCCGGGCGAAGATTTCCCGGCCCTGCGGCACATAGGCAATCCCGGCCTGGACTCGCTGGTGCGGTTTGAGGCTGTTGATGTTCTGCCCCTCCCATTGCACCGCGCCTTCGCGGGCCGGCAACAGGCCCATCAGCACCTTGAGCAGGGTGGTTTTGCCGACGCCGTTGCGGCCCAGCAGGCAGGTCACTTCGCCGACGTTGGCCTGGAACGACAGGCCGCGCAGGATATGGCTGCCGCCGTAGTATTGATGCAAGTCGCTTACTTGGAGCATGTGGATTCCTCGAAATTGCAGCGGCAAGTCTCTGCTTGAAGCCGGCGCGTCAGCGCCCCAGATAAACCTCGATCACCCGCTCGTCAGCCTGTACATCGGCCAACGCGCCTTCGGCCAGCACGCTGCCCTGATGCAGTACCGTGACGTGGTCGGCAATCGCACCGACAAAGCCCATGTCGTGCTCGACCACCATCAGCGAGTGTTTGCCGGCCAGGCGCTTGAACAGCTCGGCAGTGAACTCGGTTTCGGCATCGGTCATGCCCGCCACCGGTTCATCGAGCAACAGCAATTGCGGGTCCTGGACCAGCAACATGCCAATTTCGAGAAACTGCTTCTGGCCATGCGATAACAAGCCTGCCGGGCGATCCCGTGACGCACTCAAGCGAATGGTGTCCAGCACCTCGTCGATGCGCGTGCGTTGCTCGCCGTTCAGGCGGGCCCTGAGGCTGGCCCACACCGACTTGTCGGTCTTGAGCGCCAGCTCCAGGTTCTCGAACACGCTCAGCGCTTCGAACACCGTGGGTTTCTGGAACTTGCGGCCGATGCCGGCCTGGGCGATCTGCACCTCGCTCATGCGGGTCAGGTCCAGAGTTTCGCCGAACCAGGCCGTGCCCTGACCGGGTCGGGTCTTGCCGGTGATGACGTCCATCAAGGTGGTTTTGCCCGCGCCGTTAGGGCCGATGATGCAGCGCAGTTCACCGACCCCGATGTACAGGTTGAGATTATTCAGCGCCTTGAAGCCATCGAAGCTGACGCTGATGTCTTCCAGGGTCAGGATCGTACCGTGCCGGGTATTGAGGCCGGGGCCGGCACTGTTACCCAGACCCAGCGCGTCACGGCCAGTGCCGGCGTCGCTGTTGGGGTCAAGAATCGGCTCCAGCATGAAGGCCGGGTTTGCGTGGCTGGCAATCATGATTCGCTCCTTTTCTTCAGCAGACCGATCACGCCCTTGGGCAGGTACAGGGTGACGACGATGAACAGCGCGCCCAGGCAGAACAGCCAGTATTCCGGGAAGGCTACGGTGAACCAGCTCTTCATGCCGTTGACCAGCCCGGCACCGAGCAGCGGCCCGATCAGGGTGCCGCGCCCGCCCAATGCCACCCACACCGCCGCTTCGATGGAGTTGGTCGGTGACATTTCGCTGGGGTTGATGATCCCCACTTGCGGCACGTACAAGGCCCCGGCCAGCCCGCACATCACCGCGCTGAGCACCCAGATGAACAGCTTGAAGCCGCGCGGGTCGTAGCCGCAGAACATCAGCCGGTTTTCCGCATCGCGCAGCGCGGTCAGCACCCGGCCAAACTTGCTCTGCGCCAGCCGCCAGCCCACATACAGGCAGCCGGCCAGCAGCAACACGGTGGCCAGGAACAGCACCGCACGGGTGCCCGGCGCGCTGATCGAAAAACCCAGGATGCTGCGAAAGCTGGTAAAGCCGTTATTGCCGCCAAAGCCGGTCTCGTTACGAAAAAACAGCAGCATGCCGGCGAAGGTCAGCGCCTGGGTCATGATCGAGAAGTACACGCCCTTGATCCGCGAACGAAAGGCGAAGAAACCGAACACCAATGCCAACAGGCCGGGGGCCAGAACCACCAGGCACAGGGCCCAGAGAAAGTTATCGGTGCCGGCCCAGTACCAGGGCAGTTCGGTCCATGACAAGAAGGTCATGAACGCCGGCAGGCCATCACCGGCCGCTTCGCGCATCAAATACATGCCCATCGCGTAGCCGCCCAGCGCGAAGAACAATCCGTGGCCCAGCGACAGCATTCCTGCATACCCCCACACCAGGTCCAGCGCCAGAGCGACGATGGCGTAGCAAAGGATCTTGCCGACCAGGGTCAGGGTGTAAGCCGAAACCTGCAACGGGTGTTCGGCAGGCAATAGCGACAGCAGCGGCATGGCCAGCAGCACCGCCAGCAGCACGCCGCCGATCAGCCGGGTGAGTTTCGGGCCGGCCTTCTGCGCGGCGGTCATCATCAATGGCTGGTTCATCAGTCGATCACCCTTCCCTTGAGCGCGAAGAGGCCTTGCGGACGCTTCTGGATAAACAGAATGATCAGCGCCAGAATCAGGATCTTGCCCAGCACGGCGCCAATCTGCGGTTCGAGAATCTTGTTGAGCACACCCAGGCCAAACGCGGCGCTGACACTGCCAGCCAGTTGCCCGACCCCGCCAAGCACCACCACCAGGAACGAGTCGATGATGTAGCCCTGGCCCAGGTCCGGACCGACGTTACCGATCTGGCTGAGCGCCACGCCGCCGAGCCCTGCGATTCCCGAGCCCAGGCCAAAGGCGAGCATGTCCACCCGCCCGGTGGGCACGCCGCAGCAGGCCGCCATGTTGCGATTCTGGGTCACGGCGCGCACGTTCAGGCCCAGCCGGGTCTTGTTCAGCAACAGCCAGGTCAGCGCGACCACGCACAGCGCAAAGCCGATGATCACGATCCGGTTGTACGGCAGCACCAGATTGGGCAACACCTGAATCCCGCCCGACAGCCAGCCGGGGTTGGCAACTTCGACGTTCTGCGCGCCGAAAATCAGACGTACCGCCTGGATCAGCATCAGGCTGATGCCCCAGGTCGCCAGCAGGGTTTCCAGCGGGCGGCCATACAGATGACGGATCACCGTGCGCTCCAGAGCCATGCCGATCAACGCCGTGACACAGAAGGCCGCTGGCAGTGCCAGCAACGGGTAATACGCCAGCGCATCGGGCGCGTACTGCTGGAACAGCACCTGCACACAGTAGGTGGTATAGGCACCGAGCATGAGCATCTCGCCGTGGGCCATGTTGATCACCCCCAACAAACCGAAGGTGATCGCCAGGCCCAATGCGGCCAGTAGCAGGATCGAACCCAGCGACAACCCGGTAAACGCCTGGCCAAGCAGGTCGCCCATCAACAGCTTGCGCTTGACCTGCGCCAGGCTGGTCTGCGCGGCAATGCGTACGCTGGCGTCGGGCTCCACGCCCGGTTCCAGCAGCGCCTCAAGCCGGGTGCGCGCCAGCGGCTCACCGGTTTCGCCCAACAGCCGCACCGCCGCCAGCCGCACGGTGGGGCTGCTGTCGGTCAATTGCAGGTTGGCCAGCGCCAGGTTCAGGGCGTTCCATACCTGGCTGTCGGACTCGCGGGTCAGGCTCTGGCTGAGCAACGCCAGCTGCGCAGGCCGGGCATTGCGTTGCAGATGCTGCGCAGCGGCCAGCCGCACTGCGGCATCGTTACTCATCAGTTGATGACTGGCCAGCGCGGTGTCGACCAGCCCGCGCAGGCGATTGTTCAGGCGCAGTTTACGCGGCTCGTCGGCCGCTGCCGGACCGCCGTCCACGGCGCTGTACTGGCCGTCGTTGTCGATAAATGCGCGCTTGCTGCTGTCGGCCGCCACCCGGCCGTCACGCAAGGCTTCAAGCCAGGGCAGTCGCTCACCGAGCGGTTGCACTGACCAGGCTTCGAGCAGGTCTGCCTGCGCGGCGGAGTTGCCGGCAACAAAGTCGTCGGCCTCCCCGGCCTGCGCGCCCAAGGGCAGCAGCAGTGCACAGATCAGCATCAAGCGGTGAAAGAAGTTGGGCATGATAAGTGACCTGTAGATTGGACAGGGCTGTGTAGGAGCCGCTTTAGCGGCGAAGCCTTGAAAGCTTCGCGACCGAGGTCGCTCCCACAAGTACCGGCGTTTATCAGTTGCTCTTCACCGCGTGGTCAGGCTTCTTGTCGTTGCCGGGAATGTACGGGCTCCATGGCTGGGCGCGGATCGGCTCCTGGGTTTGCCAGACCACACTGAACTGGCCGTTATCCTCGACCTCGCCGATCATCACCGGCTTGTGCAGGTGGTGGTTGGTCTTGTCCATGGTCAGGGTGAAGCCCGACGGCGCAGCGAAGGTCTGCCCGGCCATGGCTTCACGCACCTTGTCGACATCGGTGGATTTGGCCTTTTCCACCGCCTGTGCCCACATGTGAATACCCACGTAGGTGGCTTCCATCGGGTCGTTGGTCACCGCTTTGTCGGCGCCCGGCAGGTTTTTCTTCTTCGCGTAGGCCTGCCAGTCGGCGACAAACTTCTTGTTCACCGGGTTATCAACCGACTGGAAGTAGTTCCAGGCTGCCAGATGGCCAACCAGCGGTTTGGTATCGATGCCGCGCAGCTCTTCTTCGCCCACCGAGAACGCCACCACCGGCACGTCGGTGGCTTTCAGGCCCTGGTTGGCCAGTTCTTTGTAGAACGGCACGTTGGAGTCGCCGTTGACCGTGGAGATCACGGCGGTCTTGCCGCCGGCGGAGAACTTCTTGATGTTGGCGACAATGGTCTGGTAATCGCTGTGGCCGAACGGGGTGTAGACCTCTTCGATGTCGCTGTCTTTGACGCCTTTGGAATGCAGGAAAGCGCGCAGAATCTTGTTGGTGGTGCGCGGGTAGACGTAGTCGGTGCCGAGCAGGAAGTAACGCTTGGCCGCCCCGCCGTCTTCGCTCATCAGGTACTCGACTGCCGGAATCGCCTGTTGGTTTGGCGCGGCACCGGTGTAGAACACGTTGGGCGACATTTCTTCGCCTTCGTATTGCACCGGGTAGAACAACAACCCGTTGAGTTCCTCGAACACCGGCAACACCGATTTGCGCGACACCGAGGTCCAGCAGCCGAACACCACCGCGACCTTGTCCTGGGTCAGCAACTGGCGGCCCTTCTCGGCGAACAGCGGCCAGTTCGAGGCCGGGTCGACGACCACGGCTTCGAGTTGCTTGCCGTTGACACCGCCTTTGGCGTTGATCTCGTCGATGGTCATCAGGGCCATGTCCTTGAGCGAGGTCTCGGAGATCGCCATGGTTCCGGACAACGAATGCAGGATACCGACCTTGATGGTTTCGGCGGCTTGTACAGTCCAGCTCAGGCCCATGGCGGCAATGGATGCAGACAAGGTAAAGGCTTTGATCAGGCTACGACGACGCATGGATGAATCCCCCATCATATTGTTGAGTCAACAGTTGGCTTGTGGTGGGCAGACGCGAAATGTTCTTGCTTGCTACCTGCCGCCAGCGAACGCTGGCGGGCGGTGTGCAACATATGCAGAGTGACCTTGCGGACCTCGGCCTTGCTGACCTCTATGTGGGTCTTCAATAACGACTGTGCCTGCTCGCAGCGGCGCTTGAGGATCGCCTCCAGAATCAGTGCATGTTCCTGATAGGTCAGCTCGATGCGCGGCCCCTGGGTGAAATCCAGCCGGCGAATGATGCGAATTTTCTCGCTGACCTGGGCATGAATCCGCGCCATCTCGCGATTGCCGGCCGCCTCCAGCAAGTGGCAGTGAAACTGCTCGTCCAGCCGCGACACGGCGCTGCCGTCAGTCAGGCGCTGATCGGCCGCGACCATCCAGGTCTCGGCCAGTTGCGCCAGCAGTGGCGGTAGCTCTGCACGCGGCCAGTCACACAGGCGCTTGACCGCTTCGAGTTCCAGCACGATGCGCAGATCGTAAAGCTCTTCGAAATGCTCGAAATCAAATGGCCGCACCTGCCAGCCGCTGCGGAAATACACCTCCAGGTAACCTTCGCGCTCCAGGCGATACAGCGCCTGGCGCACCGGGGTGCGGCTGACCGCCATGCGCTCGGCGACTTCGCCTTCGGAAAAGCGGTCACCCGGCAGCAGGCGAAACTCGAAGATGTCGTCCTTGAGCTGCGCATAGATCCGCTCGGCCAGATTCTCCGGGCGTTCCTTGCTGCGCATGACGGTGCTGGACAGTTGCATGTCAGGCCGCCTCACCCGGTTCCAGCCACACCAGCGCATCGCCCGGCGTGATCGCCTTGCCGGGCTGGCAACGCACGGCCTTGACCACTCCGGACACCGGTGCGATCACCGACAGCTCCATCTTCATCGCCTCGACCACCAGCAGGGGCGTACCGGCCTCGACGTGCTGACCCGGCTCGACCAACACCTTCCAGACACTGCCGCACATTTCGGCGCTGACCAGATGGCCTTCATAGTCCTGCGCATCAGCCTCGCTGTCGGCCGCCGCTCGGAGTACCGGCGGCTCATCGTCGTGCCACAGCTGCGCCTCGCTGTCGAACGCCGCCTTCTGCCGGCTCTGGAACTCGGCAATGCTCTCGGCGTTGTCGGCCAGCAAGCGCTGGTACTCGGCGAAGTCGAATTCGCTGTGCTCGATGCGGATCTGGCCACGGCCTTCACGAAACGCCTCGCGCTGTTCATTGAGTTCAGCTTCGCTGACCGGGTAGAAACGCACCTGGTCAAAGAAGTGCAGCAACCATGGCTGGCCGTTGGCGAACTGCGGGTTCTTCACGTACTTGTTCCAGATCGGCAGGGTACGGCCCACCAGCTGATAGCCGCCGGGCGAGTCCATGCCGTAGATGCACATGTACATGCCGCCGATGCCCACCGTGCCCTCGGCGGTGAAGGTCCGCGCCGGGTTGTACTTGGAGCTGAGCAACCGGTGGCGCGGGTCCAGCGGCACCGCACAGGGGGCGTCGAGGTACACGTCGCCCAGCCCCAGAATCAGGTAGCTGGCCTGGAACAGGATGTCACGCACCTGCTCGCGGCTGTCCAGGCCATTGATGCGCTGCAAGAAGTCCACGTTATTCGGTAACCACGGTGCTTCACTGCGCACCGTCTCGCGGTAGCGCTGGACGGCGCCGAGGGTCGCGCTGTCTTCGAAGGCCATCGGCAGATGAATGATCCGGGTCGGCACCTTGAGCTGCGAGACATCGCCCAGCCCCTCTTCGAGCATCAGCAGGTGCTCCAGCAGGCTCTTCTGGTGCAGCACGCGGCTGTCATAGCGCAGTTGCAGCGAGCGTACGCCGGGCGCCAGCTCTTCCAGGCCCTTGAGCGGCCGGGCCTTGAGGGCTTCCATCAACAGGTGCACGCGCAGCCGCAGCGCCAGGTCCAGCACGTTGTCGCCGTATTCGAGCAGGATGTAGGCATCACCGGCCTGGCGATACACCGCCCGTGGCCGTGAGCCGCTGGCCGGCAGCTCGGCGAGAATGGTCGCCGACGCGGTGTCGGCCGGTTGCAGGGCCGGGGCTGGCAACGGCACGGCGCTGATCGCGGCCAGGGCTTCGAGGCTGCCCAGTTGTGCCTGCTCCAGGCTCTGCGCCTGCTGAAAACCGATGGGTTTGAAGCGCAGTTTGTCGCCGGGTTTGACCTGGCCGATCTTCCACAGCTCGGCCTTGGCGATGGTCACCGGGCAGACAAACCCGCCCAGGCTCGGGCCATCCTTGGTGAGGATCACCGGGAAGTCACCGGTGAAGTTGATCGCGCCGATCGCGTACTCGCAGTCATGCACGTTAGAGGGGTGCAGGCCCGCCTCGCCGCCATCGCTGCGCGCCCAGTCGGGCTTGGGACCGGACAGCCGCACGCCAAGGCGGTTGGAGTTGTAATGCACCTCCCACTCGGCGGCGAAGAACGCCTCGATGGAGTCTGCGGTAAAGAAATCCGGCGCCCCGTGCGGGCCGTACAGCACGCCGATTTCCCACTCATTGCCGTAGTGCGGAATCAGGCTGGCATGCACTGCCTGCGGCGCGCTGATCGGCGCCGGGATGGTGCAGGCGGCCAGTTCCGGCTGCGAGATGGCCAGCATGTCGGCGGTGCGCAACGTGCGCCCGGCATGCCCGCCGAACTGGCCCAGCGCGAAGGTCGAGCGGCTGCCCAGATACAGCGGTACATCCAGACCGTTGCGCACGGCCAGATACGTGCGGCAACCCGATTGCGCACGCCCAAGCTTGAGCACCTGGCCGGCCTGTACGGAAACCGGCTGCCAGTAGGCGACCAGCTCGCCGTCCAGCGTCGCCGGGCAATCGGCACCGGTCAGGGCGATCAGGGCTGCGCTGTGAAAGCGCAAGGTCGGCCCTTGCAGAGTGAACTCCAGCGCCGCGGCACTGACATGGTTGCCGACAATCCGGTTGGCCAGGCGAAACGCCTGATCGTCCATGGGCCCTGACGGCGGCACGCCAATGTCCCAGTAGCCCAGCCGCCCTGGATAGTCCTGAACACTGGAATAGGTGCCCGGCTCCAGCACTTCAATGACACTGGCCTTGAAAGTGAAATCGTCGAGCAGCCGGGTCCAGACATCACCACGGGCAAACCGCGGGTCGGCCACCACCTGGCGCAGATAGTCGAGGTTGCTGGCAATGCCGTGCAGCCGGGTCGCGGCCAGTGCAGCTTGCATCCGCGCCATGGCATCGGCGCGGTCCTCGCCCCTGACGATCAGCTTGGCAATCATCGGGTCATAGAACGCCGACACTTCACTGCCGGTGCTGACCCAGCCATCGACCCGCACATCGTCCGGAAAGTACACGTCGGTCAATACACCGGGGCTCGGCTGAAAGTTCTTCAGCGGGTCTTCGGCGTACAGCCGCACTTCAATGGCTGCGCCTTGCGGGGCGCGTCGCAGCGCTGCCCAATCCAGCGGGCTGCCGGCGGCGACTTGCAGCATGCATTCGATCAGGTCAAGGCCGGTGACCATCTCGGTGATCGGGTGCTCGACCTGCAGGCGGGTGTTGACCTCCAGAAAGTAGAAATCGTCCCGCGCAGGGTCATAAATGAACTCTACGGTGCCGGCACTGCGATAAGCCACTGACTGCCCCAGTTGCACGGCGGCGGCATGCAGGCGCTCGCGGGTGGCCTGGGGCAAGTTGGGCGCGGGGGTCTCTTCCACCACTTTCTGGTTGCGCCGTTGCAGCGAGCAATCGCGCTCGCCGAGGGCCACCACCTGCCCCTGACCATCACCAAAAATCTGCACTTCGACATGCCGGGCCTTATCGACGAAGCGCTCAAGGAACACCCCAGCATCACTGAAAAACTGCTCGCCCATGCGTTTGACGCTGTCATAGGCGCTGCGCAGCGCTGGCTCATCAGCACAGCGAGTCAGGCCAATACCACCGCCGCCGGCAGTGGTCTTGAGCATTACCGGGTAACCGATCTGCTCCGCCGCCTGCACCGCCTGCTGCAGGCTGTCGAGCAGACCGGTGCCGGGGGCCATCGGCACCTGGGCTTGGCCGGCCAGCTCACGGGCACGGTGCTTGAGGCCAAACTCACGGATCTGGCCGGCGGTCGGGCCGACAAAGGCAATCCCGGCCTGCTCGCAGGCGTCAGCAAACTCGGCACTCTCAGACAGAAAACCGTAACCCGGATAGATCGCCTGGGCACCGGTTTGCTTGGCGGCGGCGAGAATCTTGTCGATACGCAGGTAGCTGTCGGCAGGTTTGTCGCCGCCCAAGGCAATCGCCACATCGGCGTCGCGCACATGCGCCGCATTGCGGTCGGCATCGGCGTACACCGCCACGCTCTTGATGCCCAGACGCTTGAGGGTGCGGATGGCACGTACAGCGATTTCGCCACGGTTGGCGATCAATACGGTATTGAACATGACAGGCGCCTCAGACGTTGGGGGTGGGTGTGCTGTTGCGGCTGGCAATGAATGCCCGCCATCCGCCGAGTTCGGTAATGTCGGTAGCGCTGTGCAGCGCCAGCGGTTCGCAGATGAAGCCCTTGACCCAACGGCCATCAGCCAGTTGCAGGTTGCCAATGCCCAGCGGCGGCGGAATTTCGGCGACGAACTCGCCAAAGCGCGCCAGCGGGATGTCCCACAGCTCAACGATGATCGACGCCCCCTGCTCGGCCCGCGCCAGCCCAGGCTTGGGCGGCACGGTGCCGGGCAACGCATACAGCCGGTAATCGCTGGCGGTCAGGGTCTGCTCGACCAGCACCGCGTTGCGCTGGGTGAGCTGGAAGTTCAGCGGCATGCCGGTCAGGTGCGCACCGACCACTGCCAGACGCACACAGCCCGGCGCTTGCAGGGCTGGTGCAGGCGCAGGCTTCGCAGCGCCAGTGGCGCCCAAGGTAAGGTCTTGGGCCTGCTGCCAGCGCTTGCCCAGGCTGACCAGCGCCAGGTCGTGCCAGGCCGGCGCCAGCAAGGTGATACCGGCCGGCAAGCCGTCATCGCGCAGCCCGGCAGGCAGGGCCAGCGCCGAGAGGTCGGCCAGGTTGGTGAAGTTGGTGTAGGTGCCGAACTGGCTGTTGAACAGCACCGGCTCTTCGGCCATCTCGGCGATCCGGCGGATGGTCGGCGCGGTCGGAACCACCAGCGCATCGAAGCCGGCCAGGCTGTCATTGATCTGCCGCGACAGCTCGGCGCGCAGGTACTCAGCCTTGTAGGCGTCGCAGGCACTGTAGCGTTTGCCGCCCTCGACAATACCGCGTACCACCGGGTCGATTGCCGCAGGATCCACGCCTTCAACCGCGACGGTTCGCTCAGCCACCCAAGGGCCCAGATACAACTGCTCGGCCAACCGGCTAAATGGGCTGAAGTCGATTTCGCTGATTTCGGCGCCCAGCTGGCGCAGGCCGTCCAGCGCTTGCTGAAACTGCATCCTGCTCTGCTCGTCGCTAAAGAACTCCAGGGTTGCCGGGACTGCCAGCTTGGGCCTGGCGCCGATTGCGACGGGCGCGCTGTTGGGGTTGTGCCGGCTGTAAGGGTCGGCGGCGTCATAACCGCTGGCCAGTTTGAGCACGGTTTCGGCGTCATCGACGGTCAGGGCAAAGATCGAAATGCAGTCGACAGTGCGGCAAGCCGGCACCAAACCGGTGTTGGGCAGCAGGCCCTTGGTCGGTTTGAGACCGACAATGTTATTGAAGCCCGCCGGCACCCGACCAGAACCTGCGGTGTCGGTCCCCAGCGAAAACGCCACCAGGCCACGGGCAACCACGCTGGCAGAGCCCGAGCTCGAACCACCGCTGACGTAGTCCGGATCAAAACTGTTGGGCACCGCGCCATAGGGCGAACGGGTGCCGACCAGACCGGTGGCAAACTGATCCAGATTGGTCTTGCCCATCAACACCGCACCGGCAGCGCGCAACCGCGCCACAACCGTGGCATCGGTTTGCGCAGCATAGGCAAACTCTGGGCACGCGGCGGTGGTCGGCCAACCGGCCGCATCGATGTTGTCCTTGATGGCGAACGGCACGCCGTACAACGGCAGCGCACTACGATCCCCACCCGCGGCCTCCAGCCGGGCCTGCAACTGATCGAGTTGCGCATCGAGCTGTTCGGCACTGACCCGGCTGATCCACGCCGTGTCGTCTTCACTCAAGCGGTTGCGCAGCTCATGCAGCAAGGCGCCGGGTTGCAGAGCGTCGCGATAGGCCTGTTGCCAATCAGCCAAGGTGTAAAGCGCAGAAGCCTGGGACATATGCTGAGATTCCATCTTGTATCCAAGTTGGGATCTGTATTGCAACGCTAATGCCAGTTCTTATAAACGCTTTAATTTCATGAACTTATCTTTATAGAAAGGGGATTTTTGGAGTTTCTGCACGGACCAGTCGCACGCTTATTGCGCAGCCTGCCTGCTCGTGGTGCAGCGGCCTTGTAGTTAACCTGCGGGAGCTAGCTGAGCTGCCGCTCAAGCGCTTGCTCTGTGGCACTCCTTCCCCACCCTGAACGGCGGGGCTTGTCGCGCCCCGATGGTCACGGCCTCAAACGGCGCTGAACCGCTGCGCCAGCCCCTGCGCCTTGAACCGCTCCAGCAGAAAATCGACGAACGCGCGGGTCTTGCCCGGCAACAGTTTGTGCTCGGCGTAGTACAGGGAAATATTGCCATCGTCGACATACCAGTCTGGCAGTACCCGTACCAGACGCTGACGTTCCAGGTACGGCAAGGCAAACGGCAGGCTCACCAGCGCGATGCCAAGGCCCTGCTCGGCGGCGGCGCAGGCGGCTTCGGAATCGCTCAGGGTCATGCGCGGCTTCAGGCGTAGCGGGCATTGCTCCTGATCGCGGTGAGTCAGCGGCCAACTGCGTACCCGGCCAGTCTGTGGCGAGCGAATCAGGATGCCGGCGGCGTTTTCAAGATCATCCGGGTGTTCGACCGGGTTCTGGCGCAGATACTCCGGGGCGGCGACCAGGATGCGATGCGCCGGCCCCAGCTTGCGCGCCACCACACCAGGCGGCAGTTCGAAGCCACCACCGATGGCGGCATCGAAGCCCTGGCCGATCAGGTCGACCTGACGGTTATCGAAATGCCAATCCGCGACGATCGCCGGGTACTGCTGCAAAAACTCACCCAGCAGCGGCAGCACATAAAGCCGCCCAAACATCAGGCCCATGCTCACTTTGAGCGTACCGGCGGGCTGGCCTTCGGCGCTGGCCAGGTTGGCCACGGCATTCTGGATCACACCAAAACTGCCACCGACCTCATCAAGAAAGCGTCGCCCTGCTTCGGTCAGGGTCAGTCGGCGGGTGCTGCGCAGAAACAGCCGCACGCCCAGCCGCGCTTCCAGCCCAGCGACATTTTTGCCCACCGCGGCGGAAGTGAGCCCCAGCCGCCGCGCGGCCTCGGCGAAACTGCCGGCTTCGGCACTCCGGATAAAGCTCTCGATGCTGCCAAAGGTTTCCATGGCCGATCCTTGCAGAAGACAAACACGGCCTGATCATAAACTTCTGGTTTACTCAGAGCATGCGATTAATGGTCTACCGGGCTGGTAATTCACCCGCAATACTTGACTCACTGCGGGGCGCATCGCCCTGACCCTTTCAGGAGAACAACCATGACTCATTGCCCTTCAATCGCCGGCAAAGTCGCTCTGGTTCAAGGCGGCTCACGCGGCATCGGCGCAGCCATCGTCAAACGCCTCGCCGCCGAGGGCGCCAGCGTCGCCTTCACCTACGTCAGCTCGGCCAGCAAAGCCCAGGCGCTGGAGGACGAAATCATTGCCGCTGGCGGCAAAGCGCTAGCCATCCAGGCTGACAGCGCCGACGCCGAAGCGGTGATTGAGGCGGTCGCACAAACAGCAGAAGCCTTTGGCCGGATCGACATTCTGGTCAACAACGCAGGTGTACTGGCTTTGGGTTCGGTCGAAGAGCTGCCGCTGGCCGACTTCGACCGCACCCTGGCGATCAACGTACGCAGCGTGTTTGTCGCCAGCCAGGCGGCGCTGCAACATATGGGCACTGGCGGGCGAATCATCAATATTGGCAGCACCAATGCCGAGCGCGTGCCCTTCGCAGGGGGGGCCACCTACGCCATGAGCAAGTCGGCGCTTATCGGTCTGGTCAAAGGCATGGCCCGTGATCTGGGGTCACGGGGCATCACCGTCAATAACGTACAACCCGGCCCGGTGGACACCGACATGAACCCCGCCAACGGTGAAATGGCGCCAGGCCTGCTGGGCCTGATGGCACTGGACCGCTACGGCAGCGCCGAAGAGATCGCCGGGTTTGTCGCCTACCTGGCCGGGCCGGAAGCGGGCTATATCACCGGTGCCAACCTGACCATTGATGGTGGCTTTGCGGCCTGAAACAGAGGTGCGCCATGCGCGCTGAGCCGTTACTATCGCGCCCGCTTCTTATGGGCCGCCGATACAAGGACGCAGCATGGCACTCACCAGCACCATTACTCCCTACGACGATCGCTGGCCAGCGCTGTTTAAGGCAACCCTTGAACAGATTGCGGCAGCCTTCGGTACTGAGCATGTTGCCACCCACCATGTGGGCAGCACCGCCGTCGAAGGGCTGGCTGCCAAGCCGGAAATCGACGTACTGATCGAAGTCCGTGAACACTGTAACGAAGCTCAGCGTGATGCCGTGTTGGCCGGGCTCGGCTATGTACGCGGCAGCGACCTTACACCGGGGCATCATTTTTATCGGCGCAATGTCGACGGTGTGCGCACTCACAAATTACACATCTGCGTAACCGGTCATCCGCAGATTGAACGGGTGCTGCGGTTTCGCGACCTGTTGCGTGCGGACGCGGTACTGCGCCAGCGTTATCAAGCGCTCAAGCTCGAACTCGAAGCGAGTAACACGGCCGGTATGGGCGAATACCTGGCCGGCAAGGCGCCGTTCATTGAGATGCTATTGGACAAGCCGGGCAAGGCTTGCCCGGTGCTGTTGCGGCGCAACGGCGAACAAGTGCAGATCCTTGCTTTCCGGCACCCGCTGGCCGGCTACCAACTGGTGAAAGGCAGTATTGAACCTGATGAGTCAGCAGCCCAGGCGGCCGTGCGCGAACTCGCGGAAGAATCGGGGCTTACCGGCGCCCGGATCAAATGCGATCTGGGCGTCTGGTCTTGCGGCTTTGGTGGGCAACTGTGGTCTTTGCAGTGCTGCGAAGCTGCCGGGCCAGTGCCGGAGCACTGGCGCTTTTCCACCGCAGACGATGGCGGCCGGGTTTTTGAGTTTTTCTGGCAACCGCTGGCGCAGGATCTGCCTGAGCCCTGCCACCCGGTGTACCAGCGAGCCCTGCAACAGATCAGGAGCAGGACCGCTGCCCTGCCCGACTGAAGCTGTTTGACCGGTTTTATATCCGCGGCTTGAGATCCAGTTGCGCCAGCACATCAGCCAGACGCTCCCGCGTCGCCACTGAACAGCCTTGCATCGGCTCGCGCAAGTCAGGCACCAGCAAACCTTGCAATGCCAGTGCAGCTTTTACCGGCGCCGGGTTCGGTTCACAGAACGCCGCCTGCATCCACTCGCGCAGACGGTAGAAGGTCGCGCGGGCGGCGGCCAGTTCGCCGTTGTCGACCTGACGCTGCATCTGCACATACAGATCGGCACGAATATGCGCTGACACCGAGATCGCACCGGCACCGCCCAGGCACAGGTTGTTGAAGATCTGCAGGTCTTCGCCGGTGAGAATCTCGGCGTTGCCATCGGCGATCAGCACAGTGGTGGTGTCCAGGTCGCCGCCACAATCCTTGACCGCTGCAATACGCGGATGGCGCACGATCCGCCGGATCGTCTCGCGCTCGATGCGCACGCCGGTGCGATAAGGAATGTCGTAAAGCACCACCGGCACCGTGGCAGCATCGGCCACGGTCTTGAAGAACGACTCCAGCCCGCTTTGGGACGGACGAATGTAATACGGCGCCGGGACCAGCAGGCCAGCCAGCGCCCGTTGCTGGATGTCCTGTTGAAAAGCCAGTAACTCGCGCTGGTTATTACCGGCCAGGCCCATGATGACCTGATCGGCCGGCACCCGCTCAAGCACCGCATCGAGCACCGCCAGTTGCTCGGCATGGCTGAGCGCTGCGGCCTCGCCGGAAGTGCCGCAAACCACCAGGCCGCGAACCCCATCGTCGAGCAGCTTGCCAGCCAGGTGCTGCAGGGCAGGAAAATCAATTTCATCGTTACGAAAGGGTGTGACCAGAGCGACCCAGATACCACGAAAAGCTGACATGCAAAATCTCCTTGAGTAGACCGGCGAGTCTCGTCAGGAGGGTGCGGGAGCGGGTGCTGGGAGGGTATCTGCCTGGCGCCTTGGTGTCCTGTCAGCCCATCTGACGGGACAGCGCGCCCCGGTCAAATGAGCGACTGTTTCTTGGATTTATTGGCAACGGACACGCACACGCACGCCGCGAGACAGAGGTCCCGGGAAAGCGGCGAGTGGTCAAGGCTGGTAGGCATTGGTAGTCCGTGGCGCAGTGATTGCCCGGCGATCATGCGCGGGCCGGGCAAACAAAGTCAACAGAGCGTCACAAATCATTTCAAAGCCGGCGGCGTCCACTCCCCCGCAATTTCAACCACCCACTCGATGAACATCCGCAGCTTGGCACTGACGTGCCGGTTCGGCGGCCAGGCGATGTACATCGGCATCGAGTCGAGCTGCCAGTCGCTGAACAGCTGCATCAGCTCACCGCTTTGCACATGCGCTGTCGCCATGTACTCCGGCAGCCAGAGAATACCCAGCCCGGCCAGGCCGGCGGCCAGATAGGCATTCCCGTCATCGACCGCCAGCGCGTGATGGCCTTGGACCTTGAGGCTTTCGTTGCCCCGCTGCATGGCATAGGGCAAGGGTTTACCGGTGCGGGCCCAGAGGTAACCGACGATCCGGTGGCGGCTATCTTCCAGCTCACGGGGGTGCGCCGGGGTACCGAAGCGCTGCAAATAAGCCGGCGCGGCGTAGACGCCCAGCCGCAAGTCAGCGAGTCGTCGCGCGATTAGCGACTGATCGGTCAATTCTCCGCCGCGCACCACGCAGTCAACGTTTTCGTCGATCAGGTCGACCTTGCGATCACTGACGCCCATGTCCAGTTGAATGTCCGGGTAACGGGCGTAGAAGCCTGGCAAGGCCGGGATCAACACCTTGGCCGCCAGCGGGCTGGGCACATCGATCCGCAGCCGTCCACGTGGCACTGCAGCGGCGCTCGACAGGCTGGTTTCGGCATCGTCCATATCGGCCAGCAGCCGCACCACGCGCTCGTAATAGGCCGCGCCATCGGCGGTGACATTGACCTTGCGCGTGGTGCGGTTGAGCAAGCGCACCCGCAAGCGCGCCTCAAGCTGCTGGATCAGTTGGGTCACGCTGGTCTTGCTCAGGTGCAGGGTGTCGGCAGCCTTGGTGAAGCTGCCGGTTTCCACTACGCGGGCAAAGGCCAGCATCGCGTCGAAACGGTCCATCAGCGCTCCTGATTGTTTGCGATTTACAAACAGTGATGGGTGAGTTTGCGAGTTTATCCGCACCGGGGCGCCACCTAAAGTGGCCTTCAGCACATCGCTTTCCGGCTCATCCCCAGGAGTTTCCCATGACCCAACGTGACGTTGTTTTCCCCGCTGGCCGCCAGGCCCTTTATGAGCGCAATCGCTACTCGCCGGCGGTTCGTTCCAACGGTTTTCTGTTCGTGTCCGGCCAGGTCGGCAGCCGTGAAGACGGCTCGCCGCAACCCGGTTTGCAGAATCAGGTGCGCCGCGCCTTTGACAACCTCAATGCGATTCTTGAGGCCGCAGGTGGCAGCTTCGAGGACGTGGTGGATGTCACCGTGTTCATGGTCGATCCGCAATCGACCTTCGAAACCATCTGGCAGGTGGTGCCCGAATACTGGGGCGAGGCGCCCTACCCGACCATCACCGCTGTTGGTGTGACCTGGTTGTACGGGTTCGACTTTGAAATCAAGGTCATTGCCAAGGCCCCGACAAGCGCCAACAACGGCGCATGATCGCCGACATTAGCTGATTACCCGCGACCCTTGGCGGGCAGGAACTGCCCGCCGAGGTTTCCCGGTCTGATTAATTGAGGCCAACAAGTAGGGGTGGTATTACGTTAAAGGAAAAACATTTTGTAAAAAATTCGTTAGGAGGCACTTGTAAAAGCAATTCAAATGTAAATAATTCGCATCCGAAAACAATTAGCACTCACATTCGGATCTCTCCATGCTCCCTCCCCGCTCCTTCCAGCGTACGTCCCTGCACCTGTCTGCCTGGCCCTGAGCAGCATGCTGCTGCACGGCCCGCTACAGGCCGAAACACTGCCAGTCGACACTCATGACAGCGCTTCGGGCGTGGAGCTGGCGGCCACCAACATCGAGGGCCAGGCCCTGGGTGAAAGCACCGAGAACACCGGCAGCTATGCGCCCGGCACCACCGCCATGGGCGGCAAAAGTGCGCAAAAGCTCAAGGACATCGCCCAGTCGGTGACAGTAATCACCAGCCAGCGCCTGGAAGACCAGCAGCTCAAGAGCATGGATCAGGTGATGAACCAGATGACCGGCATCTCGCGCCAGGAGGCCTGGGCGAAGAACACCTACCTGTCCCGTGGTTTCGCGATCAATGACGTGCGCTATCAGGGTGGCGCGACCTCTACCCTGCTCGACAGCGCCCGTTATGAAGACCTGGCGCAGTTCGACAGCGTCGGCGTGCTGCGCGGCGCCGATGGCCTGTACGGTGGCGGTGAGCCGGGCGGGGTGCTGAACCTGATGTACAAGCGGCCGCTGGCCTACAACCAGGTCAAGCTGCAGACCTCGGCGGGCAGTTGGGACAACTACCGTGGCGAGATTGACGTCACCGGCCCCTTGGGCCTGGACGGCCGCCTGCGTGGCCGCTATGTCGCGGCACTGGAAGACAAGCGCAACTTCGTCAACTACGACCACAAGAAGCGCAACCTCAACTACGCCTCGTTCGAATTCGATGCCACCGACGACACCCTGCTGCTGGCCGGTTTCAGCCATCAGCGCGATGACCTCAATGGCGTGCGCAACACCATCGGCCGCTACGCCGACGGCGGCGACCTGGGCCTGTCGCGGCGCACCAACATGACCACGCCCTGGAGCTGGAACGATATCGAGAACACCACGCTGTTCGTGCGCCTCGACCAGCAACTGAGCGACTACTGGAAGGCGGTGGCCAACCTGCGCCACAACATCAACCAGAACGACCAGAACGTGGTCGAGCTGGAAAACCCCATCGATCGCGCCACCGGCACCGGCGGCGACTGGTGGAACAACCAGCACAGCTACCGCAATACCCAGACCACCTTCGATCTCAACCTGCAGGGCTCTTTCGAGCTGCTGGGCCATAGCCACGACCTGACCGTCGGTATCGATGCAACCAAGATCAAAAGCCGCGGCGGCAGCTACTGGAACTACCTGTACTCAGACACGATTTTTGCGCCGACCCTGCCGGCCTACTTCCCGACCGCCGAGAGCTTCCCGGACACCTCGACCGACATCCGCAAGGTGGGTTCGTACACCTCGCTGCGGATTCGCCCGACCGACGAGTTATCGCTGATCGTCGGCGGCCGCTACACCCTCAAGGAAGACACCGAGTACGTCGGCGCCACCGGCCAGAAACTGTCGTCGCTGGACGTCGACAGCCAGTTCGTTCCTTATTACGGCATCGTCTACGAACTGACCCCGAGCGTCAGCCTGTACGCCAGCCATGCCGAAATCTACAAGACCCAGTCCACCCTGCTGCAAGGCCCGCCGCCGGGCAGCAAGGCGCTGGAGCCCATGACCGGCACCAACTACGAGATCGGCATCAAGAGCGAAATGGCCGACGGCAAACTGCTTGGCAGCTTCGCCCTGTACCGCATCGAGAAGAAAGGCGAAGGCCAGCAAGACACCAGCTACCCACGCCAGTGGGGCAGCGTGACCTCGTGCTGCTACATCGGTAATGGCTACCAGTTGAGCCAGGGCTTTGAAGTGGAACTCAACGGCGAAGTGCTGCCGGGCTTGCAGGTCGCCATGGGCTACACCTACAACGCCAACGAGAACAAGCGCGAAGGCGACGCGCGTTTCAGCAGCCACACCCCACGGCACCTGTTCAAGCTGTGGAGCGACTACCGCTTGCAGAGCCTGCCGAAACTCAGCATCGGCGCCGGGGTCCTGGCCCAGAGCGCGCAAAGCGAGGCCGGCAGCGTCGTGCCGCTGGGTGGCACACAGTCGCTGGACTACTCCTACGTCGAAGGCGGCTATACGATCTACTCAGCGCGCGCGGCCTACAAGCTCGACGAGCACTGGACGCTGGCCCTGAACGGCAACAACCTGTTCGACAAGACCTATTACAGCACCGTCTCGTCCAGTGGCTACGGCAACCTGTATGGTGAGCCGCGCAACTTCGTGCTGAGTCTCAAAGGCCAGTTCTGATCCCGACGGTTTGCAGGAGCGGATTTATCCGCGAAGGGCCCTGAAAACTTCAGGGCTTAAAGCTTCGGGGCTAAAGCCAATACTGTTCAATTAAGCGCCGCAAACCTCTGTGGGAACGAGCTTGCTCGTGAAGAGGCCGTTAAAGTCACAGCATTTGTAGCGAATGTGCCGCCGTCTTCGCGAGCAAGGTCGCTCCCACCGGGGGCATACAGTGGCTGCACGACCCATTCCCGAGTCCCGGCAACACGGCCGGGGCGCCCTTGGGCGGGATGATCCACTCAGTCGTTGTAGCGCAACCGTGCAGCCCGACTGGCTTCTTTTTTACTGCGCGTGGCCAGGCAGTAATACAGCGGCGCAGTGACCAGCAGACCGACCAGCCACGACAGGTCGGCGCCTTCGATGTAGTTGGCATACGGGCCGACGTACAGCGAGGTGTTGGCGAATGGCAGTTGCACCAGGATGCCGATGGCGTAAGCGATGATCGCGTGGGGGTTGAAGCGCCCATAGATGCCGCCGTCGTTGCGAAAGATCGACTCGATCTCGTACACGCCGCGCTTGATCAGGTAGAAGTCGATGATGTTGATCGCCGCCCACGGCACCAGCACGATCAGCAGTGCCAGGATCAGGCCGATGAACTTGCTGATAAAGTCGCCCGAGGCGCTGACCGCCACCAGGCAGCAACCCACCAGAATGATCGTCGACAACACCACGCGCAGCTTGATGCTCGGCGTCCACTGCGCAGCGAAGGTCTGGATCGAGGTGACGATGGACAGCACCGCGCCATACAGATTCAAGGCGTTGTGGCTGATGATGTTGAGCAGAAACAGCACCATCAGGATCGGCCCCAGCCAGCCGGTGGATTGCTTGACCGCCGCCATGGCTTCGGTGCCTTGCGGGGTGGCCAGCGCCGCGACCATGCCGAAGCTGAACGAGGCGATAGTGCCCAGGCTGGCACCGAAGTAGGTGGCCCAGAACGGTTTGCCGATGCCGATTTCCTTGGGCAGGTAGCGCGAGTAATCCGAGGTGTATGGCGAGAAGCTGATTTGCCAGATGATGCCCAGCGACAACGTGGCGATCCAGCCGGCGGCATCGAAGCCACCACGAATGAAGAAGTCGTCCGGTAGCTCTTGCAGGAAGATCATGCTGAAGCCGGCCAACAGCGCCGCGCCCATCACCCAGGTGCCGATCCGGTTGAGGGTGTGGATGAACCGATAGCCGATCACGCCGATGGCGGTAGCGCTCAGCGCGCCGATCAGGATGCCGGTGGGCATTGACACCGACGGTGCCAGGCCCTGGATCGACTTACCGGACAGGACGATATTGGAAATAAAGAAGCCGACGTAGATCAGCGCGGTGATGAACACGATCAGCAACGCGCCGTAACGACCGAACTGGCCCCGGCTCTGGACCATCTGCGGGATGCCCAGCTGCGGGCCCTGCGCCGAAGCCAGACCGATGACCACGCCGCCGATCAGGTTACCCAGCACAATCGCCAGCAGCCCCCAGAAAAAGTCGAGGTTAAACACCTGCACGGCCATCGCGCCGGTGACGATCGGCAGCGGCGCAATATTGGTACTGAACCACAGGGTGAACAGGTCGCGAGCCTTGCCGTGCCGCTCTGCCGGGGGAACGTAATCAACGGTGTGGTTTTCGATCAGCGGCGCGCTGCCGCTGTCATGGGGGTTTTGCTGGGGCGTGTTGTGCTTGGACATAGTCGCTATCTCGAAACCGATGGCCGACGCCGTGGCGGGCGCCAGATGACAAACCCATCAGGCCCTGCGGCTTTTTCCGGACGAGCCGGGCCACGACCTGCGTGTGGCAGGCCGGCCAGGCTCAATCATCCGGGCTTAGAAAAGCGGCAGGCCCGACGCCTTACGCACTGAGGGTGCGCAGACTCTTGGCAGTTGAGAAATCCGTTACGAATCGAATAACGCTGGGCAGCGTGGTGACCGGCACCACTGGGTAAAAGTGAAGAAACATCGTCTCGCCTGAATTTGTTGTTGTGCAGAGCCAAACCATGCAGCGCCCTGCTTGAACAGGGCCGGAATGAGTGTGAGGCAGTGAAGGTGTCATTCGTGCCATTCATTGCGCTGATAACACCATATTATGGTATGCCACATACACACAACCCCCTACCGGCCATCTTTCGGCCCCTCAACAGACGCCTGTCAAGCGTCAGAAGCGGCCGCAAACAACGGTGCAGGTCAGAAATATCAAGGCCTACAGCGCAGTTGCAGCGTCAGGCTCAGACAAGCGATGCAACAAAAACACTTGCGAATTAAGTATTACGGTATACCATCAGACAGAAAACAATCTGCTTCGGCCCCGTCCACACCAGCGTGCCCCCTAGCGGTCTCCAACGAGAGGTATCCAATGATCGACCCGAATGTCTACAAGAACGTCATGGGCTCCTTCCCGTCCGGCGTTACCGTCATCACCACCCTGGATGATGATGGCCAAGTGGTCGGGCTGACTGCCAGCGCCTTCAGCGCGCTGTCCCTGGAACCGGCCCTGGTGTTGTTCTGCCCCAATTACAGCTCCGACTCCTATCCTGTACTGATCAAGAACAAACGCTTTGCCATTCACCTGCTCGGCAGCGAGCAGAAAACCGAAGCTTATGCCTTCGCGCGCAAGGGCAAAGACAAGGCTGAAGGCATCGAGTGGAGCTTGAGCGAGCTGGGCAATCCATTGCTGGCCGGTGCTACGGCGATCATTGAATGCGAGCTGTGGCGCGAATACGAAGGTGGCGATCACGCGATCATGGTTGGCGCGGTGAAGAACCTGATCCTGCCTGAGCAGCCCGTCGCACCGATGGTGTATTGCCTGGGCAAAATGGGTGCCCTGCCCACGGCGGCTTGATCTGCGTCAGCATTCGATATTACGGTATACCAAAAAATACAGATCCGCCCTTCCCCACTCACTGTCGGGCGCCAAGACCGAGGTAACGTCATGAAATTTTCGTTGTTCGTGCATATGGAACGCTGGGACGAGCAAGTCAGCCACCGGCAGTTGTTCGATGACCTGACCGAGCTGACCCTGCTGGCCGAAAAAGGCGGTTTCAGCACCGTCTGGGTAGGCGAACACCACGCCATGGAATACACCATCTCGCCAAGCCCGATGCCGATCCTCGCGTATCTGGCGGCCCGCACCACGACCATCCACCTGGGCGCCGGCACCATCATCGCGCCGTTCTGGCACCCGATCCGGGTGGCCGGTGAATGCGCCCTGCTCGACGTGATCAGCAACGGTCGTATGGAAGTGGGTCTGGCCCGTGGCGCCTATCAGGTCGAGTTCGACCGCCTGGCCAACGGCATGCCCGCCACCGAAGGCGGCAAGGCCCTGCGTGAGATGGTTCCGGTGGTCAAGGCCCTGTGGCAAGGCGACTACGCCCACGACGGCGAGATCTGGAAATTCCCGACCTCCACCAGCATCCCCAAGCCGGTCAACACCCCACCGGTGTGGATCGCCGCCCGCGACCCGGACTCGCACAACTTCGCGGTTGCCAATGGCTGCAACGTGATGGTCACGCCGCTGATGAAAGGCGACGAAGAAGTCCTGGACCTGAAAAACAAATTCCAGGCCGCGCTGGACAACAACCCGGACGTGCCACGCCCGCAACTGATGGTGCTGCGCCACACCCACGTGCACAGCGCAGATGACCCGGACGGCTGGAAAGTCGGCGCCGCCGCGATCAACAAGTTCTACCGCACCTTTGACGCCTGGTTCGGTAACAAGACCGTACCGGTCAACGGTTTTCTGGCACCCAGCCCGGAATCGAAATTCGCCGAGCGCCCGGAGTTCGAACTGGAGAACATCCGCAAAAACACCATGATCGGCACCCCGCAAGAAATCATCAAACGTATTCGTTACTACCAGGAACTGGGTGTCGACGAGTTCAGCTTCTGGTGCGACAACAGCCTGCCGCATGCCGAGAAGAAGAAGTCGCTGGAGCTGTTCATCCAGCACGTGGTGCCGGCGTTTCGTTGAGATGCGCTAAGTGACGCAAAAGCCGGGCGCGATGCCCGGCTTTTTTGTGGGACGCTCTTTAGGAATTGCACCCGCATTGCTGGATATCTGAAAGATCAGCCCGGCCTGATAAGCCACCGCGAGCCGGGATGGCTGCCATCACCCCGCATCGCGCTGCAGCAGAACCAATGCAAAATAATCTCATTTACATCCGTGATGGCACTCCCCTACACTCTGTCGCTTTCATCTTGATCCCTTTTTCGGCACGTACGGATGCAATGGAACGGAATCAATCTGCGCTGGGCCTATACCGACCTGCTGCTGAGTCTGGGTCGCAAGACCCAGTGCATGCAGCGCGCCCATGATGTGCTGCACGATGCCTTCATCCGTTTCATTCTTGCCAGCCAGCGCGTCGATATCGCGCAGCCCAACGCCTATCTGCGACGCGTCGCCCACTCGGTATTAATCGATCACTACCGGGATGCCTCGCGCCTGCTGCCGCTACCCGAAGGTGATATGGAACCCTGGATGGACACCCGGGAGAACGGCGAATTTGCGCCCTCGGCCGAGCATCTGGCAGACCTGCAACAGCGTCTGGAAGCCATCCAGCGGATTCTTGCCTGCCTGCCACCGCGCTGCCGTGAAGTGTTCTGGCTGGCACGAATCGAGGGGCACCGTCAGGTCGAGGTCGCGCGCATGCTCGGTATCAGTTCAACAATGGTCGAGCGGCATCTGGCCCGCGCCCTGCTCGACTTGCGCGAAGCTTATGAGCTGTTTGCCTCGTGAGTTCTGCCCGCGAACAAGCCGCACACTGGTTCACCCGCCTGCTGGACCTGCCCGCCGAGCATCCTGACCATGAAGCCTTCGCTGGCTGGCTGGCGGCCGATCCGCAGCATGCACAGGAATACGAAGCCTTCGCCAAACTCTGGGGCAACTTCGCCAACACCGGTCAAACCCAGAGCATGGCCAACGCCATGGAAAGCCTCAGCCGTCGGCGCTTCGTACGCAATGGCGCGCTGGGCGGCCTGCTGCTGGCCGTTGGCATCGGCACAGTAGTGACCCTGCGTCTGGGCCAACAGGAACAGATGCTGATGACCGCCATTGGCGAGCGACGCCGGGTCACTCTGGATGACGGTAGCGAGCTGACGCTGGATGCCGATACTCGCCTGCATGTGCTGTTCGAAGGCCAGCAGCGCAAAGTCTTTCTGCTGCGTGGCCGGGCAATCTTTGACGTCAGCCATGCATCTGAACGGCGATTCATCGTCGAGGCGGGTGTCGCGCAGGTTCAAGTGCTTGGCACCCGCTTCGTTGTCGAACGCCTGGAGCCGCAAGTGCGGGTCAGCGTCGAGCGTGGCCGGGTGGCATTTTCCTGCGCTGAGCAGCAGTTGCTGCTGGAGGCCGGCCAGGTGGCCGAGCTGGACACGCAGCGCCATCTGCAGCGTTTACACGGGGTATCGAGTTTGAAGCCTCCGGTGAAATCCAGCCGGGCTGGAACGTTCAGGCGGGCTATACAGGGTCCCTTTCCGAGTACCTGGCGGGCGAAAGCAAGGGCCAGCTATACGGGACCAACAGCAGCCCCAAACATCTGGCCAAGCTGGGCACCACGTTCCAGTTGCCAGGCATTTGGCAAGACTTGACCATCGGTTCATCACTGCGCAGCCAAAGCAAGACCTACCATAAGGGCGCGGATTACCGCATCGAGCAGGCGGCGGTCACCGTAGTGGATGCGATGGCGCGCTACACCATCAATGACCAGGCGTCGCTGCAACTGAACGTCAAAAACCTGTTTGATCGTGATTATTACCAGACCATTTCCACCACCTACCACAGTGGCAACTTCATGGGTGCCGGACGCAACGCCATGCTGACTCTGGACTATCGCTTGCGCTGAGGCGCAGCAGTCAAAAGCTGCTGGAGCGGTCAGCAGCGACTCGTGACCGCTCCAATCCTCTGGCCTTGATCACTCTGAGGATCGCCCCGCTGACCACAAGGCAATACAGCACGGTCAGCGCCACGCCGACAATCCCGCCAACGCCATGCAGGCCGAATACGCCCTGGCTTTCTTTGCTTTGTCGCTCGTCACGGCCTGACATTTCCGGATGTCTTTGCGACGGTTCTGCCGAGCACTGACGAAACCGCTGACAAGACACACCCCGCCTGGCCCCTCACACTGCCTGCGCTCCATAGGTATTTCCAGCCGCCCGGATCAATCACGCGCTTCAAATACTTATAAAAACACTTATAATCATCAAGCGTGGTGAGACCGGCATGAGCAAAATCAACTGGACGCGCAGAGCACTCAAGCAGCTTGGAAAGATCAACAAGTCTGACCAATCCAGGATTTTCGAGGCGGCACAAGCGCTGGCCTATATGCCCAATGTGCAGAACATCAAACGCCTGATGAACCATCAATATGGCTATCGTCTTCGCATAGGCCGCTATCGGGTCATGTTCGATTGGGAAGCATCAGTGAAGATCGTGAACATTGAAGAGGTGAAAAAACGGGATGAGCACACCTATTAACGTGCAGATCATCAACGGCCCGGATGGTACCCCCGCTTTCGTGGTCATTCCTTACGCCGACTACGTTAGAAACCACCCGCAAGACGATCTGGTCCCCAATGAGGTCGTCGGCTACATGATCAAGGAAGACATGACCCCCATCGGCGCCTGGCGCAAGCATCTGGGGCTTTCGCAAAGCGAAGTGGCTGAGCGGATCGGCATCAGCCAGCCCGCTTATGCCCAGCAAGAACAGGCGGCCAGGCCGCGCAAGGCGACCCGGGAGAAGATCGCAAATGCTTTGGGCATTGCGCCCGCGTTGTTGGATATCTGAAAAACCAGCCGCCTTGCATAGGGTGCAAGGCGGCTACCCCTGAACTCAGGCGCTGGGTTTGCCGACTTTGAGCCACTCGGCTGCTTCTTGAGCGGATGGCACAGGCAGGATAGCCAGGAATACGATCGTCGGACTGGCGATCCAGCCTGTTTTCGACGTAGCAATGATTCGTGTAGCGCCGTACGCCCTCAGCCAGCAGGTCGTTTTTCAACAGCCTGTCGAGCGTCTAACGTTGACAGAGAGGCCCCCGAGCTCATCAAGGCTGATGTAGAATTGCATCATTATTGATGACAGATGCGAGCCTGATCATGAGAACGACCGTTACGATTGATGACGCCTTGTATGAACGTGCCCTTGAAGTCGCAGACCCTAATATGGACAAGGCCGAGCTTTTTCGTGAGGCCGTGCAGATGTTTGTCCGTATTCAGGCAGCAAAGCGTTTGGCAGCCCTTGGCTCTGCAATGCCCTCAATGGAGGATATCCCCCGTCGAAGTGATGCATCCGAATGATGGATGTGCTTGTCGATACCTCTATCTGGGTGGCTCACTTTCGCAGCTACAACCCGGGCCTTTCGAACTTGCTTCAACAGGACCGGGTGCTGATCCACCCCATGGTTATGGGTGAACTGGCGTGCGGTACACCACCTGAGCGGACTCGAACGCTGGCAGATCTGTCCAGTTTGAAGCACTGCCAGCAACCCACATGGACCGAAGTGATGACTTTCGTGGAGCAGCACAAGCTCTACGGTTTGGGGTGCGGGCTGGTGGACATGACACTGCTGGCATCAGCCTTGATCACTCGGGCGCATTTGTGGACGCTGGACAAACGACTGGCCAGCCTGGCCACACGCTTGCAGATCAACCACCAGCCCGACTGAGTACTGACTCCTGGTCTGTTGCCGTTTCATCACAACCGCGCCGAGGCCCTGCGGGTTGCGCCCCAAAATCGCGCCAGCGCGGGCGGCGTTCCGCTGAAGGACTTGAAAGGAGAGCCTGACCGTCTTGCATGGTGTACAAGGCGGCTACCCCGCCACTCAGTGGTTATACGCCCGCTCGTTATGCTCGGCCAAATCCAGCCCCAGCTCTTCGGTCGAGTCATCGGCGCGCAAACCGACCAGTGCCTTGACCACCTTGAGGATCGCCCAGCTGACCACGAAGCAATACACCATGGTCAGCGCCACGCCTTTGATCTGTGCGATCACCTGATCGAGCATATTGGCGTCCGGCACCAAACCGCCCAGTGCCGGCACGCAGAACACCCCGGTCAGCACCGCACCGACAATCCCGCCAATGCCATGCAGACCGAAGACGTCGAGGCTGTCGTCATAGCCGAGGCGTTTCTTCAGTACGGTGACTCCCAGGTAGCAGCACACGCCGCACAGCAGGCCAATCACCAGCGCACCGCCCACACCGACGTAAGCGCAGGCCGGGGTGATGCCGACCAGGCCGGCCAGCGCACCGCAGGCCAGCCCTTGCGCGCTGGGTTTGCCGGCTTTGAGCCACTCGCTGAACATCCAGCCAATGATCCCGGCGCACGCACCGACCTGAGTGTTGATCATCACCATCCCGGACAACCCGGAAAGGCCACCGCCGGAGCCGATATTAAAGCCGAACCAGCCGACCCAGAGCATCGCCGCGCCGGCCATGGTCAGGCTCAGGTTGTGTGCCGGCATGGGTTCATTCTTGTAGCCTTTGCGTTTGCCCAGTGCCAGGCAGGCCGCCAGTGCCGCGACTCCGGCGTTGATGTGCACAGCGGTGCCACCGGCGTAATCGAGCACGCCCCAGTTGTGCATCACCGCGCCCGCCCCGCCCCAGACCATGTGCGCCACCGGGGCGTAAACCAGGGTGAACCACAGCGCCATGAACAGCAGCGCGGCGGAGAACTTCATGCGCTCGGCAAAAGCCCCGGCAATCAGCGCCGGGGTGATGATGGCGAAGGTCATCTGGAAGGTGATGAATACACCTTCAGGGATTTCGCCGACCAGGCTGTCGGGGCTCAGGCCGGCCAGAAAAGCACGGTTAAGGCTGCCGACGAAGCTATTAAAGGTCACCTCCCCGGCGACCATATTGGTGGTGTCCAGCACCAGGCTGTAGCCGTAAAGCACCCACAACACACCGACCAGCCCGGCGATGCCAAAGCACTGGGTGAACAGCGAGAGCATGTTCTTGGCACGTACCAGCCCGCCGTAGAACAGGGCAAGGCCGGGCAGGCACATGAACAGCACCAGCACCGCGGCGGTGATCATCCACGCGGTGCTGCCGGTATTGAGGGTCGGGGTTTCGGCCGCCTGGGCCAAAGGAATACAGGCGCCCAGCGCCAGTGCTGCAAGAAGGGATTTGCCAGGTAGACGATTAACCATCTTCAACGCTCCTGCGGGGTAATGGAAAGTGTCTGGCAGCGGGGAATGTTGTTTGGAAAACGGGCCTTTGCGGCCTCTCGGGATGTGATGCCGATCATCGGTAGGAGCGAGCTTGCTCGCTCCCACAGAGGGATCACCGAATCAGTACTGCGAACCCGGAATCCAGCTGGTGCCAGCCAGCGGTACGCGGGCCATGGCGGCCGATTCGACGGTCAGGGCCACCAGGTCCTCGGGGTCGAGGTTGTGCAGGTGGCTCTTGCCGCAGGCGCGGGCCATGGTCTGGGCTTCGAGCACCAATACACGCAAATAGTTTGCCAGGCGGCGCCCGCCTTCGACCGGGTCCAGACGTTTGGCCAGTTCCGGGTCCTGGGTGGTGATGCCCGCAGGGTCGCGGCCGTTCTGCCAGTCGTCGTAGAAACCGGCGGCCGAGCCGATCTTTTTCAGCTCTTCGTCCAGCCGCGGGTGGTTGTCACCCAGCGCCACCAGCGCAGCCGTGCCGATGGCCACCGCATCAGCGCCCAGGGCCATGGCCTTGGCGACGTCCGCACCATTACGAATCCCGCCGGAGACGATCAACTGCACTTTGCGGTGCATGCCCATTTCCTGCAGGGCCTGAACCGCTTGCGGGATGGCTGGCAGGATCGGGATACCGACGTGTTCGATAAACACTTCCTGAGTCGCAGCGGTGCCGCCCTGCATGCCGTCGAGCACGATCACGTCGGCACCGGCTTTGACTGCCAGCTTCACATCGTAGTAAGGACGGCTGGCGCCGATTTTCACGTAGATGGGTTTTTCCCAGTCGGTGATTTCACGGATCTCGGCGATTTTGATCGCCAGATCGTCCGGGCCGGTCCAGTCCGGGTGACGACAGGCCGAGCGCTGGTCGACGCCGATTGGCAGGGTGCGCATGCCCGCGACCCGCTCGGTGACTTTCATGCCCAACAGCATGCCGCCGCCGCCCGGCTTGGCGCCCTGCCCCAGCACGATCTCGATGGCATCAGCCTTGCGCAGGTCATCCGGGTTCATGCCGTAGCGCGACGGCAGGTACTGGTAAACCAGGTGCTGCGACTGGCCGCGTTCTTCCGGGGTCATGCCGCCGTCGCCGGTGGTGGTGCTGGTGCCGGCAATGCTGGCACCACGGCCCAGCGCTTCCTTGGCATTGGCCGACAGCGCGCCGAAGCTCATGCCGGCGATGGTCACCGGAATCTTCAGGTGCAACGGCTTCTTGGCGAAACGGTTACCGAGGATCACGTCGGTGCCGCATTTCTCGCGGTAGCCTTCCAGCGGATAGCGCGACACGCTGGCGCCGAGCAGCAGCAGGTCATCGAAGTGCGGCAGCTTGCGCTTGGTGCCGCCGCCACGAATGTCATAGATGCCGGTTTCGGCGGCGCGCTGGATTTCCTGGATGGTCAGACGATCGAAAGTGGCCGACTCGCGCAGGACCGGAGCCTGGGCTTTGGAATTGGAAAACTCGGTCATGGTTAGTGCTCCTGATCAGTACGCGCTGGCGTTATCGACTTTGAAGTTGTACAGCTGGCGCGCCGAGCCGTAGCGTTTAAAATCGGCGGCGTTTTCCTTGAAACCGGCGCGGTTGAGCAGCGCCTGCAACTCTTCGATATGCTCGGCGCGCATCTCTTTCTCGATGCAGTCAGAGCCCAGTGACTCGACGCTGCCTTTGACGAAGATTTTGGTTTCATACAACGAGTCGCCCAGCGCATCCCCGGCATCGCCGCATACCACCAGGCGCCCGGCCTGGCCCATGAAGCAGCTCATGTGGCCGATGCTGCCACCGACCACGATGTCGATGCCTTTCATGGAAATCCCGCAACGCGCACCGGCATCGCCTTCGATGACCAGCAGGCCGCCGTGGGCGGTAGCGCCGGCCGCCTGGGAGGCGCTGCCTTTGACCCGCACGTAGCCGCTCATCATGTTCTCGGCGCAGCCCACGCCGACATTGCCGTGCACGGTGACCGAGGCTTTCTGGTTCATCCCGGCGCAGTAATAGCCGGCGTGGCCCTGGATATCGATAGAGATGGCTTCGTTGACGCCCACGGCCAGGTTGTGCGCACCGTTGGGGTGGGTCACCAACCACTCGCGCTCTTCGACGGTTTTGGCCTGGTCGTGCAGAGCCTGGTTCAGATCACGCACGCTGGCGTTGGACAGATCGATGGTTTTCATAATGCGTGCTCCTTAAGCCGACTCGCGTTCCCAGATGTACATGGTGGCGGGAACAGGTTCCCAGACCTTGGCGTTTTCGATACCTGGCAAGCTGGACAGCGCCTGATACTCCGAAGCCATGGCCACGTAGTCCTCGGTTTCGGCAAGGATCGCGGGCTTGCAGGCAATCGGATCACGGATCACGGCAAAGCCGTTGCGGGTGCCGATGGCGAAGGTGAAGAAACCGTCCAGCGCTTCGAGTGAGTTATCCAGCGCCTGCTTGAGCGAGTCGCCCTGTTGCAGGCGCCAGGCCAGGTAACCGGCGGCCACTTCGGTGTCGTTCTCGGTCTCGAAGTTGATGCCTTCACGGCGCAGCTCCTGGCGCAGACGGAAGTGGTTGGACAACGAACCGTTGTGCACCAGACACAGGTCAGCACCAGTGGAGAACGGGTGGCTGCCCTCCATGGTCACCGCACTTTCAGTGGCCATGCGAGTGTGGCCGATGATGTGGCTACCCTTCATGCCGGCCAGGCCGAAGCGCTCGGAAATTTCCCGTGGCAAGCCCATGCCCTTGAGGATCTCGATGCTCTGCCCGGCGCTCATGATGCGCACGCTCGGCGCCAGCTCGGCCAGTACGGTACGTACTACGGCTTCTTCAGCCTTGATTTTCAGCACGATGGCGCTGGCGTTCTGAAACCAGTCCAGTTCGGCATCCAATTTGCTCTTCACACCATCGACCAACGCGGCGAAGTCATAGCCTTCGGTGGTGGCTTGCAAGGTTAGCTTGACCCAGCCATCAGCCACTTCATCGCCATAAATGGCAAAACCTGCACTGTCCGGGCCGCGATCGGTCATGGCTTCGAGCATCGGCTCGAAGAGCTTGCCGAGCTGCGATTCCAGCGCCGGGTTCTTCAAATACAAACCAACAATTCCACACATAAGGCAGGCCTCACTTTGTTCGGCAGTGGCTAGCTTTAAGCTGCAAGCTTCAAGCTGACCGTGTTGATAGAAAATCGTGTACTCACCGCAACTCTGCTTTTGCTTGCAGCTTGCGGCTTGAAACGTGTGGCTTAAAAAAACTCGGTGTAGCGCTTCACTTCCCAGTCGCTGACGTGGCGGCTGTATTCCACCCACTCCATGCGCTTGAGCTTGATGAACTCACCGACAATTTCCGGGCCCAGCACCTCGGCAAACAGCGGGTCGGCCTCCAGCGCGTCGCAGGCTTCCTTGAGCGATTGCGGCAAGGTCTTGATGCCGCGCGCGGCGATCTCTTCAAGGCCGAGCTTGTAAAGGTTTTCGTTGCACACCATCGGGACTTCCAACTGCCGATCGATACCGTCAAGGCCGGCGGCAATGATCGCGGCGCTGACCAGATACGGGTTGCAGCCAGCATCCGGCAGGCGGAACTCCAGGCGCCCATAGGGCACGCGAACCATCGCCGAGCGGTTGTTGGAGCCAAAGGCAATGAACGCCGGCGCCCAGGTCGCACCCGACAACGAGTTGCCAACCACAAGCCGCTTGTAGGAGTTGACTGTAGGGGCCGCAAACGCGCACAGCGCGGGACCGTGGGCCAGCAGGCCAGCGGCGAAGTGGTAGGCCATTTTCGACAGGCCCATGCCACTTGGGTCACTGGCGTCGTGGAACAGGTTCTTGTTGGTTGCGCTGCTGATCGACAGGTGAAAGTGCATGCCGTTACCGGCGCGCTTGGGGTCCGGCTTGGGCATGAACGAGCAGATCATGCCCATGTCGTTGGCGATCTCGCCGGCGGCCATGCGGAAGAAGGTGAAGCGATCGGCCGACTCCATGGCGTCGCTGTAGGTGTAGTTGATCTCGAACTGGCCGTTGGCGTCTTCGTGGTCGATCTGGTAGATGTCAAAGCCCACCGGTTGCAGGGCTTCGGTCAGACGTTCGAGAAATTCGCGTGAACGCGACAGACCTTTGTAGTCATAGCAAGGCTTGTCGAGGTTATCGCTGGCATCGACCAGTTGCAGTTGGCCGGCAGCATCGCGCTTGAACAGGCTGAATTCAGGCTCCAGCCCGGTGTTGAGGGTCCAGCCACGCTGGCTCAGACGCTCAACCTGCTGTTGCAGCACGTAGCGGCTGTCGTAAGGCCAGGGTTTACCTTCAACATGACCGATGCACACCACGCGACCATAACCGGGCTGCCATGGCACCGGCACCAGTGACGACAGGTCGCCACGGGCCATGAAGTCGGGACCGTGAGGCTCCATGCCCATACCAGTGATGGCGAACCCGGCGAACCCGGCGCCACTCTCGGCGACCATTTCCAGGCCGCTGACCGGCACCGATTTGGTCTTGGACGAACCGTGAATATCGACGAACTGAGCCAGCACGTACTTGATGCCGTGCTCCTGGATCAGACGCTGTGTTTCTGTTGGCAACATAGAGCGTGACTCCTGTGACGAAAGCGGCTTGAAAGAACAACCCCTGTTTCGCTGCCGGAAGCACTTATTCCGATCAGGAAACTTACTTTCATTACAGGAATGCAATGCCCTTGCCAGTTTTTCAGTCAGGGCTAAAAATCCTTTTATCGGGCCTTTTGTTCTGTATATATGGGAAACTTGTTTTCCCACCGCGAATATTTCACCGGCAAAACAGCCATACGAAACTCGCTGCACATTCTCAGTGCGAAATAAAAATTATTGAACGGAAACCGTGCACAGCCTATGACTCAATCGGACACCCCCAAGCTCAAGCTGGAGCAGTACATCGGCATTCAGATCAAACGCCAGCGCCAGGCTCAGGAACTCAAGCTGGCGGATGTGGCGCGTATCGCCGGAATCAGCCAAGGGATGTTGAGCAAGATCGAGAATGCCCAGGTGTCGACCAGCCTGGATAACCTGGGCCGTTTATGCGATGTGCTGGGCATGCCGATGTCGAAACTGTTCAGCCAGTACGATCAGCAGGGCAGCACGGCGTTGCTGGTCAAAAAGGATGAAGGGCTGGAGGTGGTGCGCCGCGGTACGGAGAAGGGCCATACCTATCATTTGCTTAACCACACCCGTGGGCCAAAGAAGAGTTTCGAGGCGTATATGGTGAGCATGGATGACGCCAGCGAAGAGTTTCCGACCTTCTCGCATCCGGGCACCGAGTTTTTGCATTTGCTGGAGGGCGAGCTGATTTACCGGCATGGCAATCAGTTGTACCGGATGGAAGCCGGCGACAGCCTGACCTTCGACGGTGAGGTGCCGCATGGGCCGGAGCAACTGGTGCAAGTGCCGATCCGGTTGTTGTCGATCATGAACTATGGGGCGCAGGGCGAGTAAGCCGCTCGCCTCTGTGTAGGAGATCGCCCGCCGCCTCGGCGCCGCGCTGTCGCGCAGCAGACACGGACCCAGTGGGAAGAGCCGGCCGGCGCCCCGGTCTGCTCGCGAAGGGGCCAGTAAAGTCACAGCATCTGCTGCGAATGCGCCGCCGTCTTCGCTGTGGTCCGGCACCCCGGCAAGCCAGCTCCCACCGGGGGCATACAGTGCTTAAGTGAATGTATTGGCGTTAGCCGGGAAGCCTTCGCGGCTAAAGCGAATCGCCGCCCGGCCCGCGCCCAAGTCGCGATTGGCGTCGCGTGGACCATCTCGGTTCGAAGAGCAAAAGCAAATGGAGCCTGGCTTAGGCTTTTTTCTTGCCGCTTGAAGCTTACCGCTTGCCGCCCGCGCCCACGGCGCAACTTTCCCCACAAGAAATATTCTTTCCAGATTTCTCTGGACGGCCCGTCCGCTTTCACCTATAAATTCGCCAAGACGAATATTTAATTCCTTAGGGGAATTTTTATTCACCCTTAAAACCAGAATTTACTGCTGAATTTTTTCGCTCTGCGTTGAGCTGCCGCCATTTTCCGAGGACGTGCCATGCAACACGAAAAGAACCATTTCATCCTGAAGATCAGCTGTCCGGCGACGTCCGGGATTGTCGCGGCGGTGACGTCGTATCTGGCGGGTAACGCTTGCTACATCGGTGAAATGGCGCAGTTTGATGATGAGTTCAGCGGGCGTTTTTTCATGCGCGCGGTGTTTCGCTTCAATGAGGGTCACGCCGGTGACATCGAGCAGCTCAAGGCGGGGTTCAGCGATGTAGCGGCCAGCTTTGACATGGACTGGGAGCTGCATGACAGCAGCCGGCCGATGCGGGTGCTGCTGATGGTCAGCAAGTTCGATCATTGCCTGACCGACCTCTTGTATCGCTATCACAAGGGCGAGATGCACATGACCATCACCGCCATTGTCTCCAATCACCTCGATCTGCGGCCGATGGCCGAGCGTGAGGGCATCCGGTTTATCTACCTGCCGGTGACCAAAGACACCAAAGCCGCTCAGGAAGCGGCGCTGATGCAGGTGGTCAACGAGACCGGTACTGAATTGGTGGTGCTGGCGCGCTACATGCAGATCCTCTCCGATGATCTGTGCAAGCAACTTTCAGGCCGCGCCATCAATATCCACCACTCGTTCCTGCCGGGTTTCAAAGGTGCCAAGCCGTATCACCAGGCTTATGAGCGTGGCGTGAAGCTGATCGGCGCCACCGCGCATTACGTGACCAGCGACCTGGACGAGGGGCCAATCATCGAGCAGGAAGTACAGCGGGTCGACCACGCCTATCTGCCTGATGACCTGGTCGCCATCGGCCGCGACACAGAAACCGTGGCGCTGTCCAAGGCGGTCCGTTATCACCTTGAACACCGGGTCTTTCTCAACACTGACAGAACGGTGATCTTCCGGTGAACAGCTCAAAACTGATCGACGGCAAAGCCGCCGCTGCCCGGGTGCTGCAGCAGGTCAAACAGGACGTGCTGATGCTCAAGGCCGATCACATCCAGCCAGCGCTGGCGGTGATTCTGGTCGGTGAAGACCCGGCCAGCCAGGTGTATGTGCGCAACAAGATTCTGCGCGCCGAGGAATGCGGGATCCGCTCCATCGAGTACCGGCTGGCAGCCGATTGCCCGCAGGCCCGGCTGCTGGACTTGATCGCCGAGTTGAATAACGACGCTTCGGTCAACGGCATTCTGCTGCAACTGCCGTTACCCGGACACATTGCAGAAACCCGCGCCTTGCAGGCCATTGATCCGGGCAAGGATGTCGACGGTTTTCACAGCGAGAACGTTGGCGGCCTGAGCCAGGGCCGTGACGTACTCACGCCCTGCACCCCCACCGGCTGCATGTACCTGCTGGAGCAAACCCTCGGCGACCTGAGCGGCAAGCACGCGGTGGTGATTGGCCGCTCGAACATTGTCGGCAAGCCGATGGCAGCCTTGCTGCTCAAGGCCCACTGCTCGGTGACGGTGGTGCATTCGCGCAGCCAGGATGCCAAGGCGCTGTGCCAACTGGCCGACATCGTGGTCGCGGCAGTCGGCCGGCCGCGGATGATCGACGCCAGTTGGCTGAAGCCCGGCGCGGTGGTGATTGACGTGGGCATTAACCGTATTCAGGACCACGACCGTAGCCGGCTGGTCGGTGATGTCGACTTTGACGCCGCCCTGCCCCAGGTCTCGGCCATCACCCCGGTGCCCGGCGGGGTCGGGCCGATGACCATCGCCTTTCTGATGAAAAACACCCTGATCGCCGCGCAACAGCAGGCGCATGCCCACAGCAGCCAGCCGGAGGCCGTATGCCTTTAAGTCTCTTGAAATATGGACTGAGCTCCGAGTACCCGGTGGAGGTCGATCTGCCGCCGCCCAAAGAACTCAAGCCAGCCTATGACGTGGTGATCATCGGCGGTGGCGGCCACGGCCTGGCCACTGCGTACTACCTGTCGAAGTACCACGGCATCAGCAATATCGCGGTGCTGGAAAAAGGCTACCTGGGCGGCGGCAACACCGCGCGTAATACGGCGGTGATCCGCTCCAACTACCTGACCAGCGAGGGGGTGAAGTTCTACGCTGAATCGGTACGGATGTTCGAAGGGCTGTCCAATGAATTCGACTTCAACATCATGTATTCGCACCGGGGTCAGTTGACCCTGGCGCATACCGACGCCACGGTGCGTTCATTCCGCCAGCGCGCCGAGGTCAACAAACACTTTGGCGGGCGCACCGAGATGATCGACCGTCAGCAGATCCGCGAGTTGGTGCCCACCCTTAACCTTGATCCGGGGCATATTCCGGTGCTCGCCGGGCTCTGGCACATCGACGGGGCGACAGCGCGGCACGACGCGGTGGCCTGGGGCTACGCCAAGCAGGCCGCCAAGCGCGGGGTCGAGATTCATCAACTGACCGACGTTCAGGAACTGGTGATCGAAAACGGCGCCATCACGGCGGTCAAGACCAACCGGGGCACGGTGCGTTGTGGCTGCGCGGTGCAGGCGGTGGCCGGCATGAGTTCGCAGATGATGAAAAAGGCCGGCATCCGCTCGCCGATCCAGACCTTCCCGCTGCAAGCGATGGTCACCCAGCCGTTCAAGCCGTTTCTCGACCCGCTGGTGAGTTCTTCGGCGCTGCACTGTTACGTGCAGCAGACCAGCCGTGGCGAGGTGGTGTTCGGCGGTGGCTCGGACCCCTACCCGCTGTTCAACACTCGCTCAACGCTCGACTTGAAAGAAAGCCTGCTCTCGCACGCCATCGAGATGTTCCCGTTTCTGGCCAACGCCAAGCTGATGCGCCAGTGGGCCGGGATCACCGACATGACCCCCGATTACAGCCCCATCATGGGCCTGTCGCCGGTCAAGAACTACTACCTGGACGCCGGCTGGGGCACCTGGGGTTTCAAGGCCACGCCGATCTGCGGCAAGACCATGGCCGAGCTGGTCGCCAGTGGCGGCAAGGTCCCGGAGCTGATCAAGCCATTTGGCCTGGAGCGTTTCTCGACCTTCCAGCAAGTCAACGAAATGGGCGCCACGGCGGCCAGCCACTAAGCGGAGAGCGACACATGAAAGTCATGACATGCCCGCTCAACGGGCCGCGCAACATCAGCGAATTCACCTACGGCGGCGAATTCAAACCCATGCCCGACCCGCAGACCTGCAGCGATGCCGAGTGGGCCGACTACGTATTCAACAGCGAAGACACGCTGGGGGTGATTCGCGAGTGGTGGATGCACACGCCATCGAGTTACTGGTTTCTGGCCGAGCGCCACACCGGCAGTGACGAGATTGTGCGCACCTTCGATGCCCGCGAGCTGTTCAACAGCCGGGTCGAATTCACCCAACAGACTCAGGAGATCGCAGGATGAGTACCGCCAACCGCCTGCCCGCCCCGATGGGCCTGCTGATCGACCGCAGCAAGCCGCTGACCTTCAGCTTCGATGGCAAGGCCTATGAAGGCCTGCAAGGCGACAGCATTGCCAGCGCCCTGCTCGCCAGCGGCCGTCATCTGCTGTCGCGCTCGTTCAAGTACCACCGCCCGCGCGGCCCGCTGAGCATGGCCGGGCAAGACGCCAATACCCTGGTGCAACTGCCCCGCGAGCCCAATGTGCTGGCCGATACGTTTGCCCTGGAGAACGGCCTGCGGGTCAGCGGCCAGAACTACAACGGCTCACTGGACAACGACAAGGACGCCCTGCTCGGCAAGTTCTCCAAATTCATGCCGGTGGGGTTCTACTACCGCTCCTTTTATAAGCCCAAGGGCATGTGGAAAGTCTGGGAGCCGGTGATCCGCAAAAAAGCCGGCATGGGTGTGCTGGACCTCGGCTTCAAGCCCGAGTACTACGACAAGGCGTATCTGTTTACCGACCTGGCAGTGATCGGCGCCGGTCCCGCCGGCCTGCAAGCGGCGCTGACCGCCGCCAATGCCGGCGCCAAGGTGCTGCTGATCGAGCAGCAGCCGATTCTGGGCGGCTCGCTGACGTATGCGCGCTTTGACCTTGAAGGTCAGCGGGCCGGGCAACTGCGCGCCGAACTGGTGGCGGCCGTAGAAGGCCACGCCAATATCCGGATTCTGCACAGCGCCACCTGCAACGCCTGGTTCACCGACAACTACCTGCCGGTGATTCAAGGCAAACGCCTGTACAAAGTGCGCGCGACGCAGTGCCTGATCACCAGCGGCTCGTTCGATCAGCCGGTGATTTTCCGCAACAACGACCTGCCCGGCATCATGCTGACCAGTGCCGCGCAACGGCTGATGAAGCTGTATGCGGTCAAGCCCGGCCAACGCGCCGTGGTACTCACCGGTAATGATGACGGCTATCTGGCCGCGCTGGATCTGCATGATCAGGGCGTGCAGGTGGCGGCACTGGCCGACCTGCGCAATCAGCCAGCCGACCGCAACCTGTTGATCGAGCTGGAAAAACGCGGCATCACTTGCCATGCCGGCACCACCGTTTACGAAGCGTTGCACGAAAAAGCCATGCGCCATATCAGCGCTGTAGACCTGCGCAAAATCACCGGCCAAGGCCAGGTGGCCAGTGCCGGCATGACCCTGGACTGCGACCTGCTGTGTATGTCAGGCGGCTATATGCCGGTTTATCAATTGCTGTGCCAGGCCGGTGGCAAGCTCGCCTATGACGAGCAAAGCGCCGAGTTCAGCCTCAGCGGCCTGCCGGCCAATCTGAACATTGCCGGTTCCGTAAACGGCCAGCACAGCCTGGACAACGTCTTGGCAGACGCCACCCGCGCCGCCCTCGACATCATTGCCAGCCTTGGCCTGCATACCACCCAGCAGGCCGCGCCGCTCAAAGGCGAGGCACAGGTGAATTTCCCCTGGCCGATTTTCCCGCACCCCAAAGGCAAGGATTTCGTCGACTTTGACGAAGACCTGCAGGTGCGCGATATCGTCAATGCCACGCGCATCGGTTACCGCGATGTGCAACTGGTCAAGCGTTATTCGACGGTGGGCATGGGTCCCTCCCAGGGCCGCCACTCGGCGCTGCCGACCGCACGCCTGGTCGCCGCTGCGACCCAGCGCAGCATCAGTGAAACCGGGGTCACCACCGCGCGGCCGCCGTTCGAAGCGGAAAAGCTCGCGCACGTCGCCGGGCGCGGCTTCGACCCGTACCGCCAGACCCCGATGCACAGCCGGCATGTAAAGGCAGGCGCGAAAATGATGCCCGCCGGTATCTGGCAGCGTCCGGCGTTCTATGGCCAGCCCGCACAACGCGATGCCTGCATGCAGGCCGAAGCCAGGCATGTGCGCAGCAAGGTCGGGATCATCGACGTCTCGACCCTGGGCGGGCTGGACATCCGCGGACCGGACGCCGCCGAGCTGCTGAACCGGATGTACACCTTTGCCTTTATCAAGCAGCCGGTGGGCCGTTCGCGCTATGCGTTGATGACCAACGAACAGGGCGCAGTGATCGACGACGGGGTGTGCGCGCGCTTTGCCGAGCAGCACTTCTACGTCACCGCCACCACCAGCGGCGTGGACCGTATCTATCAGCAAATGCTCAAGTGGAATGCGCAGTGGCGGCTGGATGTCGATATCGCCAACGTTACTGCCGCGATCAGCGCGGTCAACGTGGCCGGTCCCGACTCACGCAAAGTGCTGGAACAGCTGTGTCATGACATCGACCTGTCTGCCGCCGGTTTTCCTTATCTGGGCGTGCGCCAGGGCACGGTCGCCGGGATCAAGGCGCGGCTGCTGAGGGTCGGCTTTGTCGGTGAGCTGGGCTATGAGATCCATGTGCCGGCCCGCCATGCCGTGCAGCTGTGGGATGCGCTGATCGAGGCCGGCAAGCCATACGATATCAAGCCATTCGGGGTCGAGACCCAGCGCCTGCTGCGCCTGGAAAAAGGCCACGTGATTATCAGCCAGGACACCGACGGGATGACCCATCCCGGCGAAATCGATATGAACTGGGCGGTCAGCCGCAACAAGCCGTTTTTTGTCGGCCGCCGCTCGATAGACATCCTCCAGGCCCAGCCGCAAAAGCGCAAACTGGTCGGTTTCACCCTGCCAGCGGGCAGCCCGCAGCCGCTCGAAGGCCATCTGGTGCTCAGCGGCCCGGACATCAGTGGCAACGTGACGTCCTGCGAGTACTCGCAAACCCTCGGCAAGATCATCGGCCTGGCCTATGCAGGTTTTGATCAGAGCCAGCCCGGCCAGCAGATCCCGATTCGCGTCGAGGGTGGCGTGATGGTCCAGGCCACCGTGGTGCAACTGCCTTTCTTCGACCCTGAAAACCAGCGTCAGGAGCTTTGAACATGTCCAGCCTTCTTGTTGAAAATGTCACCACCCGGCGCCCGATAAACGCCGATAGCCTGGCGTTGTGCAGCCTGAGCGACCTGACCGACCTGCCGCGGGTCGGCTTTCGCGGCACACAGAGCGCTGAGTACCTGGCGGCGCGCGGTTTTGCCCTGCCAGACGCACCCAACCGCGCCGTGACCCAGGACGATGGCAGCCATGTGGTGCGGCTGTCGCAAACTGAATACCTGCTACTGGGCAGCCCCGCCGATCAGGGCGAACGGATTGCCGATGAAGAGGCCCGCTGGGAGCTGGATCACAACGCCAACTACCTGCTGCCGCGCCAGGACAGCCACGCCTGGCTGCAACTGTCGGGCAGCGCGGTCAGTGAGGTGATGGCCAAGCTGTGCGGCGTCGACCTGCGGGCCCAGGCTTTCGGCCCCGGCGCCGTGGCTCAGACCTCGGCAGCGCGGATCAGCGTGATCGTGATCAATGCAGGGTCGGCGCTGACGCCGTGCCTGCAGATCCTCTTTGATCGCTGCTCGCTGGAGTATTTCAAGGCGGCGTTGCTCGATGCGATGGGCGAATTTGCCTGAGCAGGGCCGATCGCGCAGCAAACACAGGACTTGGGAGCAGCTTTAGCTGCGAAGCCTTCGCTGCTCAAGCAGCTCCTACGGTCCAATGCATCACCCTGGAGATTGCATGATCGAACCTCTGGACAAAGACGTCGACTATCTGGTCCCGGCCCTGGCCCGGGGGTTGAGCGTGCTGGGCCTGTTCAACGCCCAGGTGCGTGCGTTGAGCATTCAGGAGATCGCCGAGCGGCTGCAGGTTAGCACCTCGGCGATCTACCGGATTCTGGTCACGCTGACGCACATGGGGTATCTGAACAAGCTCAACAGCCACTATGAACTCGGTGCGCGGGTGGTCAGCGACGGCTTCAGCTATCTGGCGAGCCGGGACATCGTCGATGTCGCCATGCCGGCGCTCAACGCCCTGCGCGACCGCACTTCACTGTCGTGTCATCTGAGCATCCGTGAACACACCGACAGCCTGTACCTGTATCGGGCGTTTGCCGCCCAGCGCCTGTCGGTAAACATTCCGGTGGGTACGCGTATTGCCTGCCATTGCACTGCCATGGGGCGCATGTTGCTCACCGCCCTGGATGATGCCCGGCTCGGGGCACTGTACCAGCACATTCGCCTGGACGATTACCCGCCACCCGCACCGCGGACATTACCCGAACTACAAAGCATGATCCGCCAGGACCGCGAGCGCGGCTGGGTCGTGCATCGCTCCGATTACTCCACCGCGATTGCCACGGTAATCCGCGATCACACCGGGCAGGTGACGGCGGCAATCAACCTGTCCGGGCCCGATGCCGTGATGGACCCTGAAGGCGCCACGGAGCGTTTTCAGACCCTGCTGCTGGAAACCAGCGCCTGTATCAGTCGTGAACTGGGTTACCGGGACACACCTGCGCTGGCTTAAACATTTAAGCGCAAGCAGCCACTCAAGAATCCCGCCGCAACGCCGACGTTACTAACGTGTACTTCTGCTTTTACCGGTTTTGCTGGGACCGGCACGCAGCGTGCATCAGCGGTTGCTCAATTGCGATGTATAAAAATAATCCGGAGCCAAAATGAATATCAAACAGAAGCTGACAGGGGCGTTCGCGGTTATCGCGTGTTTGCCGATTGTCGTTGTCGCCAGCATCGTTATCGTCAACCTGCGCACAGAGGCCACGGATGATTTTGTCGACAACAGCGGACGGGAAATCCGCCAGGTCGAGAATGCCATGCAGTTGTTCTTCGACGGTATCAGCCAGAATGTCGAGTATCTGGCCTCTTATCCGCTGCTGGCCAATGCAGGTAACGACGTCAAGAATTTTACCGGTCCGGACCCGCTGAGCACCCCACCGTCGGAGACCGACAAACAATTGTTTGACCTGTTTACCCGTCTGGCAAAAAGTCATCCGGCGTACTCGTATGTCTCTTATGGTCTGGCCAACGGCAGCTATGCGATGTGGCCCGAAGACAAGACCTTGAAAAACTACGACCCGCGCGTCCGGCCCTGGTACAAGACCGCCCTGGCCAACCCAGGCAAGACCGTGCGAAGCGAGGCTTACTACTGGGCGAACGATGACGCGGTATTGGTCAGCACCATTCGAGCTATCCCCAACGTACTCGGCAACCCTGGGGGTGTCGTCAACATTGATGTTTCACTCAAGCAGCTGACGGGCATCGTCAAACAGATCAAGCTGGGTGAAAGCGGTTACCTGATGCTGCTGGAAAACAACGGCAACGTGCTGGTCGACCCGAACAAACCGGAAAACAACTTCAAAAAGCTCGGCGAACTGGGCGGCGGCTACAGTGAGCTGGCCAAGGCCGGCAAGGGCCTGGTCAAGGTCGAGCTGAACGGCGAGCGCTACATGGCCAACGTCTATCCGGCTGACAAACTGGGCTGGAGCTTCATCGGCCTGATCAAGCAGGACGAAGTCATGGCCTCGGCCAATAGCCTGACCTGGCTGATCGGCATTATTGCTGCCGTGCTGGCCGTGGTGTTCGCCCTGGTGGGGGCCAGCTTCGCTAGCCTTATCGTGCGGCCGATCAACGGCGTATCCAGCGGCCTGGAAGGCATTGCCCAGGGTGAAGGTGACCTGACCGTGACCCTACCGGTGCGCGGCAATGACGAAACCGCCAAACTGGCCGGCTGGTTCAACCAGTTCCTGGGCGCCATCCGCAGCCTGATCCAGCACATCACCAATGCTGCGCACAGCATTCTCGATGCCTCCCAGAGCGCAACCCGGGTCTCGGGCAACATGGCCGACGCCGCCAATCGCCAGCGCGAAGCAGTGGACATGGTCTCTACCGCCTTCCACGAAATGGTCGCCACCGCCAACGAAGTCGCCCGCTCGTGCAGCCAGGCCGCCGAGTCGGCCGACACCAGCCAGCAACAGGCCCGCGACGGTCAACGGCAGATCGACGACGCGGTGCACAGTGTCGACCAGCTCAGCGAGGAAATCGCTCGCTCGGCCAAGGACATGAGCCAGCTGGAAAAAGACAGCAACGACATTCAGTCGATTCTCGACACCATCCGTTCGATTGCCGAGCAAACCAACCTGCTGGCGCTCAACGCCGCCATCGAAGCGGCGCGGGCCGGTGAACAGGGCCGTGGTTTTGCCGTGGTGGCCGACGAAGTCCGGGCGCTGGCCAAACGCACCGCCGACTCCACCGCAGAAATCGACACCCTGCTCGGCAATCTGGCCCGCCGTACGGCCTCGGTCGCCCAGCAGATGCATTCAAGCCTGGAAGTGTCGCAGCAGTCAGTCAGCAAGATCGGCCAGGCACGCACCAGTTTCGGCCAGATCCGCGAATCGGTGGATGTGATCCGCGACATGAACACCCAGATCGCGACCGCCGCCGAAGAGCAGCATCAGGTCGCCGAGGACATCAACCGGCACATCAGCCAGATCCATGGCGATGCACAGCTGGTGGTGGAACTGGCTCAATCGGCACGGGTGGATTCGCAAAGCCTGGCGTCGCTGTCCAATGAACTCGATACCCTGGTGCGCAAGTTCCGCACCTGATTGCTACCCTGCTCAAGCAAAAGGCGGCTTCGGCCGCCTTGTTGCTTTCTGGCCTCCCCGCTCGCTCAGTTTTCGCCTAAACCCCTCTAGTTCAAGCATTGCCAATGATCCCCGATAGAAAAAATTGGCATACCATCAGACAAAAAGCTAAAGAATCGCACTTATTGGCCGAGACCCTGACGGTTACCTGCCAAGCCCCGGTTTTCTCGCGGCTAGACCCACCCTGCGTGCACAGCGGCGGTCGCATCCTGGTCCTAATAACAATCCGGAGCCTGAATGAACATCAAACAAAAGCTGACCGGCGCCTTCGCGGTCATCGCGTGCCTGCCCATCGTGGTGGTGGCCAGCATCGTCATTCTCAATTTGCGTAGTGAAGCGACCGACACCTTCACCGACAGCAGTGGCCGGGAAATCCGCCAGGTCGAGAACGCCATGCAGTTGTTTTTCGAAGGCATCAGCCAGAACGTTGATAACCTGGCCAGCCACCCGCTGCTGCTCAATGCCGGCAACGATGTGAAGAGCTACGTCAGCGCCGATGCTCAGAGCGTGGCGGCCTCGGACACCGACCGGCAACTGACCGACCTGTTCAGCCGCCTGATCAAGAGCCACCCGGCCTATGCCTATGTGCAGTTTGGCCTGAGCAATGGCAGCTATGCGATTGGTCCGGGCGAGCCCGACCTGAAAAGCTATGACCCGCGTACTCGCCCCTGGTACAGCCTGGCGATGGCCAGCCCGAACAAGACGCTGCGCACCGAAGCGCACTACTGGGCAGCCGACGACGCGGTACTGGTCAGCACCGTACGGGCGATCCCCACCGCCTTGGGCAATCCGGGCGGGGTGATCAACATTGATGTGTCACTCAAACAACTGACCACCATCGTCAAGCAGATCAAGCTGGGCAACAGCGGCTACCTGATGCTGGTGGAAAACAACGGCAATGTGCTGGTCGACCCGAGCAAGCCGGAACACAACTTCAAAAAGCTCGCGGAGCTGGGCGACGGCTACCGCGAACTGGCCAAGGCCAGCCAGGGCCTGCGCGAAGTGCAGCTCAATGGCGAGCGCTACATGGCCAACGTTTACCCGTCGACGCAACTGGGCTGGAGCTTTATCGGCCTGATCAAGCGTGACGAAGTCATGGCCTCGGCCAACAACCTGACCTGGCTGATCGGGGTGATTGCCGCCGTGCTCGCCGTGGTGTTTGCGTTGATCGGTGCCAGCTTCGCCAGCCTGATCGTACGGCCGATCAATGGTGTATCCAGCGGCCTGGAAGGCATTGCCCAGGGCGAAGGCGATCTGACCGTGACCCTGGCGGTACGTGGCAATGACGAAACCGCCAGACTGGCCGGCTGGTTCAACCAGTTCCTGGGCGCGATCCGCAGCCTGATCCAGCACATCGCCGGCGCCGCCAGCAGTATTCTGGCGGCCTCACGCAGCGCCACCCAAGTGTCAGGTGACATGGCCGACGCCGCCAATCGTCAGCGTGAAGCAGTGGACATGGTCTCTACCGCCTTCCACGAAATGGTCGCCACCGCCAACGAAGTCGCCCGCTCCTGCAGCCAGGCCGCCGAATCGGCCGACACCAGCCAGCAACAGGCCCGCGACGGCCAGCGGCAGATCGACGACGCGGTGCACAGTGTCGACCGGCTCAGCGAAGAAATCTCTCGCTCGGCCAAGGACATGAGCCAGCTGGAAAAAGACAGCAACGACATTCAGTCGATTCTCGACACCATCCGCTCGATTGCCGAGCAAACCAACCTGCTGGCGCTCAACGCCGCCATCGAAGCGGCGCGCGCCGGTGAGCAAGGCCGTGGGTTTGCAGTGGTGGCCGACGAAGTCCGGGCGCTGGCCAAACGCACAGCCGACTCCACCGCCGAGATCGACACCTTGCTCGGCAACCTGGCCAGCCGTACCGCCTCGGTCGCGCAACAAATGCATTCGAGCCTGCAGGTGTCGCAGCAGTCGGTGAGCAAGATCGGCCAGGCACGCAGCAGCTTCAGCCTGATCCGCGAGTCGGTGGATGTAATCCGGGACATGAACACCCAGATCGCCACCGCTGCCGAAGAGCAGCATCAGGTCGCCGAAGACATCAACCGGCATATCAGCCAGATCCATGGCGATGCGCAGTTGGTGGTCGAGCTTGCGCAGTCGGCAAGGTCCGACTCGCAGAGCCTGGCGTCGTTGTCTGACGAACTCGACGCACTGGTACGGCGCTTTCGCACCTGATTGGCGCCGCGCCGCGCACATCAACAGTGCGCGGCGCTGACCGTCGGCCTATCAGGAACGCACTCCTGATTGCGCATCGTTAACACCCGCAGTTTTCTTCCCCCCTAATTGGCGTGAAATAACCTGAATACGGGTGTCGCTCAATTACCCCCACGTGAAATAATGGCAATGCGCTAGCTAGCGTGCTTGCGCACCATTAAAGTGCAGTACGCACACCCTGCCCTTACCCTGGACGACATGTGTAGCAATGACACTGGTAGCTGAAAACACGGATGTGATGTATCGCCTGCTGGTGCAGAGCGTTGTGGGTTATGCCATCTATATGCTGACCCCGGAGGGAGTAGTCGCCAACTGGAACAGCGGCGCCGAACGGGCCAAGCAGTACAAGGCCGAGGAAATCGTCGGTCAGCATTTTTCGTTGTTTTATAGCGAAGACGAACGTGCCCGTGACGTCCCCATGCACGGCCTGAACATTGCTCGTCAGACCGGCCGGTTCGAGGCTGAAGGCTGGCGCCTGCGCAAAGACGGCAGTACCTTCTGGGCGCACGTGATCATCGACGCGATTCGTGCTGATGACGGTACGCTGATCGGTTTCGCCAAAGTCACCCGTGACGGGACGGCGCAACGGCAGGCCTTGATGGCCCAGCGCGAACAGGAACGGCGCTTTCGTCTGCTGGTGCAGGGGGTTCCTGACTACGCGATCTACATGCTTGACCCGGACGGCCATGTCGTGAACTGGAACTCCGGAGCGCAGCGCACCAAGGGTTATCTGGCCGAAGAAATCGTCGGTCAGCACTTCTCGCTGTTCTACACCGCCGAGGACCGCGCCAAAGGCCTGCCGGATCGTGGCCTGGCCACCGCACTGCGTGACGGCCGGTTCGAGGCCGAGGGCGTGCGCCAGCGCAAGGATGGCAGCACCTTCTGGACTCACGTGCTGATCGTCCCCATGCATGACGAAGACGGTCTGTTGATCGGCTTCTCCAAGATTACCCGGGATATCACCGAGCGCCGCGAGGCCGAGCTGCAGGTGCTGGCCGCTAAAGAACTGGCCGAGCGCTACAGCGAAAAGATGGCAGCCCTGTCACGCTTTCTCGACTCGGTGATCGGCAGCATTCCGGCCGGGGTTATCGTGCAGGACGCCAGTAGCCGCGAGGTGTTGCTGGCCAACGAGCAAGCGCAGCGAATTTTTGGCAGCGCACAGTCAATGGTCGGCCGTCGCGTGCATGAGTGCCTGCCTGCCAACCTGGCCGACTATATTCGCGAACAGACTAATCAATGCCTGAACGGCGCCGGCATGCGGCTGGCCGAAGATCGTTTGCGGACCGCCATCGGCCCGCGGGTGCTACGCACCAAGAGCCTGCGCCGCATTGATGTCGATGCGCACTCGGACTATGTGCTGCTGATTACCGAAGACGTCACTGACGAGATCGCCGCCCGCGAGCAGATCCATCATATGGCGCACCACGACTCATTGACCGGTCTGGCCAACCGCACCTTGCTGCACGAAGAGCTACAAGCGGCGCTGCACAATTGCGCCATGAATCAACGCATGGTCGCCACCCTGTGCCTTGATCTGGACAAGTTCAAGAACGTCAACGACGCTTTCGGCCATGCCTTTGGCGACAAGCTGTTACGCGCGGTGGCCGAACGGCTGCACGGGGTACTGCGCGACGAAGACACCTTGGCGCGGCTGGGCGGCGATGAATTTGCCATTGTCCTGCCGCGCATCGATCGCCCTGAAGACGCTTTGCGTACTGCGCAGCGCATCATCGATTGCATCGCCCCGGCGTTTCTCATGGACGGCCATAACTTCCTGATCGGCGTGAGTATCGGTATCGCTTTTACTCGCAACCCGCATGAGCACGCCGAACTGCTACTCGGTCATGCCGACATGGCGCTGTACGAAGCCAAGCGCAATGGTCGCAACCGCTATGAGGTGTTCCACGAGGACATGGCCGAGGCTGCCCAGCGCCGTCGGCTGATGGAGATCGATCTGCGCAAGGCGCTGCACCTTGGCCAGTTGCACCTGTATTACCAGCCCATCATTGGCATGGACACAAGCTGCATCACCGGCTACGAAGCCCTGATGCGCTGGCAACACCCGTCAAAGGGGCTGGTGATGCCGCTGGAGTTCATTCCGGTTGCCGAGGAGACCGGCCTGATTCACGAGGTCGGCGCCCGGGCCTTGAACCTGGCCTGCCAAGAGGCGTGCACCTGGGGCACTGAGCAGAGTGTGGCGGTGAACCTGTCGCCGGCGCAGTTCAAGAACCGCGAGCTGGTCAGTATCGTCAAGCTGGCGCTGGATGACTCGGGCCTGGCGCCACATCGTCTGGAGCTGGAGATCACCGAGTCGGTGTTGCTGGAAAATAACGAAGAGAACCTTGAGACCTTGCGTGCACTCAAGGCCTTGGGGGTCGGTATTGCGCTGGATGACTTTGGTACCGGCTATTCGTCGCTGGGCTACTTGCGTTCGTTCCCGTTCGACCGGATCAAGATTGACAAGTCATTCGTGCATGAGATGGAAGAAAGCCGTGAGGCGATGTCGATCATTCGGGCGATTACCGGGATCAGCAGCAGCTTGTTGATCAAGACCACGGCTGAAGGGGTCGAAACCGAAGAGCAGTATGCGCGGCTGCGGGCCGAGGGCTGTTCGCACCTGCAGGGGTATCTGTTTGGCAGGCCGTCGCCGACGCATGAGCGCAAGAAGAAGATGTGATGTGGCGGTAGGAGCGGCTTTAGCCGCAATACTGTTCAATTAGGCGCCGCAAATCTCTGTGGGAACGAGCTTGCTCGTGAAGAGGCCGTTAAAGTCACAGCATTTGTAGTGAATGTGCCGCCGTCTTCGCGAGCAACCGGAGCGCCGGCCGGCTCTTACCACCGGGGGCATGCAGTTCCTAAGTGAACAGCGTTGGCTTTAGCCGCGAACGGTTTGGTTCGTTGCAAGGATCATTGCCGCGGTTGTCTGTGCGTTGGGTTCCGCTCTTTACGAGCGGGTTACTTTGGGGCGCCAAAGTAACCAAAGCGCTAGCTCCGGTCTTGGCCCCCTGCGGGGGTCCCCTCGCTCCGGTGCCGATTTGGCGGTCGGCGCGATGGGCGTCCTGCCCAGCGCACCTAAAGCCGGCTTCCCTGCCGGCTTTCCCACCAAATCGACACCTACGCTCGGCCAGCGCCAATCGTCGCGATTGGCGTCGTCTGTGCCATCTCGGCTCGAAGAGCAAGATCAACGGCAACGGCAATGGCAATGGCAATGGCAATGGCAATGGCAATGGCAATGGCAATGGCAATGGCAACAGAGCTTTCGAGCCGGGCGCGTTTTTTTGGAATGCGATCTTGCAGACGCCGACAATCGCGACCATTGGTGCTGGCACGGAGCACAAGGTCAATTCGCAACTGCAGCGAAGCGCTGAGCGCCTACAGCAGTTTCCACGTATAGCTAAGAATCAGCCGGTTTTCGTCGATATCACTGCGGTAGTTGGAACGTGCCGCAACGTTACGCACGCGAATGCCCAGGCCTTGCAAGGTGCCGCTCTGCACCACATAGCCGATGTCCAGATCGCGCTCGCGGTCTTTGCCTTCATAACCGGCCCCGGTGGTGACGTTATCACCGCTGATGTAGCGCACGGTGGTGGTCAGGCCCGGAACACCCAGGGCGCTGAAGTCATAGTCATAACGCAATTGCCAGGAGCGCTCGTCGGTGTAGGCAAACTCGTAGGTCGGCACTTCGTTGCCCAGCGGGGTGATGTTGGCAAATACCCTGGGGAACGGGCTGTCGCCGTACATGGCCTGGTAGCCAACATAAAAGGTGTGCCCACCACGCTTGGCCGACAGCAGCGAGAAGAACGCTTGGTTGTCGATAGTGCCAAGCAACTTGTCGCCATCTTCTTTGGCGCTGTAGTAACCCAGGTTGGCGCCCAGCACCCAGTTGCCCACTGGCTGGCTGTGTTTGAGGCCGACGAAGCCTTGCGCATAGATGTCTTCAAGCTGGCCGTACCACAGGCTCAATGAGCTGCGTTTGTCGTTGAAGCTGTAGTCGCCGCCCAGGTAGTTGAAGGCATCGGCAGCCGCCTGGCGTTGCGGCACATGGCCAAGCATGGCGTTGAGTTTGTCGTCGCCGGCTTCGTTGCGCAGGTGGGTGCTGTTGAGGTGGCCGGCCTGCAGGGTCAGGCCGCTGATTTCACTGGAACTGAGCGCCACGCCCTGATAGCTCGGCGGCAACAGGCGAATGTCACTGAAGCTCAGCACCGGCAGGTTGGGTTGCAGTTCGCCAACTTTGAGTTCGGTCTTCGAGAGCCGCGCCTTGAAGGTCGCCGCGACCCGGCTGTACTCATCGGCTGCCCGGCCATCGCCGTGGGTAGGCAGCAAGCCGGTGTTGACCCGATCCGGGCTGCTGTCGAGTTTGATACCCAGCAGCCCGGTAACGTCCAGGCCGAACCCGATCACACCTGGGGTGTAGCCGGACTTCACATTGAGGATGAAGCCCTGCGCCCACTCCTCCTGCTTTGACTGCCGGTTGGCGCCGACAATGTCAGAGAAATCACGGCTGAAGTAGTAATTGCGCGCTTGTAAGGTGGCACTGGCGCCGTCGATAAAGCCCTCTTTCTCCGCTGCGCCGGCGGTTAACGCGGTCAGCGGCAGGCTCAGGCTGACCAGGCTGATGAGGTGACGCTTGGCGATCTGCTGTTGGCTCATGGTTGTTCTCTTGTTGTTATGAATAAGTGAAGCCTCAGCGCGCCGAAACCGGCACAGCCTGCGCTGAGGGGCAACGCTTTCAGGTTTTTTCGCCAGGCAAGGCCGCCACCGACGACGGCCGTCGTGCCTGCATCGCGACGTGCACGATCAACCCCGCCAGCAAGCCCCAGAAGGCCGCCGACAAGCCGAGCAATGACACCCCCGAGGCGGTCACCAGAAAGGTGAACAGCCCGGCGTCGCGCTCAGCGGGTTGCGCACTGCTGCGGCTCAGTGCCTCGCTGATTGCACCGAACAGCGCAAGCCCGGCCAGTGCAGCGATCAGTTCTTTGGGAAAGGCAGCAAACAGCGACACCAGGGTGGCCCCGGCAATGCCCAGAATCAGGTACAGCAGGCTGCCGGCCAGCGCCGCGATGTAACGCCGCCTGGGGCTTTCATGGGCTTCGCGGCCGGTACACAGGCTGGCGGTGACCGCCGCCAGGTTCAGGCCATGGCAACCGAACGGCGCCAACAAGGCGCTGCCCAGGGCGCTGGCGCTGATCAGCGGGCTGGCCGGGGTCTGGTAACCGGCGTTGCGCAGTACCGCCATACCCGGCATGAATTGCCCGGTCAGCGCCACCAGTACCAGCGGCAAGGCCAGATTCAGGGTCGCTTCAACGCTGAACTCAGGTGTGATCAGGGTCGGTGTGGCCAGCCCCAGCACCAGCGCATCGCCCTTGAAATCACCGTTCAGCCAGGTCATCAGCGCACCGACCAGCAGCACCGCCATCACCGCGTAACGTGGCAACAGGCGCCGCATCGACACATAGGTGGCGAACATTGCCAGCACCAGCCAGGGCTTGGCCGGCAGTGACTCGAACAGCGCCGTGCCGAAGCTGAACAGAATCCCGGCTTGCAGCCCCGCAGCGATCGAACCCGGCAAGCGGGCAATGATTCGGTCGAAGGCGCCACTCAGACCAACCACCCCGATGATCAGGCTGGCGACCAAATAAGCGCCCACCGCCTGGTTGAGCCCCAACTGCGGCAATTGCGACACCAGCAACGCACTGCCCGGAATGGACCAGGCAATCACCACCGGCACCTTGTAGCGCAGGCTGAGCAAGCCGCCCAACAACGCGCTACCGATGGAAATGGCCCAGATCCACGACGACAGTTGGGCATTGGACAACTGCGCCGAGTCAGCCGCCTGGAAGATAATCACCAGCGGCCCGGCATAGGAAATCACCGTGGCAATGCAGCCGGCCAACACCGCAGACAGGGACGCATCCTTGAACAGGTCGTTCATGGGACCTCGCAAGACGTAGCATTTTTATAAGCGAGCGGAGCCTCTGCGCGAGCGCCAGGTCGCTCGCTCGCGCAGATGGATTTCAGGCCTGCCTGGCCAGCAGCGGCGCACTGGCAATCGCCTGGCGTTGCGCGCTGATGGCGAACACGGTCATGGCAATCGCCGCGATGGCACCGGGGATGGCGAAGGCCATGAAGTTCAGTTGCAGCGGCAGGTTGATGCCCATCAGCGCGCCGCCGAGCAGCGGGCCGACGATGGCGCCGTTGCGGCCGATGCCCGAGGCCCAGCCAAGACCTGTGGAGCGCATCGACAGGCCGTACAGCTGCGCCGCGCCGGCATACAGCAGAATCTGGGTACCGATGGTGGTGGCCCCGGCGATGAAGATCAGCAGGTACAGCATTGGCATCGGGCTGTTGAAGCCCAGCAGGCTGATCGACACGGCACCAAGAATGAAGAAGCCTACAGTGACTTTGGTCAGGTTCAGACGGTCACCCAGCCAGCCGCCGAAGATCGCCCCGAACATCCCGCCGAAGTTCAGCGCCAGCAAGAACGACAAGCTCGAGCCCAGGCTATAGCCGGCGTTGGCCATCAGTTTCGGCAGCCAGGAGCTGAGCGCATACACCATCAGCAGGCAGCAGAAGAACGCCACCCACAACGCCAGCGTGCGCACCGCACGGCCCTCGCGAAACAGCTCCAGAACCGCCACGCCTTTGCCTTTGGCATCGCTTACAACCAGTACGTCATCGGTCGTGAGGTTGTGGCTGGCATCGAGCCGATTGAGCAGTTTGCGCGCTTCATCACTGCGGCCCTGGCGCACCAGAAAACCGATTGACTCGGGCAGGTAGTAGAGGATCGCTGGCAGCAGCAACAGCGGCAGTGCGGCGACCAAGAACATCGACTCCCAACCGAAGCGCGGCAGCATGAAGATGCCCACCCCGGCCGCGAGCATGCCACCGAGTGAATAACCGCTGAACATCACCGCCACCAGGGTGCTGCGCATACGCTTGGGGGCGTATTCGTTCATCAGTGCCACGGCGTTGGGCATCAGGCCGCCACAGCCTAACCCTGCGATAAAGCGGCAGATACCAAACTCGGTGGGGCTGCTGGCGAAGCCGTTGACGATGGTTGCGCCGCTGAACAGCGCAAAGCAGATGGCAATGCCCTTTTTGCGCCCGATCCGGTCAGCCAGGCTGCCGAACGCCAAGGCACCGAACATCATCCCAAACAGCGCGTAGCTGCCCAGTGCACCGGCCTGCAGCGGGGTCAGCCCCCACTCTTTCATGATCGCAGGCAATACCACGCCATAAATGAACAGGTCATAGCCGTCGAAGATCAACAGCAAGGCACACCAGCTCATCACCATCCAGTGGAAGCGGCCGAACCGCGCGTTGTCGATAATTGCGTGTACGTCGATGTTTCGCATGGCATCAATCTCTTGTTTTTGTTGTGGAGAGCATTGCTGCGTATAAGCTTTTTCAGACAGTGCCACGCACTGCATTGGTCGGCACTCCGGTTGCCAGCCAATGCAGCGCAAAGCGCTGCCCTACCCCAGATCCCCGCCGCCTACCGGCAGCGTTACGCCGGTGATGTACGAAGCCTCGTCCGAGGCCAGGAACAGAATGGCGCCAACCTGCTCATCAAGGCTGCCGTAGCGTTTCATCAGGCTGCTGCCCAGGGTCTGGTCGACGATCTGCTGATACCAGACCTTCTCCTGCTCGCTCTGCGGCGCAGCGTTGCGCGCAATGCGCCGCGGTGGCGCTTGGGTGCCGCCCGGTGCAGTGGCATTGACGCGGATCCCGCGCCCGGCGGTTTCGAACGCCAGGCAAGCGGTCAACGCGTTGACCCCGCCCTTGGCCGCGCCGTAGGGCACGCGATTAACGCCACGGGTGGCAATCGACGACACGTTGACGATCGCGCCGCTGCCCTGCTCCAGCATGTACGGCAGTGCGGCATGACAGCACCACAGGGTCGGGAACAACGAGCGACGCACCTCCGCTTCAATTTCCTGTGCCTGATAGTGCTCGAAGGGCTTGGCCCAGATGGTCCCGCCCACGTTATTGATCAGCACGTCCAGCCGACCAAAGCGCTCAACGGCCGCCGCCATGACCCGCTGCGCGTCTTCGCAGCGCTCAAGGTCAGCGGTCAGCGCCAGGCATTGGTCGTCCAGGCTGTCGGCCAGCTCGAACACCAGCTCGCTACGGTCCACCGCCACCAGCCATGCGCCTTCGCTCAGCAACCGCTCGGCGAGCCGTCGGCCAATGCCTTGCGCGGCACCGGTGACCAGCACCACTTTGTCTGCAAATCGCTTGCTCATCACAGCCTCCCTGGTTCAGGCCGCACTGGCGGCGAATTTTTCGAAATAGAAGTTCGCCGGCGTGATGCCCTGCTCGCGGATAAACTGGCTGACCGCCTCGACCATCGGCGGGGGGCCGCACAGGTAGACATCAACGTCGCCGTCGTTGAGATGCTTGGGCTCGATGTGATGGGTGACAAAGCCCTTGTGCGGGTAACTGCTGTCCGGGCTGGACACACAGGCGCTGTAGCTGAAGTCGGGAATCCGCGTGGCGAAATCGGCCAGCACGTCCATCTCCACCAGGTCGCTGTCATGGGTCACCCCATAGATCAGATGCAGTGGGTGCTCGCTGCCCTGCTCCACTATTTTCTCCAGCATCGCGGTGAACGGCGCCAGCCCCGTACCACCAGCCAGCAGCAACAGCGGGCGCTTGATGTCACGCAGGTAGAAACTGCCCAACGGGCCGGCCAGGGTCATGCTGTCGCCGGCCTTGGCCATACCGGTGAGGAAGCTGCTCATCAACCCGCCCGGCACGTTGCGGATCAGAAAGCTGACCTCGCCGTTTTTCTGCAATGAGCTGAACGAGTAGGCGCGGCTTTGCTCGCTGCCCGGCACCTTGAGGTTGACGTACTGACCAGGCAGAAACGCCAGCTGGCTCAGCGACTCACCTTTGATTTTAAGGGCGATGGTGCTGTCAGAGAGCTTCTCGACCTGGCTGATCGCCGCCTCAAAACTGGCCTGGCGGGTCTTGCACACATCCGAGGACGCCGGGATGCGGATCACGCAGTCACTTTCAGCGCGCATCTGGCAGGTCAGTACATAGCCTTGTGCGGCTTCGTCTTCAGTCAATGCGTCTTCGATATAGTCCTCGCCCAGCTCGTAGCGGCCGGCTTCGGCGAAACACTTGCAGGTGCCGCAAGCGCCGTCACGGCAATCGAGCGGGATATTGATACCTTGCCGATAGGCCGCATCAGCAACCGTCTCGGTGGCAGCGGCGTCGATGAAACGGGTCACGCCGTCTTCGAAATTCAGGGCAATCTTGTGCATGACGCACCTCGCAGCAGCAGTCGGCCAGTCATTCAGCCACGCCGATTCAGATGTGATAAACGTCGATCAGCTGACGTACGTAGTCGTTCTTGAGCACCACTTTCTTGGCCCTGATCAAGGGCTGCCCACCGCGGATATCGAGGGTGTAGAAGCTGGTGCCGAAATAGCTGTCGACGGTCTTGTAGCGAAAGCTCAGGGTGTGCCAGTTGAAACGCACCTTGCACTGCCCGTCGTCCTGCTCCAGCACTTCGATGTTGCTGATGTTGTGCGAGGTGCGGGTGTCGGGAATGGTTGCGCTGGAGCGTTCGGTCTTGATCCGGAACACCCGGTCTTCCAGGCCGCCACGGTTGCCGTACCAGATCAGCGAGATTTCCTTTTGCGGGTCTTGGGTCAGCTCGTCGTTATCGTCCCAGGCCGGCATCCAGAAGGTCGCGTCGCTGCTGTACAGTTCCAGCCAGTTGTCCCAGTCGGCGTCATCCAGGTAGCGCGCCTCGCGGTACAGAAAATCCCGCACGGTTTCATACAGGGCGCTCATCACACAGCCTCCACAGGGATCAGTTGCGGTTCGTCAGCTACGGCCTTGAGCATGGTTTGCTGCCAATACTTGTGTTGCAGCACGAACAGGCCTTCGTCTTCAGTGCGCACCCCGGACAGCAACGGTTTGAGTTCGATCTCCTGGGCAGCGGCATCAGCGCCCTCGATCCAGTGCGCGGCACCGCGCGACATGTCGTTCCAGCCCCGTGAACCCTGGTAGCCCATCTGGCACGAGCGGAATTCTTCTAGGTCGTCCGGGGTGGCCATGCCGCTGACGTTGAAAAAGTCTTCGTACTGACGAATGCGCTTGGCCCGGGCCTCGCTGCTCTCACCCTTGGGGGCGATGCAGTAGATGGTGATCTCGGTCTTGTCCACCGCAATCGGCCGGGCGATGCGGATCTGCGAGCTGAACTGGTCCATCAGGTACACATTGGGGTACAGGCACAGGTTGCGCGAGTTCTGGATCATCCAGTCGGCACGGGCCTGGCCGAAGTCCTTGGCCAGTTCGTCGCGGCGCTCGAACAGCGGCCGGTCTTCCGGGTTGGCCCAACGGGTCCAGAGCAGCAGGTGGCCCTTGTCGAAGGAGTAGAACCCGCCACCGGTCTTGCCCCAACTGCCGGCGCTCATGGTCTTGATCTCTTCACCGGCTTCACGCAGCTTGCGCTGGTTCTGGGTGGCAGCGTAGTTCCAGTGCACGGCGCTGACGTGGTAGCCATCGGCGCCGTTTTCGGCGGTCAGCTTCCAGTTGCCTTCGTAGATATAACTGCTGGAACCACGCAGCACTTCCAGGCCCTCAGGCGACTGATCGACGATCATGTCGATGATCTTCGCCGACTCGCCCAGGTGCTCGACCAGCGGCAGCACATCGGCATTCAGGCTGCCGAACAGAAAGCCCCGGTAAGACTCGAACCGCGCCACGCGGGTCAGGTCATGGGAGCCTTCGCAGTTGAAGCTTGCCGGATAACCGGCGTCCTTGGGGTCCTTGACCTTGAGCAGTTTGCCGTTGGTATTGAACGTCCAGCCATGGAACGGGCAGGTATAGGAGGATTTGTTGCCGCGCTTGTGCCGGCACAGCATCGCGCCGCGATGGCTGCAGGCATTGAGAAAGGCGTTGAGTTCGCCGTCCTTGTTGCGGGCAATGAAGATCGGCTGGCGACCGATGCTGGTGGTCAGAAAATCATTGACCTCAGGGATCTGGCTCTCGTGGGCCAGGTAGATCCAGTTGCCTTCGAATATGTGCTTCATCTCCAGATCGAACAGGCGCGCATCGGTGAACATCTCGCGCTTGCAGCGGAAGATGCCCTGCTCCTTGTCTTCCTGGAGCAGTGAGTTCAGGTAGTCGAATCCCAGGGACATGGCCAGGGCCTCCATTGTTATTGTTCAGGCCGGGTCAGGTTAGGGTCAGGGCGGGATGGGCAATATCCGGTTCTTGCAGATCGCTATCCGTTTTCTGCAAAGCGGGGGTTGGCCGGGGGCATTTGTGGGAGCGGCTTTAGCCGCGAAGATCTTTCGGTTTATGCAAAGGTCATTGCCGCAGTTGCCTGTGCCTCGGGTTCAGCCCCGACGGGCGGGTCACTTTGGTTTCGCCCAAAGTAACCAAAGGCATTGCTCCTGGCTTGGCCCCGCCCTTTGCGGGCGGGGTTCGCTCACTCCGGTGCCGATTTGGCGGTCGGCCAGCGCCAAAGTCGCGTTCGGCGGCGTCTGTGATATTTCGGCTCGAAAAGCAGAAGCAGCGGGAGCATCGGCGCAGAGAATCTGCCGCCCGGTAGTGCCTACCGAGCCAGCAGGCGTTAAAGCTGTCGGCGCTTGAGGGTATCGGAGGGCAGTTCGCCGAAGCGCTGGCGGTAGCTTTCCGAGAAGCGCCCCAGATGCAAAAAGCCATGGTCCATGGCAATTTCGGTGAGGCTGCGCACGGTGCAGTTGGGGTCTTTGAGGCAGGCATGGATACGTTCAAGCCTGCGCTGGCGCACGTAGAGTTTTGGCGTGACGCCCAGATGCCGCTCGAACAGCCCGTACAGGCTGCGCAGGCTGACCCCGGCCTGGATGGCCAGGGCATCGAGGTCGATATCGTGTTTGAGGTTGCGCTCGATGTAATCGAGCAGCCGTTCGAACACTGCCGGCTGCCCGGCGAGGTTTTCGCGGCTGACGTTGGTCTTCATCAGGGTCAGCATCTTGCTGGCGACAATCTGCGCGTAGTGCTCCTCGACCTTGAGCATCCGCTCGTCAGCCTCAGCCTCCTGACAGACCATGGCCAGCAGATTGACGAAGCCATCGAGGCCCGGCAACTGATAGCGATTTTCGGTAAACCGCACCCCGTCACGCGGGTGCTGCCAACGCTGCTGTTCGCACACCGACTCGATCAGGCTCACTGGCATTTTGAGGATAAACTTCTCGCAATCATCCGAATAGGTCAGGTCCACAGGGTCATCAGGGTTGATCAGCAGCAGCTCACCGGGGGCGAAGTAATGCTCCTGACGATGCCCACGCCACAGGCAGTGGCCACTCAACAGGATCTGCAAATGGAAGATGGTTTCCAGCGACTGGGAAATGACCCTGACGCTGCCGCCATAGCTGATACGGCACAGGTCAAGGTTGGCGAACTGGCGATGATTGAGGCTGGCCAATGGACGGCCTGCTGCCGGCATACGAATATTGTGGGTACCGACATGCTGGTTCACATAGCCCGATACGAGATGCGGGTCGGCACGGTCGAACACCCGACTGCGCTCACTGAGCAGACGACTATCCATAAGGCAAGGCACTCTTGTAATTATTCTTGTCGGGCTGCCGTGGCGTGGTCGCACCAGGCAGAGGCTAATCGGCGGTGCTCTGACGGCCCACTCATCGGTCACTGGCCTTCAGAGTAAGGTCGCCGCGCGACAAGCGTCAATCAGCCTTCAGTGCTATCCGGGCGATAATCGAACGGGACCGTCAGGCCGTACTTGACAGGAGCGTCTGGAACGCGGCTTGTGGCTGATCCGTCGCGAACGGATATTCACATTTGGATACGAGTGAGTATGCTGCAACCATGAGCACGAGCCCGCTTCGCCATCCCTGCCCGCCCGGCGCCTGTGATTGTCGGCGTGAACAATTGCACGCACCCGGCACCGACCAGCGCATCCTGCTGCTGACCCGCGAGCAGGAAAAGCGCTTGCTCGAACGCCTGGAAAACGTCGAAAGCCTGGCGCAACTGGAACATCTGCAAAAGCGGATCTTCGAACAACTGGGGGTTCGGGTGCACATCGCCCCCGGTTTTAATGAAGTGCGCAGCATGCGTGGTATCGGCATTCAGCTGGACGACCTGCCCGGCTTATGCCGCAAGACTCGCCAGGCGATCCCGGCGGCGATCCGCCGGGGCCTGGAAAAGCGCCCGCACATCGCCTGGGACCTGCTTAACGCCAACGACCTGCTACGCGATACCTGAATGGCTGGCGCCGCAGGTTCAGCCCCGCGACAACATACGCTTGAGAATCAACCCGACCCCGACAGCGACCAGCGCAGCCTTGCCCGGATTGGCGCGGGCGAACGCCTTGGCCTGTTCCAGCTTCGACGGGCCGGCGCTGACCGGCTTGGGTCGTTTGGGCGCAAGCAGAGCGTCAGCGCGGTCGAGCAGTTGACCTAGCAGATGGCGCGACTGCGGTCCGCGATTAGCGCCAATGGCGTGACCGCGTTTGATCAAGGCATCGGCCTGATCAAGAAAGCTGTCGAGTTCCGAACGGGTCTTGTCGTGCAGGTCGCGAGCGAGCTTGTCGGAAATATCACGGGCCATGAACTGTACCTTTTTAGGTGGGGGATACAGCGTTGACTGCGTGGCGAGCGGCTTCGTTCCCGGCATCATGAGCGCTATCTGCCACTTGCATGACTGCCGTGCCCTCACTAGCATTGGGAACCTTTCTCAAATGCTAGCCATTCACGCCATGAGTGATGTCCCACCAGCGACTTCCGCGGCCCACCTGAGCATGATCGAAGCCTTGTACAGCAGTCATCACAGCTGGCTGTACAGCATGCTGCGCAACAAGCTGGGCAATGCCATGGATGCGGCAGATCTGGCTCAGGATACCTTCACCCGGATCCTGGCCTCACGCGTGACCCGCATCGAGCAGCCGCGTGCTTACCTGCACTGTGTGGCCAAGGGCATTCTGGTCAACTGGTATCAGCGCAAGGCGCTGGAGCGCGCCTACCTTGAGGCGCTTGCGCAGCTGCCTGAGCCTGAGGTGCCATCGCCCGAGGTGCGGCTGATGGTGCTGGAGACGCTGCATGACATCGACGCCATGCTCGATGCGCTGCCGCCGCTGGTGAAGCGCACCTTCCTGCTCTCGCAGATCGCCGGCCTCAAGTATCAGGACATCGCCACCGAATTGGACATCTCGCTGATCAGCGTCAAACGCTACATGAAGCAGGCCTTCGTCCAGTGCCTGTTGCTGGTCGAATGATGTCTGCAACCGGTGAGCATCAGGCCCTGGAAGAAGCCGCTGAATGGCTGATGCGCTTGAACGAGGGCGGGCTGAATGAGCATGAGCGGGTCGAGTGGCTGGCCTGGCAGGCCAGTAGCCCGGCGCGTGCGCACGCCTGGCAGCGCGCGCAACTGTTGCAAAGCAAGCTTGGCGGTTTGCCGCCGACACTGGCCATGGCGGCGCTGGATCGCCCGGCCAGCCGCGAGCGTCGGGCGCTGGTCGGCAAGCTGGCCGTGCTGCTGGCGGTGCTGCCGACCGGTTGGGCGGGCTGGAAGGTTTTCGACACCGGGCATTGGTCGGCGGACTACCGCAGCGCTGTGGGTGAGCGCCGCGAGCTGACCCTGGCTGATGGCTCACAGCTCACTCTCAATACCGACACGGCCATTGATGTGCGCTTTGATGACCAGCAGCGTCTGATCCGCATGCTGGCCGGTGAACTGCTGGTGCAGACCGCCAGCGACCGGCGGCCGTTGCGGGTAAGCACAGCGCAAGGCCGGATGCAGGCGCTCGGGACGCGGTTCATCGTCCGGGTGCTCAAGGCCAGTACCCGCTTGCAGGTGCTCGAAGGCGCGGTGCAGGTCCAGCTCAATGATGCGCAGGCAGGCGCTGCGAGGCGGGTCAATGCCGGGCAGAGTGTGCAATTCACCAGCCGCGAATATGCCGTGCCTCTGGCACTCGACCCGGCAGCCGGCGCCTGGACCCGCGGCATGTTGCTGGCCGATAACCAGCGCCTTGACGACTTCATCACCGAGCTGGGCCGCTATCGCCCCGGCGTGCTGCGCTGTGACCCGGCGATTGCCGGGCTGCGGGTGGCCGGTGCCTTCCCGCTGCAAGACACCCGACGCGCCTTGCAGATGCTGGCGCAAACCTACTCACTGACGGTCAGCGAGCATCTGGGCGGCTACTGGACCACGTTGTCCGCGACGTAGGCCGGATTATTTCCCGGCAGGCCTGATACTTTTTTCGTTCCTGGCTGGCAAGGACATACACCCTGCCATCTTCGCCAACAAGGTTCCTGCATGTCTGCCACTCCTTTCCCGCCTCGTGCACTCATCCTGGCTGTTCGCAATACCCTTCTCGGTCTTTCATTGAGCGCGGCCATCGGCACATTACCGGTCGTTGCCGCCAGCCTCGACGGCCCCAGCCATTCTTACCGGATTGCTCCGGGGCCGCTGGGCGCGACCCTGTCCAGCTTTGCCGTTGAGGCCGGAGTGGCCTTGTCGTTTCAGCCGGCGCTTACCGAAGGCTTGAACAGTCCGGGGCTAACCGGTGACTTCACCGCCCGGCAAGCCCTGACCCGGCTGCTGGCCGGTAGCGGGCTGGTGCTGGTCGAGCGCGGCGATGGCAGTTACAGCCTGGCTCCACAACCGCCCAGCAGCGGCCTGACCCTTGACAGCACCACAATCAGCGCCAGCTCAAGTCACCCTGGCAGCCTGCCCGAAGCCTACGCCGGCGGTCAGGTTGCCAGGGGCGGACGTGTGGGCCTGCTGGGTAACCGCGACATCATGGATACCCCGTTCAGCGTCAGCCAGTACACCGCAAAGATGATCAGCGACCAGCAGGCGGTGACGGTTGCCGATGCCCTTGAACGCGACTCATCGGTGCGCTCTACCGGGCAGACCGGCGGGATCGTCGACTCGTTCTTCATTCGCGGTTTTCCGGTAGGCGAAGGCAACCTCGGCGAGCTGGCCTTCGATGGCGTGTATGGCGTGGCCCCCAACTATCGGGTGTTTACCGAGTACGCCGAACGCATTGAAGTGCTTAAAGGCCCTGCCGCCCTGCTCTACGGCATGTCACCCAACAGCGGCGTCGGCGGGGTGATCAATATCGTGCCCAAGCGCGCTCTGGATGAAGACCTGAACCGCTTTACGGCCAGCTACGCCAGTGACTCGCAACTCGGCGGGCGCATGGACCTCAGCCGCCGCTTTGGCGAGTCGCGCCAGTTCGGCGTGCGGTTCAATGGCAGTACCCAGCAAGGTGATACGCGCATCGACAAACAGCAACGCGAGGTGAATATTGGCGCGCTGTCGCTCGATTATCAGGGCGAACGGCTGCGCACCTCACTGGACCTGATCAGCCAGACCGAACACTTCGACGCGGCATCGCGGCCGTTCCTGATTGCCGCAGGCCAGCCGATACCTTCAGCCAGCAACGGCCGCAAAAACGTCTCGCAAGCCTGGGGCTGGTCAGAAACCCGTGACAAAACCGCCCTGCTCAGTGGCGAGTACGATCTGAGCGACTCGCTGACCCTGTTCGCCCACGCCGGTGGCGGTCGTTCGCAAGTCAATCGCCTGTCGGATCAGACGCCCACCCTGCTCAACCGCGCAGGCGATACCAGCTCAGTGCCCGGTTATTACCGCTTCGAAGTTGAGCGTTATACCGTCGATGCCGGTGCGCGCTGGAGTTTCGACACTGGAGCGGTGAGCCATAGCGCCACATTACAGGCCACGCGCTACCGGGACGAGCTGTCGCGCGGCATCATTTCCGGCGCCGCATTGCGCTCAAACCTGTATCACCCGCAAGACAGTGCCAAGCCTTCGATCGCCCGCCCCGACCCGGCAAAAGTCTCACAAACCGAGCTGTCCGGTCTGGCCTTGGCCGATACCCTGTCAATGTTCGACGAGCAGCTGCAGGTCACCGCCGGTCTGCGCCAGCAGAGCATCGAATCGGATAACTTCAATGCCGCTGGCGCGGTGACCTCGCGTTATGACGAAAGCAAAACCACGCCGTTATTTGGCGTGGTCATCAAGCCCTGGGAACACGTCTCGCTGTACTACAACTACATCGAAGGCTTGAGCAAAGGCGATGTGGCACCGGCGACGGCAAGCAACGCCGGGGAAATCTTCGCACCCTATATCAGCCGTCAGCACGAAGTCGGCATCAAGGCCGATTACGGGACATTCTCATCGACCCTCAGCCTGTTTCAGATCAAAAAACCCAGCGGCGAGTTGAGCGATGGTGTGTACGCGGTGCAAGGCGAGCAACGCAACCGGGGGGTGGAGCTCAATGTGTTCGGCGAAGTCACGCGCGGCACGCGCCTGCTTGGCGGCCTGACCTTGCTGGACGCCGAACTGACCGAGACCGCCACAGCGGCCAATCGCGGCAACACTCCGGTCGGCGTGCCGAAGGTCCAGGCCAACCTGTGGGCCGAATGGGACACCCCCGCCATCGAGGGCCTGACCCTGACCAGCGGTGCGATCTATACCGGCAAACAATACGTCGACCAGGCCAACAACCAGGCGCTCGACCCGTGGACCCGTATCGATCTGGGCGCGCGCTATACGACCCGAATCGCTCAACGCCCGACCACGTTCAGGGCCAGCGTACAAAACGTGTTCGATAAACAGTATTGGTCGGGCGTCGCCTCCTACGGGGCGTTCTCCCTGGGCGCACCCCGCACGTTGCAGCTGTCGGCGACGGTCGACTTTTAAACCAAGCCCGATCCCGCCCGGTTCCAGCGCCGGGCGGGTTGTTCTGGGCAGTGACTTAACCGGCCTCTTCGTCGCAATGCCGCCCAGACCAAGGTCGCTCCCACCGGGGGCATACAGTACTTAAGTGAATGTATTGGTATTAAGGTTTGATGCCAAAACACCATTAGAAATGATAATATTTCTCACTGGCGGAGCAGACTGGGACTTGCGGGCAAGCGAATGCTGGACAAGTATGAAATCCATTACTTGACATCCTCCCCGCCCTAAAGGGCCGGGATTCCCACAATTGGACGCTCATGCCCGAGCGCGAGAATGTTCTTGGCGGCGTTGACGTCGCGGTCGTGGGTGACACCGCACCCACAACAAGTCCATTCCCTTATTCCAAGCCCTGCGATACCTCTCGGCCTCGAGTCCGGCAATTGCTTGCAGCTCGAACAGGTTTGGGTGGTGTTTCTCTCGCTGACAACCTTGAAAACCGTGCCTGCGTGATCGCATTTGTATTCCAGCATGGTTTTCAATTGGCCCCAGCCGGCGTCCAGCACCGACTTGGCCATCCTGGTTTTCGCGAGTTTCAGTGAGTTCACATCGCCCACCACAATGACGCCACAACGCGCGACCAGCGCGTTGCTGAACTTATGCAGGGCATCCTTGCGGCGGTTCGCAACCTTGGCGTGAATCGCCCGCACACGAGCCTTCTTGCCGGCACGCTGGGCCGTGCCCAGGGCTCTCTCCAGATCCCTGTAGAACCTGCCGCTTTCAAGGCGATCACCGTCGCTGCAGGTGGCCGTGGTTTTCAGTCCGAGGTCGATACCCACTGCGTCCTGGCCTGGCGATAACTGGCGGTCGAACTCGACCACGACGTTGAAA
>NZ_JAMYDZ010000012.1:0-166450 GCF_024129905.1 Pseudomonas sp. 21LCFQ010 | reverse complement strand
CTGATCGCCGGCATTGCCGCCTACGTGAAATACCTGCGCCCGGAAATCAAAATCATCGGCGTCGAACCGGACGATTCCAACTGCCTGCAGGCCGCCCTGGCTGCTGGCGAGCGGGTGGTGCTCAACCAGGTCGGGCTGTTTGCCGATGGCGTGGCGGTGGCGCAGATCGGTCAGCATACCTTTGAGGTGTGCCGGCACTACGTCGACGAGGTGATCACCGTCAGCAGCGACGAAATCTGCGCGGCGATCAAGGACATTTACGACGACACCCGCTCGATCACCGAGCCTGCCGGTGCGCTGGGCGTGGCGGGCATCAAGAAGTACGTCGAGCAACGTGGCATCAGCGGCCAGACCCTGGTGGCCATCGACTCCGGGGCCAATATCAACTTCGACCGCCTGCGCCATGTCGCCGAGCGCGCCGAGCTGGGTGAAGGCCGCGAAGCCATCATTGCGGTGACCATCCCGGAGCGGCCCGGCAGCTTCAAGGCGTTCTGTGAAGCGATCGGCAAGCGCCAGATCACCGAATTCAACTACCGCTACCACACCGACCGCGAGGCGCACATTTTCGTTGGCGTGCAGACCCACCCGGAGCGCGACCCGCGCAGCGCGCTGATCGCCAGCCTGAGCGAACAAGGCTTTCCGGTGGTCGACCTGACCGACAACGAACTGGCCAAGCTGCACATCCGCCACATGGTCGGCGGGCACTCGGAGCGGGTCAGCGACGAAGTGGTGCTGCGCTTCGAATTTCCCGAGCGGCCGGGCGCGCTGTTCAACTTTTTGAATAAACTGGGCGGACGCTGGACCATTTCGATGTTCCACTACCGCAACCATGGGGCGGCCGATGGCCGGGTAGTGGCGGGGCTGGTGGTGCCGGAAGATGAACACGACCTGGTCCAGGACACCCTGCAAGAGATTGGTTACCCCTATTGGGACGAGACCAATAACCCGGCGTATCGGCTGTTTCTTGGCTAAGTCAGATTTATCGCACCTAGAAACACAGTGATGGTCAATGAAGGTATCGCCCTGTGGACGCTACCTTCATGCCAGACGCCATCGCCGCCGACCAGCTCCCCCCTGACCTGCATTACGTCGACGACAGCGAGCCCGGCTTTAGCCGCAAGCTGCTGCGCGGCAAATTTGCCTATTTTGACCTGGACGGCCAACGGATCCGCGACAAGGCCGAGATCCAGCGTATCAACGCCCTGGCCATCCCGCCGGCCTATACCGATGTGTGGATCTGCGCCGACCCGCGCGGCCATCTGCAGGCCACCGGCCGCGATGCGCGCCAGCGCAAGCAGTACCGCTATCACCCGCGCTGGCGGGAAATCCGTGACCAGAACAAGTACGCGCGCATGATTGCCTTCGGCAGCGCCCTGCCCAAGGTGCGCAAGCAGCTTGAAGCGCAGATGAGCCAGCCCGGCATGGGCCGCGACAAGGTGATCGCCACCGTGGTCAGCCTGCTCGACGCGACACTGATACGCATCGGCAACTCGCGCTACGCCCGTGACAACCGCTCGTTCGGCCTGACCACATTGCGCAACAAGCATGTGGACATCAAAGGCAGCGAAATCCTCTTCCAGTTTCGTGGCAAAAGCGGCGTGGAGCACCAGATCAGCATCAAGGACCGGCGCATGGCTAACATCATCAAGCGTTGCATGGAGTTGCCGGGCCAGAACCTGTTTCAGTATCTGGACGCCGACGGCCAGCGCCACGGCATCAGCTCATCGGACGTCAACGCCTACCTGCATACCCTGACTGGCGCCGACTTCACCGCCAAGGACTACCGCACCTGGGCCGGCAGCGTGTTGGCCCTGACGACCTTGCGCAAGCTGGATTGGGAACCGGAAAGCGACGCGAAGAAGCATATCGTCGAGATGGTCAAAAATGTCGCCCGCCAGTTGGGCAACACTCCGGCGGTCTGCCGCAAGTGCTATATCCACCCGGCGGTGCTCGAAGGCTTCGTGATCGGCGAACTGGCCAAACTGCCGCGCTCGCGCAAACGCCAGGGCTTGAGCGCCGAAGAGGTCGCGTTGGCAGCCTTTCTCCAGCAGTTGCATGCACAGAGCGCCGGGCAGCGCTCCTGAGGTTACTCGGCGGGCGGGCTCTGCTCTGCGGGAGCGGAGTGCTGCTCAAGCAGCTCTTCCAGACTACTCGGCTCGCTGTCGAGGGGATGGGCACTGTCTGTCGGCGCGGCCGGCGACTCGACCTGCTCAACCTTGAATGAACCGGCTTCGACGGGCGCGGCGAGTGGCTGGCTGGTGTCAGCGGGCGCAGCTACTGGCGCTGCGGTTTCGGTGGCTGGCGCTGGCGGCTGCTCAGGGACGGCCGCCGGAGCAGTTGCAGGAGCCGCAGCAGGGACCAGCGCAGCCGGTGCCGGCGCGGTCGCTTCAGGCACCCCCATGTCAGGCTTGGGTTGCTCGACGATGTGCGCCGCCTGCTTGACTTCCGGCGGCAGGAAATTCTCTACCAGGCCGAAAAAGCGCTCGTAGAACTTGGTGGATGCGACGGTCTCACTGGCCACTTTGACCATCGAATCGTCGGTGGAACCGATCGGCATCGACACCGAGCCCAGCACACCGACGCCCAGGCTGGCCGACGTGTTGGTTTTCTTCAGCGCGTAGCGGTCCTGCAGGGCGTTGGCGAACATGCTCGACGTACCGGCATGGGCGTCATCGGCGCAGACCACGTTGAAGCTGATTTCGATATGGGTATCGCCAGTCTGCTGGAAGCTCTTGCGCCCGCTGATCATCTTCGGGTCGTTGCTGGTGATGATGTAGCCCTGGCTGAGCAGTGCCCGCCGCGCCGCCTCGCAGGACGCGGTATCGCTGGCCGGGTAGGTGCGCGAGAAGGTTCCGGCGTCATCGAAATGCTCATGATCGTAGATCGCCTGCTTGGGCGAGGAACAACCAGCAGCCATGAGCAGGGCAGACACCCAGCAGGCAGTACGAACATTCAGAACATTGAACATCGGAAATCCCGGAGATAAAGAACGGCAGGGCGATCAGGAAAATGGCGCTAAGTCTGCAACAACCCAGGCGCGGGATCAACGCAGACTTGGCAAGCATTTGGTTACATGAAGTCTTATTCACTGAAATCTGCCCGCCAGCCCCCCTGTTCATACTCAACGCTTCACCCAAGCGGCGATCACGGCTACCCTTGAGCGCCGCGAGCCGCACGTCAGACGATTCGGAAACCACTGCCACGATGGATACCCCCCCTATTAACCGCGCATCTGAAACCGGCAAGGAAACGACCGGTGGCGGCCGAGTGCAAGTCATTGACCGCTCGATCGTGCTGCTGCGCACGCTTTCCAGCCAGAAGAACGGCGCCAGCGCGCTGGATCTGGCGCGCCTTACCGGAATCGACCGGACCACCATTCACCGGCTGCTCAAGACCCTGACCTACTGGAGCCTGATCGAGTCGCACAACGGCACCTACCGGCTCGGCCCGGAGTGCCTGGTGTACTCCACCGCTTACCTGAACCGCCTGAATCTGCGCAAGATCGCCCTGCCCTACGCCATCGAACTGCAACGCGTCACCGCTGACCGCCAGGCCATCGTCTCGGTCTCGGTGCCGGTGGGCGACCAGGTGGTGTTGATCGAGCGCATGTGGACCCCCATCACGCCGTTGAACGTGATTGTCGATCTGGCCGACCACTTTCCACTGGAAGGCAGCCCGAGCGGCCGCGCCATTCTGGCCACCTACGATACGGCTCAAGCCATTGCCGTGCTGGGCGCCGAACGCCACGCCAGGGTGCTGCCAAACCTGGACACCATCCGTCAGCAACAGGACTTCGCCTTCGGCCACAACGAGTTCAAGCCCGGCCTGTCATCGGTGGCCTACCCGATCCGCGCTGGCGACGGCCCGGCAATCGGTGCGCTGGTGGTTGCCGGGCTGGAGATGGAAAGCGAAATCCATCCGCAGTCGCCGCTGGCCAGCCATGTGCGCCGCGCCTGTGACGGGATCGCGGCGCAACTGGGCGACCTGTAGCTGCAAGCCGCCACGACCGGGCTCACTGGCCCGGCCCTGCATCAAGTTCGGCCAGCAACCGGTTCTGCTGCACCTTGCCGTAGTGTGAGCGCGGCAGCTCATTGAGAAACCAGATGCGCCGCGGCACTTTGAAACGCGACAGCCGCGCGCGACAGTGCTCGATCAGTTGCTGGTCCGAGAGCGCGCCAGGCTCACTGAGTACCACCGCAGCACACACCTGCTCACCCCACTCCAGATCCGCCAGGCCAAACACATGGACATCGGTCACCTGGGCCAGCTCACGCAGGCTCTGCTCGACCTCGCTCGGCTGCACCGATTTACCGCCGCTACGGATGATGTCCTTGCAGCGACCTTGCACGCTTAGCAGGCCATCAGCGCGGATACTGCCCAGATCGCCACTGCGCAGCCAGCCGTCGGCCAGGGTGCGCGCGGTCAGTTCAGGCTGCTGCCAGTAGCCGGCCATCAGTTGCGGTCCGGCGATCAGAATCTCGCCCACCCCCTGTTCGTCCGGCTGGTCGATGCGCAGCGCCGCCGAGAACACCGGGCGTCCGACCAGCCCTTGAGCAGACTCACCCGCAGCACGGGTCGCGGCCATCTGCGCCACGCTCAAATAACAACTCCACGGCGCTTCGGTCATGCCATACAGCACGCTCAGCCGGCTGCCGAACAACTGGCATGCGCCTTCCAGAACCTCGCTGGCCAGCGCCGCCGCACCGATGTCCAGGGTTTTCAACGAGGGCAGATCAGCCGCTGCAGTGCCGGCTTCGCGCAGCAGGCGCAACAGCTGGGTCGGAACCAGCGAACTGAAAGCCGCCTGATGCTCACGCAACTGACCGATGAATGCTGGCGCCTCGAAGCGCCCGCCCAGCACCACCTGGCCGCCACTGAGCAGATGCCCCAGTACCGCGACCGCCGCGATTGGCCAGAGCGGGCGCACGTTGAGCAGCACATCACCCGGCACTGCACCACGGGCCATGACGATGTTCTGCAACACCGCACACAGGCTGGCATGCCGGTGCATCACGGCCTTGGGCAGGCCCGTCGTACCGCCGGTGTAGTTCAGCGAAGCCAGGGCTTGCGCCGGCTGGGCTGCACGGGCGGGCAACGGCAGCGCGGATGCCTCGGCAAAGCCCTCCAGGGCCAGACACGGCACACCGGCCTGGCGCAGTTGCCCGGCCAGCGCCTGATAGTGGCTGGAGAACAGCAGCAACTGCGCCCCCGCGTCACGCACCTGTGCCAGCAGTTCCTCACCCGACAACGCCGGGTCCAGCGGCACCCGCACCCGGCCTGTCGCCATGCAGCCATAGTCGGCCAGCAGGTAATTGATGCTGGCCTCGGCCAGCAGCGCCACCCGTGCACCGGCCTGCACATTCAAACGCTCCAGCGCCAGGCCGAAGGCCGTCAGTTGCCGGTCCAGATCCGCAAAGCTCAGGCTGCGGTGCACTGCCGGCTCATACAGAGCAATACGTTCAGGCCACTTGTGCGCGGCCTGACTCAACAGGGTGCTGATATCCATGCTTACCACCCGCTCAGTACGATGCGCCCATTGACCTGCCGCGACTCCAGCAGTGCATGAGCCTGGGCCACCTCAGGAAACGGCAACACCCGGTCGATCAGCGGCCTGACCTGGCCGGCGGCAATCAACGCCAGCGCGGTGCGCAGCTCTTCAAGCGTCGCGCTACCCGAACCCTGCAGTTTCAAGCGTCGGCCAATCAGCAATCCGGGATTGACCGCTACCGCCGCCGGGCTGACGTTACCCAGTACCACCACCCGCCCCCCCAGGCTCATGCTGCGCAGGGTGTCCTCCAGAGTGTGCCCAAGGTTTTCGATGGCCACGTCCACGCCACGCTTGCCGGTCAGTTGCCAGACCTCGGCGCTGTAGCTGCCGTTGCTGACAATCACCTCATGGGCGCCCAGCGCCTGAAGAAACTCGCGCTTTTCAGCGCTGCCAGTCACGGCGATGACCCGCGCGCCCAAGGCTCGGGCCAACTGGATCTGATGCGCGCCCAGGCCGCCGCTGGCGCCGTTGATCAGCACCGTTTCACCCGGTTTGAGCGCAGCCTCGCCATGCAGGGCGCGCACGCTGGTGGCGATCGGACATGAAGCCAGCGCCGCCTGCACATAGTCCAGCCCATCGGGTAATTCGACGGCAGAGATGGCCGGCACCCGCAAGTACTCAGCATAGGCGCCCTCGGTATCCACCGACGGCAGGCCCAGTGCCCGGCACAAGTCCTGGCGACCACGCAGGCACTGCCGGCACTGGCCGCAGAACCGCCGCTGGTAGATCACCACCCGTGCCCCGACGGCCAGATTCAGCACATCGTCACCGATCTGCACCACTTCTCCGGCCACCTCATGGCCTAACACCACACCGGTGTGTGCGCCGGGCAACTGCCCGGCACGGTGCAGCAGATCGTGGTGGCAGACACCGGCGGCGTGCACCCTGACCAGCACTTCGCCGCGCCCCGGCTGCGGGGTGGGCACCTCTTCGACCTGCAACTGCTCGGGCCCGCCGAAGCCTTTCAGAACTATCGCTTTCATCTTTTATAACCGTTGGTAACCACTTAAGAATATGTTCATATAACAAACATATTGTTTGCATTGTGCACATCAATTAAGTTTTCCCCACTTTGACGCCGACCTCAAGAGGCAATGCGTCTTTCTTTCACAATCAGCGAAATCACGTGATGACAGTCGAGTATCAGAAGCAGGGCGACGGCGTTCTGCTGGTCACCCTCAACCGCCCGGAGCGTCTCAACGCGCTGGACAGCCAGACCAAGGCCGCACTGGGTCAGGTGTGGCAACGCGCCCAGGACGACACCGACGTACGCGCCATCGTGCTGCGCGGTGCCGGCGAGCGGGCGTTTTGCGCCGGTTCCGACCTCAAGGAAATTCACAGCACCGGCCAGACCGCCAGCAGCGACGTGCTGGCCAACGCTCTGCCTGGGGTGGGCGTCAACCTGCGCAAGCCAGTGATCGCCGCTTTGCACGGCCATACCCTGGGGCTGGGCATCAGCCTGGCGATTCACTGCGATTTGCGTATCGCCCGTACCGACACGCAATTCAGTTTCCCGGAAGTGCGCCACGGCATGCTGTCGGGCTTCAGCGCCATCACCCTGCCGAGCCTGATCGGGGAAGCCGCGGCACTGGACATCATGCTCAGCGCCCGGACCTTCGACGCCGATCAGGCGCTGGCCCTGGGGCTGGTCAATGAGGTGGTCGACGACCCGCACAGCCGCGCCCTGGAACTGGCCGCGCAACTGGCCGCCCATGACCCGCGCGCGGTCGAGTGGAGCAAAACCTTGCTATTGGCCGAACGCAGAGAACGGCTGCAACGGCATCTGGCGCTGGTCGATCAGGCACGGATCGACGTCATGCGTGACCGATAACCATAACCATAACTGCCCACCCTTTTCCGCCACGCCCGTACTGCCAGGCACACCCACCACCAGCGATGGAAGCGGCGTTTCACTTGGAGCTTCACTATGTCTCGCCCTTGCATTGCTTATCGCCCAAGGCTCAGCCTGCTGACCCTGGGTATCCTCGGCCTGTGCGCCACACCGCAGGCGTTCGCTGCGCAGCCGACCCACACCGCTGACAACCAGGACACCGCCTTGCAGACGGTGGTGGTCACCGGCGCCCGCGACGCCGGCCGCACCGTGGCTGAAAGCCTGGCGCCGATTGATGTGATCAGCGGCGAGGCCCTGGCCCGCTCCGGCAAACAGAACCTGCGCGAGGCCCTGGCCGCCAGCGTGCCGTCCTACACCAACGCCGCAGGCTTTACCGGCGGCACCGGCCTGGCGGTCAAATCCGCGACCTTGCGCGGCCTGGGCGGCAACCACGTACTGGTGCTGGTCAACGGCAAGCGCCGGCATAACACCTCGTTGATTTTCGTCCAGACCGCCGCGACCTCCAGCGGCCAGTCGCCTGCCGACCTGGACCTGATCCCGGTCAGCGCCGTGGACCATGTCGAGGTACTGCGCGACGGTGCCGCCGCCCAGTACGGCTCCGACGCCATCGCCGGGGTGATCAATATCATCCTCAAGCAGAACGATCAGGGCGGCAGCGCCAGTGCCCTGTATGGTCAGTATCGGGAACGGGTCGGCGGCAAGGGCAACTTCGGCGCCCGCGGCCAGGCCCAGATCAACCAGGGCTTTGCCCTGCCCAATGACGGTTTCTTCAGCCTCAGCGCCGACGTCGGCATCCAGGAAAGCTCTAACGTCGCCGGGGCCGTACCGGACTCCACGCGCATCTACTTCGCCCAGAACGGCCAGCCCGACCCGCGTGAAACCGGCGAAAGCCGCTACCGCCAGCAGCTTGGCCAGCCGCGCTCGCAGACTTACAACCTCGGTTACAACGCCGAACTGCCGCTCAACGACGACGTCACCGTCTATTCGTTCTCCACGGTCAGCCATCGCAACTCCACCAGCTGGGGCACCTACCGCACCGCCAACTCGCCGCAAAATATTGTCTCGGTGTACCCGGACGGTTTTGCGCCGCGCTTTGTGGTCGAAGAGGACGATTTCCAAAGCGTGATCGGTGTACGCCACGACGACCTGCTGGGCTGGAAATGGGACCTGTCCAGCAGCTATGGCCGCAACGACGCCAATATCCGCAACGAACGCTCGCTGAACCCGTCGCTCGGCCCGGACAGCCCCCGCGACATGGACGGCGGCCATCTGATCGCCAGCCAGTGGACCAATAACCTGGACCTGACCCGCGGCTTCGACACCGGCCTGTTCAGCAGCCCGCTGAACGTCGCCGCCGGCCTTGAGTTTCGCCGTGACGGCTTCCAGATTGAGGATGGCGAGTTCGCCTCTTATGGTGACGGCGGCTATATTTTCCCGGCCGGTCACCCGCTGGCCGGCCAGCGCCCCAACCCCGGCGCGCCGGGCCTGGCTGGCTTCACCCCGCAGGACGCGCACAATTACTCGCGCACCAACACCGCCGCCTATGTCGACCTCAGCCAGCGCCTGACCGACAAGTGGGATGTCAGCCTGGCCGGGCGTTTCGAGCACTACAGTGACTTTGGCGACACCACCAGCGGCAAGTTCTCGACCCGCTATGCCTTTACCCCGGCCTTCGCGGTACGCGGCACCATCAGCAACGGCTTCCGCGCCCCGTCGCTGCAACAGCAGAACTACTCTTCGTCGCTGACCGCCTGGCGCGCCAACAGCTTCACCGGCCAGTTGGAGCAGAACACCACCCGCTACGTGACCGTCGATGATGCCGCCGGCCGTGCACTGGGCGCCAAACAGCTGGACCCGGAGCGCTCGCTGAACTACAGCCTGGGCTTCGTTGCCACGCCCACCGACAACCTCAGCGTGACGGTCGACCTGTACCAGATCGACATCAAGGACCGCATCCTGCAGACCAGTAACCTGCAAGGCACAGCGGTGTCCAACCTGCTGGCCGGCCAAGGGCTGAACCCCAACCAGATCGTCTCCTACTTCGGCAACCTGGCCGACACCCGCACTCGCGGCATCGACCTGGTGGCCGACTACCGCTATGACTTCGGCCAGTACGGCAAGACCCAGTGGACCCTGCTGAGCAACCAGAGCCTGCAGACCATCGAGAAACTCAAGGAGCCTGCCGTACTGGCCGGCACCGGGGTCAGCGCAGTGGGCCGCGACCGGCAGGGCAACCTGACCACCGCCTACCCCAAGAACGTCACCTCGCTAAACCTCAACTGGCAGTTGGGCGACTTCGATGTGAACCTCAAAGGCACCCGCTATTCGCAAGTGGTGGGGCGCAATCAGATTTCCGAAAGCCGTGACGAGAAGATCCGCCCGGCGTTCATCACCGACCTGAGCCTGGGTTACTACCTGACCGACGCGGTGAAACTGACCGTCGGCGGCGAGAACATCTTCGACCGTCGGCCGCAGCAGCTCAACGCCGAAGCCAAGCGCTTCTATTTCTTCCCCACCGACAACCCGACCTACAGCTGGTATTCGCCCTATGGCCTGGAAGGCGCGTACTACTTCGCCAAAGTCGACGTGAGCTGGTGACCCCATGAGTCTTTCAAACAGCACGCCAGCCCCCGAGGGGCTGGTCGAACATACCCCCTCACAGGGCTTCGATCAGGCGCTGTACCGCAAGCTGGCCTGGCGGATCATGCCGTTTCTGTTTCTGTGCTTCGTGCTCAACTGGCTCGACCGGGTGAACATCAGCTTCGCCCATTTGCAGTTCAAGACTGATCTGAACATCAGCGACGCGACCTTCGGGATCATCGTCGGGGTGTTCTCCATCGGCTACCTGCTGTTCGAAATCCCCAGCAACCTGCTGCTGGAAAAGATCGGCGCAAAGAAGACCATGATGCGCATCATGGTGCTCTGGGGCCTGGTGACCATCGCCACCGCCTTTGCCCAGACGCCGATGCAGTTCTATGTGTTGCGCATCCTGCTGGGCGCCGCCGAGGCCGGCTTTTTTCCCGGCGTGATCCTGTACCTGACCTACTGGTTCCCGGCCAGCTACCGCGGGCGTATCACCTCACGGTTCATCATGGCCATCGCGGTCTGCGGGATCATCGGCGGCCCGCTGTCGACCTGGATCATGAGCCACTTTGCCGGCCTGGGCGGGTTCACCGGCTGGCAATGGCTGTTTGTGGTCACCGGTATCCCGCCGGTACTGGCCGGGCTGTTCGCCTGGTACTGGCTGGATGACAAACCGGCCAACGCCAAGTGGCTGAGCGACGATGAGAAACGCCGCATCGCGCATGCCCTCGACGAAGAACGCCGCAACCGCAAGCCGGGCGGGCATCAGCGTTTCGTCGAAGCGCTGAAAGACCGCAAGGTGTGGTTCATCACCCTGGCCTACTGCCTGACCATCATGTGCACCGGCAACGTGACCAATATCTGGGCGCCGTCGATCATTCGTGAGTCGGGGGTCGCCAACCTTAGTCAGTTGGGGCTGTTTTCGGCGCTGCCCTATGTGGTCGGGGTGGTGGTCATGCTGCTGGCCTGCCGGCATTCGGACCTGCGCCAGGAACGCCGCTGGCATTTCGCCCTGGGCGGCCTGACCGCGGCCACGGCAATGCTGATCCTGCCAAACTTTCTGGTCAGCCCCTGGGCCGCCATCGCGATCCTGACCCTGATGACCAGCGGCTACCTGGTGGCCACGGCAGTGTTCTGGACCATTCCCACCTATTACCTCTCCGACCAGGCCAAGGCGGCCGGGCTGGCGATGGTCAATTGCTGTGGGCAGGTCAGCAGCCTGCTGACGCCGATCATGATCGGCTCGATCAAGACCAGTACCGGCAGCATCTCGCTTGCGCTGTATATCGTCGCCGGCCTGGTGACCTGCGGCGCGTTGATTCTTTTGTTCGGTGTCCCGCGCCAAGCGCTGCGTGATGCTTCTGAAACCTGATGGATAGCTCAATGACTGATTACGTTGCACTGGCCCACCAACTGGCCGCGCAGATCCAGCCCGGCGCCGCCGAGCGCGACGCCAAGCGCACCCTGCCCTACGCCCAGCTTGACCTGATCCGCGAGTCCGGCCTGGGCGCGGCACGGGTGCCCAAGGCGCTGGGCGGTGGCGATATTGACCAGTTGCAGGTGGCGCAAATCTTCATGGCCCTGGCCAAGGCCGACCCCAGCGTGGCCCAGGCACTGTTCCCGCATTTCGCCACGGTCGAGCATCTGCGGCTGATCGCCAATGAGCGCCAGCAGCGCGAATACCTCGGTGCCTTTGTCGACCGCAAGCTGTCGTCCGGAGCCATCGCCGAACGCAGCGGCACCTTTCGCGGCGAAATCCACACCCGGCTGCAACGCCAGGGCGAGCAACTGCTGCTCAACGGCAGCAAGTTCTACAGCACCGGTTGCCTGTTCGCCGACCTGCTGAAAATCCAGGCCGTGGATGAAGCCGGCCAGGCCGTGTATGTGATGCTGCCCGCCGACACCCCCGGCATCAGCCTGCTCGACGACTGGGACGGCATGGGCCAGCGCACCACCGCCAGCGGCAGCACCCTGCTGGAGAACGTGCCGGTGCACCCCGATCAGGTCATCCCGCTGGCGCAGTGGTATCAGCGGCGCAACTACATCGGCGCCAGCGCCCAGCTCATCCACTGCGCGCTGGACGTCGGGATTGGCCTGGCGGCGCTGGACGATGCCATCGCCTGGGCACGCAGCGGCGTGCGCCCGGTGCGCGAAAGCGGCGTCGACAAGGCCAGCAACGATCCGTACATCCTGCACACCATTGGCGAGCTGTCGGCCACCATCCATGGCGCCCAGGCGCTGGTGGAAAAAGCCGCCGGTGCGGTACAGACCGCCGCCGTCACCCAGTTGCAAGGCCTGGCCGAAGGCGCAGAGCTTGACGCCATTCTGGCGCGCTCCTCGATTGCCGTGGCCGAAGCCAAGATCGCGTCGACCCGCGCCGCCCTGCATGTCTGCGAGCGGCTGTATGAGGTAGGCGGCGCCGCAACCACTCAGAGCCGCTACAACTTCGACCGTCACTGGCGCAACGCCCGCACCCACACCACCCACGATTCAGTGGCCTATAAGTACAAGGCCATCGGAGACTACCTGCTCAATGGCAACTATCCCCCCATCGCGTTCACCTATTAAACCGCTGCTGGCGCTGAGCCTGCTCTGGCTGGCCATCGGCACTCAAGCCAGCGCTGGCAGCGGCGATCCCTGGGCTGATCTGCCGGCCCAGGTCGACACGTTGCTGCCCGGCGTGATCGAACTGCGCCATGCCATTCACCGCCACCCCGAGCTGGGCAATCGCGAGTTCAAGACCGCCGAACGCATCGCCCGGCGCCTGCGCGAGCTGGGCTTCGAGGTGCAGACCGGGGTTGCCCATACCGGTGTGGTCGGCGTGCTCAAAGGCGGCCAGCCCGGACCGGTAGTGGCCATCCGCGCCGAGCTCGATGCCCTGCCGCTCACCGAACAGACCGGTTTGGCCTATGCCTCGACGCTGCGCGCCAAGGACGAAGGCAATGACCTGCGCAGCCGTGGCAAGGACGTCGGGGTGATGCATGCCTGCGGTCACGACGCGCATATGGCCATGGCGATCGGCGTGGCCGAAGTGCTGGCCGCACACCGCGACGCGCTGCCCGGCACCCTGAAGCTGATTTTCCAGCCCGCCGAAGAGGGCCCGCCACTGGGCGAGCAAGGCGGCGCCGCGCTGATGATCAAACAGGGCGTACTGCAGGCGCCGGCACCGGAGGTGATTTTCGGCATTCACGTCACCGCCGGCACTGCCGGCACCTTTACCCTGAGCAAGGCACGCACCACCGCCTCGGCCGACACCTTCGTGGCCCGCATCACCGGGCGCCAGACTCATGCGGCCTTTCCCTGGACCGGGATCGACCCGGTGCCGGTGGCGGCGCAGATCATCCTCGCCTGGCAGACCATTCCCAGTCGGCAGTCGAACCTGAGCGTGCTTCCAGCACCGGTGATTTCGGTGGGCCGCCTGGAGGGCGGCGACCGCCATAACATCATCCCGGCCGAGATACGTCTGGAAGGCTCGATACGCACGATCAGCGATGAGCAACGCGAAGATGTGCTCAAGCGCATGAGCAATACCGCGCAAAGCATTGCCCAGGCATCCGGGGCTACGGCAACGGTGGAGTATCTGCCCGGCGGTTATCGCTCTGGCCATAACGACACGGCGCTGGTTGAACGCATGTTGCCGGTCCTGCAACAGGTGTCCGGCACGCCGGTGAAGATCGACAACGGCACCTATGGCGCCGATGACTTTGCCGAGTATGCGCGGCAGATTCCGGGGCTGTTCATGCGCATGGGGGTCACCCCGCCGGCACTGCAGGACAAACCGGTGTGGCCGACTCATTCGCCGGGCTTTCAGGTCGACGATCCGAGCCTTGCCACCGGCATCAAGGCGCTGAGCCTGATGACCCTGCGTTACATGAGGGGCGAAGGACAGTAAAAATCGCAGACAACAAAAAAGCGACCCTAAGGTCGCTTTCTTGTTTGTTCCAGAGAGTTCAAGGGCTCTGGAACCGGATATGGCGCAGCGGACGGGACTCGAACCCGCGACCCCCGGCGTGACAGGCCGGTATTCTAACCGACTGAACTACCGCTGCGTATCGCTTGTAACTCTTGCTTCAACCTGAAACAAACTTTCGGTAGTTTGAATCACGGCATGATTGAACTGCCAGTTGGCGTTTCAATCGCAGACCCGGCGAACCCGATCTGGATAAAGTGGCGCAGCGGACGGGACTCGAACCCGCGACCCCCGGCGTGACAGGCCGGTATTCTAACCGACTGAACTACCGCTGCGCATGCAGGACTTTCATCCTGGTTTTTACAACCTTGAAAGTTCTCGTGAATCAACTTTCAAACTCAACGATGGTGGGTGATGACGGGATCGAACCGCCGACCCTCTGCTTGTAAGGCAGATGCTCTCCCGGCTGAGCTAATCACCCTTTGCTTCGCTGAGGCCGCGAACTTTACGCACCCCCCTCATGCAAGTCAACACCTGGAGTGAAATATTTTTCAAATCAGGGAGATACGGTTGAATCCGGGGACCGTCTTGAGCCAGGAAGCCCTTTAAAAAGATCCCGCCGCTGGGTTGGAGGACCCCGGTTCCCATGCCACTCAAATAAAAAAACCGGCATAGCGCCGGTTCAGGTATTTGCTTGAGTACTACGCTTGTTCGGCGTAGATCATCTTGCGGCTCATGCCACCATCGATGACGAACTCCTGGCCGGTCACGAAGCCTGAGTTGCGTGACAACAGCCAGCTCACCATCGCGGCTACGTCTTCCACGGTCCCGACCCTGCCCACCGGGTGCTGAGCGTGGTCAAGGTCAGACAGCGGTTCGGCGCGGCGTGCCGACGGGTCGCGGGCGTCGATCCAGCCGGGGCTGACCGCGTTGACCCGGATCTGTGGGCCGAGGCTGACCGCCAGTGCATGGGTCAAGGCCAGCAGGCCGCCCTTGCTGGCCGCATAGGCTTCGGTGTCGGCTTCAGACTGATGGGCACGGGTGGAGGTCAGGTTGACGATCCCGCCACCGTGCGCACGCAGGTACGGCGCACAGTGCTTGGCCAGCAGCATGGGGCCGGTCAGGTTGACCCCCAGCGCGCGGTTCCAGCGCTCCAGGCTGAGGCTTTCCAGAGTACCGTTATGGGGCTCGGAAATTGCCGCGTTGCACACCAGAGCGTCCAGCCGGCCAAACTGGCGCAGCACCTTGGCCACACCACCGACCACCTGTTCTTCGCTGGACACGTCCATGACCACGAACATCGCGTTATCGCCCAGGCTTTCAGCCACCTTGCTGCCACGAATGCGGTCCAGGTCGGCCAGCACCACCTGCCAGCCCTCGCTGATCAGCCAGGCGGCAATGCCCAGGCCGATGCCGCGTGCAGCGCCGGTCACCAGAGCCACCCGGCCGTTAGTCGGCCCGGCAGCCTGCACGGCCCACTCGCTCACAGCGCTGCCAGGCCGCGAGCCAGATCGTTCTGCAGGTCGACAACGTCTTCCAGGCCGACTGCGACACGAATCAGGCTGTCGCTGATACCCGCCGAGGCACGCTCCTGCGGGGTCAGACGCCCATGCGAAGTCGTGCCTGGATGAGTAATGGTGGTTTTGGCATCACCCAGGTTGGCGGTGATCGACACCAGACGCGTGGCATCGATAAAACGCCATGCACCCTCTTTGCCACCCTTGACCTCAAAACTCACCACTGCGCCGTAGCCTTTCTGCTGGCGCTGGGCCAGTTCGTGCTGCGGATGGCTCTTGAGGCCGGCATAGTGAACCTTCTCGATACCGTCCTGCTGTTCCAGCCACTCGGCCAGCGCCTGGGCGTTGGCACAGTGGGCGCGCATGCGCAGGTTCAAGGTTTCGAGGCCCTTGAGAAAGATCCAGGCGTTGAACGGGCTGAGGGTCGGGCCGGCGGTGCGCAGGAAGCCCACCACTTCTTTCATCTGCTCGCTGCGTCCGGCAACCACACCGCCCATGCAACGACCCTGGCCGTCGATGAACTTGGTGGCCGAGTGCACCACCACATCGGCACCCAGCTTCAGCGGTTGCTGCAAGGCCGGTGTACAGAAGCAGTTATCGACCACCAGCAAGGCACCCTTGGCATGGGCGATTTCTGCCAGCGCGGCGATATCGACCAGTTCAGCCAGCGGGTTGGATGGCGACTCGACGAACAGCAGCCTGGTGTTCGGCTTGATCGCCGCATCCCAGCCAGCCAGTTCAGCCAGCGGTACGTAGTCGACCTCGACACCGAAACGCTTGAAGTACTTCTCGAACAGGCTGATGGTCGAGCCAAAAACGCTGCGCGACACCAGCACATGATCGCCGGCGCTGCACAGGCTCATCACCACCGACAGGATTGCCGCCATGCCGGTGGCGGTGGCCACCGCCTGTTCGGCACCTTCAAGAGCAGCAATACGCTCTTCGAAGGCACGCACGGTCGGATTGGTGTAGCGCGAATAGACGTTGCCCGGCACCTCGCCCGCGAACCGGGCGGCGGCATCAGCCGCCGTACGGAACACGTAACTGGAGGTGAAGAACATCGGGTCGCCATGCTCGCTCTCAGGGGTGCGGTGTTGACCCGCACGCACGGCCAGGGTGTCGAACCCTACGCCTTCAAGATCGCTGTCCAGCCGGCCTGCATCCCATTGCTCTGCCATGCCCGTTTTCCTTGTCAATCAGTTGTTGTACAGATCGATGATCGCGCTGACGGCCTGGCTCTTGACCTTGGCCGCGTCATTGCGGGCGTCTTCGATCCGGTTCAGGTAGTGCTCATCGATATCACCGGTGACGTACTGGCCGTCGAACACCGAGCAGTCGAAGTTATCGATCTTGATCTTCTTGCTGCCACTGACCGCTTCAATCAGGTCACTGAGGTCCTGATAGACCAGCCAGTCGGCGCCGATCAGATCAGCCACTTCCTGGGTGGTACGGTTGTGGGCGATCAGTTCGTGAGCACTCGGCATGTCGATGCCGTAGACGTTCGGGTAACGCACGGCCGGTGCGGCCGAGCAGAAATAGACATTCTTGGCACCGGCTTCACGCGCCATCTGGATGATCTGCTTGCAGGTGGTGCCGCGCACGATGGAGTCATCGACCAGCATCACGTTCTTGCCGCGAAATTCCAGCTCGATGGCGTTGAGCTTCTGACGCACCGACTTCTTGCGCGCCGCCTGGCCCGGCATGATGAAGGTCCGGCCAATGTAGCGGTTCTTGACGAAGCCTTCGCGGAACTTGACGCCCAGGTGGTTGGCCAGCTCCAGCGCTGCGGTGCGGCTGGTGTCCGGAATCGGGATGACCACGTCGATGTCGTGGTCGGGACGCTCGCGACGGATTTTTTCCGCCAGGCGCTCGCCCATGCGCAGCCGCGCCTTGTACACCGAGATACCGTCAATGATCGAGTCAGGACGCGCCAGGTAGACGTGCTCGAAGATGCACGGCGCGTAACGTGGGTTCGGCGCGCACTGACGGGTGAACAGCTTGCCGTCGTCGGTGATGTACACCGCTTCGCCCGGTGCCAGGTCACGGATCAGGGTGAAGCCCAGCACGTCGAGGGCGACGCTTTCGGAGGCGATCATGTACTCGACGCCTTCGTCGGTGTGACGCTGGCCGAACACGATCGGGCGGATGGCGTCCGGGTCACGGAAGCCGACGATGCCGTAGCCGGTGACCATCGCCACCACGGCATAACCACCGCGGCAACGTTTGTGCACGTCAGCCACGGCGGCGAAGATGTCCTCTTCGGTCGGCTGCAATTTGCCGCGTACCGCCAGTTCATGGGCGAACACGTTGAGCAGCACTTCCGAATCGGAATTGGTGTTCACATGACGCAGATCGGACTCGTAGATTTCCTTGGCCAACTGCTCGACGTTGGTCAGGTTGCCGTTATGCGCCAGGGTGATGCCATACGGCGAGTTGACATAAAACGGCTGGGCTTCGGCCGACGTCGAACTGCCGGCTGTTGGATAGCGCACATGGCCGATGCCCATGTGCCCAACCAGACGCTGCATATGACGCTGCTGGAACACATCGCGCACCAGACCGTTGTCTTTGCGCAGGAACAACCGGCCATCATGGCTGGTCACGATACCGGCAGCATCCTGGCCGCGGTGCTGGAGGACGGTGAGCGCGTCATACAGCGCCTGATTGACATTCGACTTACCGACGATTCCGACGATGCCACACATGCGACACAACCCCTACTTAGTGGAACTGGATTTACCGAGCACATCCTGGGCCATTTCCGGCGACAGGATCTGCTCCTTGAACGGCAATTCGGCAGGAATGCCGATGCCGCTGGTTGACCACTGACCGGACATCCCGACAATCAGGTTTTTCGACCAGTCAGCGACCATGAGAAACTGCGGCACCAGGCGTGATTCCTGCCACCACTGATCCTGTTGCACCGGGCCCAGGCTCAGCAGCCCGACCGCGACAACGATCAGCAGGGCGCCACGCGCGGCACCAAATACCATACCGAGGAACCGATCGGTCCCGGACAACCCGGTGACGCGAATAAGCTCGCCGATGAGAAAATTGACCATCGCCCCGACAATCAGGGTGGCGACGAACAGAATGATGCAACTGGCGATCACCCGCATCGAAGGCGTGGCGATGTAGTCGGCCAGATAATGGGACAGCCCGGCACCGAACATCCAGGCGACTGCGCCTGCGATGATCCAGATCAGCAGCGACAAAGCTTCCTTGACGAAGCCGCGCTTGATGCTGATCAAAGCGGAGATGGCGATGATCACGAGAATCGCCCAGTCAACCGGAGTAAGTGCCACGTTGCAGCCTGCAGACGGATAAGGCGGCGCATTTTAACAGAGCGGCCGCCGGTCGGTAAGCGGCGATTATCGGTGAGCTGAATTTTCTCGAAACAGCTGTGTTCAGCCGCGTTCCGGCTGGAAACGCACCACGATACCCTTGAGTTTCTGCTGTTTGTCGAGCTGGTCGCGCAGACGATCGGCTTCGCCACGCTCGATCAGCGGCCCGACGAACACCCGATTGACGCCATCGGAGGTGCGAATGTAAGCGTTGTAGCCTTGGGCACGCAGGGCCTTTTGCAGGTTATCGGCATTGGCCCGATTGGACATGCTGGCCAATTGAACCGACCAGCTGACCGACAGGCCGTTGGCGTCCACACCGCTGGGCGCAGCTGCCTTGGCCTGGGTCGGCGCAGGCGGCTGAACAGGCGTTGACGGCTGGGCAGGCGCTGGCGCGGGCTTGACGGCCGGCTTGGGTGCGCTGGCCACAGGTGCGGAGGCCACAGGTGCAGCGGCAGGCGCCGCTGGAGCCGCCTGCTGGGCCGGCGCCGGGGCAATCGGCCGCGATGGCGGCGCCGTGCTCGGCGCTGGGGTTTCGACCTGGGTGATCTGCTGGGGCTCAGGCACTGCGACCGGCTCGATTTGCACCGGCTGCATCACCGGGGCTTCGGGCGCAGCAGGCGCATCGACCCGCACGCTGCGGGTTTCGTCTTCACGGGTGAACAGCATCGGCAGAAAGATGACCGCAATGGCGATCAGCACCAACGCCCCCACCATCCGCTGTTTGTAAGCCTTGTCCAGCATCGCAGCCACCTTCAGTCCTCAATCAGCGTGATCGGCCAGCCATTCAAGCGCTTCGGCCACGCAGTAAAAAGATCCGAACAACAGGATCTCGTCATCCGCCATCGCCTGCTCACACTGTGCCAACAGTGCCTGGGCCACGTTCTGATAGGACGTCACGCTCGCACCAAGGTTCTGCAAGCAGGCCTGCAATTGCTCAACCGGCGTGCTACGCGAGGTTGGCAACGGCGTCACAGCCCAATGCGCGACCCCCGCCACCAGCTCGGCAACCACGCCTTCGAGATCCTTGTCGCCCAACAGACCGAACACCGCCAGGCGCTTGCCTGGCACCGGACGCTGGACAAGCCGTTGCGCCAGAAAACGCGCAGCGTGAGGGTTGTGCCCGACATCCAGCAATAGATTGAGGGTTTTGCCTTTCCAGCGCAGCACCCGTCGGTCAAGCCGACCGACAATCCGGGTACCGCTCAGCGCCTCGGCCAACACCCCGGGCTGCCATGGCAGATCGAGCAAGGCATAGGCTTGCAATGCAAGCGCGGCATTCTCCATCGGCAGATCGAGTAGCGGCAGATCAGTCAGCACCAGCGGCTGCCCTGCCCCATTCACTCCTTGCCAGGACCAGGCATTGACGTCGATAGCGACGCTGAAATCCCGACCGCGTAACAAAAATGGGCAGTTGAGCGCTGCGGCCTGCTCCAGCAAGGGTGCAGGCGGATCGAGATCGCCACACAGCGCCGGTTTGCCAGCGCGCAAGATGCCGGCCTTCTCGAACGCTACTGACTCACGGGTATTGCCCAGCCAGTCGGCATGGTCCAGACCGATACTGGTGACCAGCGCCAGATCAGCGTCGACCAGATTGACCGCATCCAGACGCCCGCCCAGCCCGACTTCCAGCACCACAGCGTCAAGCCCGGCCTGTTCGAACAGCCAGAATGCCGCCAGCGTGCCCATTTCAAAGTAGGTCAGGGTGATATCACCACGCGCCGCCTCGACAGCGACAAAGGCCTCGCACAGTTGAGCATCGCTGACCTGTACGCCTTGCACTTGCACCCGCTCGTTATAGTGCAGCAGGTGCGGCGAACTGTAGACACCCACTTTCAGACCCTGAGCCTGCAACAGTGCCGCCAGAAACGCGCAGGTCGAACCCTTGCCGTTGGTGCCGGTCACCGTGATCACTCTGGGCGCCGGACGACTCAGGCCCAACTGACCGGCGACTTGCCGGGCACGGTCCAGCCCCATGTCGATGGCCGACGGGTGCAGTTGCTCCAGATAGGCCAGCCATTGACCCAGGGTCCGCTGTGTCATGCGGTTGCCGGAGTCGGAGCCGGAGTAATCTCGACCACTTCCAGAACCGGCTTGTCAGCCTTTGGCGATGGCAGGTTCATCATCTGCGCCAGCAAGCGACCCAGACGCTCGCGCAGTTCAATGCGCGGAATGATCATGTCGATGGCGCCGTGCTCGATGAGGAACTCGCTGCGCTGGAAGCCTTCAGGCAGCTTTTCACGTACGGTCTGCTCAATCACTCGCGGGCCTGCAAAGCCAACCAGCGCCTTGGGCTCAGCGACGATCACATCACCCAGCATGGCCAGGCTGGCGGAAACGCCGCCGTAGACCGGGTCGGTCAGCACCGAAATGAACGGAATGCCTTCTTCACGCAGCCGCGCCAGCACCGCCGAGGTCTTGGCCATCTGCATCAGCGAGATCAGCGCTTCCTGCATCCGCGCACCGCCGGAGGCCGAGAAGCAGACCATCGGGCAACGGTGCTCAAGGGCATAATTGGCCGCACGCACAAAGCGCTCGCCAACGATCGCACCCATCGAGCCGCCCATGAAGGAGAACTCGAACGCCGAGACCACGATCGGCATGCCCAGCAAGGTCCCGCTCATGGAAATCAGCGCGTCTTTTTCACCGGTCTGCTTTTGTGCAGCGGTCAGGCGATCCTTGTACTTCTTGCCATCGCGGAACTTGAGACGGTCTACCGGCTCCAGGTCAGCACCCAGCTCATTGCGACCTTCGGCGTCCAGGAAGATGTTCAGCCGGTTACGCGCACCGATACGCATGTGGTGGTCGCACTTGGGGCAGACGTCCAGGGTCTTTTCCAGTTCAGGGCGATACAGCACGGCTTCACAGGATGGGCACTTGTGCCACAGCCCCTCAGGGACCGAGCTTTTCTTGACCTCTGAACGCATGATCGAAGGGATCAGTTTGTCTACCAGCCAGTTGCTCATGCTTTCTTTCTCCAGTGCCGATTCGGCTCCAGCACCCGGCGTTGTAACGCCCGGCACCCGCCCTTGGCTAAATGTGTAAAAAGTGACGAGCAAGGACAGCCTGCGGTCGGCACCTGGCCAGACCTGCCCCTCTCAGCCGTGATACTTGAAACCGCACCCGACGCAAAAGCGTCCGGTTAATCAATTCAGCCCGCACATGTTCATTACCGGGACAGGCTAATGGACGGCGGCAGCTGCCACGCCGTCACATCAGGCTTCACGCACCGCACGCATGAAAGCCCGCACCTTGTCGTGATCCTTTATGCCTTTACTGCGCTCTACCCCGCCACTGACATCCACCGCATAGGGCTTGACCTGAGCAATGGCCTGCGCCACGTTACCCGCGTCAAGACCGCCAGCCAGGATGATCGGCCTGGACAGATCACCGGGAATCAATGACCAGTCGAAGCGCTCCCCCGTGCCACCGGGCACACCCGGCACATAAGCATCAAGCAGGATGCCGCTGGCTTTGCCATAAGCCCGGCAGGCGGCGGCGATATCGTCACCCGGCTTGACCCGCAATGCCTTGATGAAAGGCCGGTGATAGCCGTCGCATGCCTCGGGTGATTCATCACCATGGAATTGCAACAGATCCAGCGGCAATGCATCGAGGGTTTCGTTCAATTCACAGGAACTGGCGTTGACGAACAGGCCAACCGTGGTCACGAAGGGCGGCAGGCCGGCAATGATCGCCCTGGCCTGTTGCACGCTGACCGCACGCGGGCTGGGCGCGTAGAACACGAAGCCCAGCGCGTCGGCACCCGCCTCAACGGCCGCCAATGCATCCTCCAGACGGGTAATCCCGCAGATCTTGCTGCGAACGGCTGACATATGACGAAACCTCAGTCCTTGCGCAAAGTCCCGGATGGTAACAAATGCAGGTTCAGCCGTCAGCCTTCAAGGCCAGCGAAACCGGTCAGAAAATGCGGACCGATGTAACGCTGCGGCAGACCGAATTCATCGGCATACTCGACCTCAACCAGATACAGGCCAAAGGGGTGCGCAGTCACGCCGCCGTTACGCCGCACCCGACTCTGCAGCACTTCATTGATCCACTCCACCGGGCGCTCGCCAGCACCGATGGTCATCAGCACACCGGCAATGTTTCTCACCATGTGATGCAGGAACGCACTGGCCCGTACATCAATGACAATCATCTTGCCGTGACGACTGACGCGCAGGTGATGCATCTGCTTGATCGGCGATTTGGCCTGGCACTGGCCGGCGCGAAACGCGCTGAAATCGTGGGTACCGACCAGATACTGGGCGGCCTCGGCCATGCGCTCGACATCCAGCGGACGATAGTTCCAGGTTACTTCCTCACCCATATGCGCCGGACGAATCTGATCGTTGTAGATCACATAGCGGTAGCGCCTGGCCTTGGCCTTGAAGCGCGCATGAAAGTGCGCCGGCATGACCTTTGCCCAGGTCACGCTGATGTCATGTGGCAGGCTGGCATTGGCGCCCATGATCCAGGCTTTTTCCGAGCGCTCTGTTTGCGTATCGAAATGCACCACCTGACCGCAGGCATGCACACCGGCATCAGTGCGCCCGGCACACAACAAGGTGACCGGGGAGGCAGCGACCTTGCCCAGAGCATTTTCCAGTGTTTCTTGTACGGTGGGCACGCCACTGGCCTGACGCTGCCAGCCGTTGTAGCGCGAGCCTTTGTATTCGACGCCTAGCGCGACGCGGTGAAAGCCCTCGGCAGCCATCTCGGCGGCCGGGTTGTCTATGTTCGCCAAGGAGTTACAGCCCGTGGGTTGCGAAAAGGGCGGCCATTATAAGGCTGTCGGGCAAAGACGCCAGCGCACGCAGCGAGCAATCCGCCAGATCAGGCGGATCGCTCACCGCGAGCAGGCTCAGGCCAGCCGGGCGAGCATTTCCCGGGCTTCATTTTTCTGCACGTCATCGCCTTCAGTGACCACTTCACCGAGGATATCGCGCGCGCCCTCGGCATCACCCATGTCGATGTAGGCCCGCGCCAGATCCAGCTTGGTCGCAGCCTCGTCAGTACCGGACAGATAATCGAACTCCAGGTCGTCTTCCAGCGCAGCGGCATCACTGGCAGTGAAGCTTGGCGTGTCGAGTGGCGGGCTTTCCAGATCCTGAGACAGACGATCAAGCTCGGCGTTGACGTCGTCGATCTCCGAAGCGAATGCCTCGGTGGCTTGGTCAGTTTCGATTTCATCGGCCAGCGACAGATCGAAGTCTTCCGGCAGCTCAAGGTCATGCCCCAGGCTGTCAGCGCTGCTCAGCCCCAGATCCAGTGGTTCTTCACCCAGACTCAGAAGCAGATCGTCCTCAGTCTTGAGCGCAGCCTCCTCCTGGGTCAGGTTCAGATCGAACTCGTCCAGCGGCTCTTGCGCCTCAGCCACCACCGGCGGCAGCGGCTCAGCATCGAGCAGATCGGCCAGCGGGTCATCTTCAGCCACCACCGGCGACAGCGGCTCGGCGTCGAGCAACTCGGCCAGCGGGTCATCCTCGACAGCCGTCAGCGGCTCGGGTTCGAAGCCGCCGTCATTGAGCAGGTCATCAAGATCGTCAACCGTCACGACCTCGTCAGTGGCAGCCGCCTCGAACTCGTCCAGGCTCAGATCAAAATCGTCATCCCCCGCCGCTATCACAGGCTCCGCTTCGGGCTCCGGCTCGGGCTCTGCCTCCAGGGCAGGCTCCGCCTCGGCCGCTGCCGGCTCATCATCAGCCAGCAGCTCTTCCAGATATTTGGCATCCAGCTCCGCCGCGATCGCCGCCGCAGACGTGGCCGCCGCAGCGGCTGCCACGGCCGCCACCGGCGCCACAGAAGCAGGCGCAGGCTCGGCAGGTTTGGCCAGCTCGGTCACAGGCGCCGGTGTCGGCGCCTGCGCTACACCCTTGGTCGAGTGATCGTCTTTTTGCTGCTCGACCTCAGCTTGAAGCTTTCCCGCCGCCACCAGCTTGCGCTCGTGCGCGGCATACGCCTTGTTGTTGCCTTGTTCGGCGTAGATTTCCATCAGTTTCAGACGAATATCGTCGCGCTCGGGAGTCTCTTTCAAGGACTCTTCCAGCAACTCCACGGCCTGGTTCATACGGCCGTAAGCGATATGAATCTCGGCCTGCACCAGCGGGTCGGTCGGTCGCTCACGCGAAGCATTGGCGGCAGCCGCGGCAACGGCAGCCGGGGCCATGGTGTAGCTCGGCGACGGCGTCACCAGGCTGTCGAAGCTGTCCGAAGAGGCGTTCAGGTCCATGTCAGAGACAAACTGCGACTCTTCAGCCAGTGCACGGGCCATATTGCGGTGTTTTTCTTCCTCGGCCCTGGCCCTGTTACGCCGCGCCAGGAACAACAGCAGCAGGGCCAGGAACAGCAAGGCCGCGCCACCGATAAGACCCAGCAAGATCGGGTTTTCAAGGATAGCCTTGAACGGATCGGTTTCTTCCTGGGCAGCCACCGGCTCTACCGCCAGCGGCTGTTCGGCAGGCGCTGCAGCAGATTGGGCAGCACTGGCTGCCAGCGCATCTTCAGGGGCCAGCTCGCCTATCGGCTTGATCGGCGCGCCACTGGCATCGACGGCTGCAGCCGGCAATGGCGGGCTGATCGCTGGTGCGGCACCGGCAGCCTGCATCTTGGCCAACTGATCATTCTTGAGTTCCATCAACCGCTGCAGCTTGTCCAACTGGCTTTGCAGGTCGGTCAGGCGACTGTTGAGTTCAGCGTTGTCGCGCCGCGAGGTGTCCAGCGCCTCCTGGGTAACAGCCAGCTTGTTGGCCAGATCATTGTCAGTCGCCGCGCCCTTGCTGCCAGGCGCCTTATTGGCCGCGACCAGGCTGAGATTGTCAGGGGTCTCGACCCGGGCTGGCGCCGCTCCGGTGCCGGCACGCCGGGTCGCGTCGACCTGACGCTGACCGGCTGCACTGCGGCGCCCGTCACGCCAGGCCTGATACTGCCGGGCCACTTCGGCAATCGCCTGGCCTTGCGGCAGCGCGGTGGCCTGTTGAGCCGTTGGCAGGCGCAGCACCTGACCACGCTTGAGGCGGTTGATGTTGCCACCAATGAAAGCGTCCGGATTCAACGCCTGGATCGCCAGCATGGTCTGTTGAATGCTGCCGCCATTACGTACCTTGGCTGCGATCTCCCACAACGTGTCGTTGTTGCTGGTCACGTACTGCTCGGGCTTGTCTACTGCCGGCGGCGGCAGTGCGGGCTGGGCAGGCGCGGGCGGCGGGGCGGCGGGCGGTTGTGCGGCAGGCGCCTGCACAGTCGCCGCCGGGGCGACCGCAGGCAGTTGCACAGGCGCTGCGGCCGGGGCCGGGGCCGGAGCAGGCGCTGACGCAGCCGTTTCAGAAGAGAAGCGCGGCGGGTCGAGCAACAGGCTGTATTCGCGCTGGGCACGACCGTTGGGCGACAGCACCTGAACCAGGAATTTTACATAAGGGTCGGTCACCGGCTTGCTGGAGGTGACGCGCAACACGCTCTTGCCACCGGGGTTAATCACCGGGGTAAAGGTCAGGTCATTAAGGAAAGCCTGGCGGGTGATCCCTGCCTGAGAGGAATCTGCCGTGGTTCCCAGACTGGGTACCAGTTGCGAAGCATTGATGCCACGGGCATCGGTCAGCTCGATTTCAGCCACCAGCGGCTGGTTCAGGGTCGATTTGACCGACAGCTCGCCGAGCCCCAAAGCGTGTACTGCACCCGACGACAGCGCCGAAGCCGCAGCAATCGCTACTACCAGTTTACGAACCTGAACCATAGCCCATCCCTTGTTTGAAGACTCTCCGAAACCGGAGTAAGGCGTGTTGCCGCTAGAATCATTATACAAATCGTTGCCAAGTATCTTTTACACATGGCCTTTTATCAACAACTCAGCCACTTGCACAGCATTGAGCGCCGCACCTTTGCGCACATTGTCGCAGGTCAGCCACAAGCTGAGCTGGCGTGAATCGTCGATACCGCAGCGCACCCGGCCGACATACACCACATCCTGCCCTACCGCATCGCCCACCGGGGTCGGGTAATCTCCGGCATCGACCAACTCCACGCCCGGCGCGGCATCCAGGCGCTTATTGACCAACGCCAGGTCGACATCCTGGGCGGTTTGCAGCGATATACTGAAACTGTCGCCGAAAAATACCGGCACCTGGATACAAGTAGCGCAGACCTTGAGTAAAGGCAGCGCCAGCAATTCGCGCAACTCACTGACCAGACGTTTTTCTTGCGGCGCATGACCGTACTCATCCGGCGTACCGGCCTGGGCAAGCAGGTTAAAAGCCACCTGACGATCATAAAACCGTGGTTCAAGAGGCCGCATGTTGAGCAACTCGGCGGTCTGCCGCGCCAGCTCGCTGACACCCTCACGCCCCAAGGTCGAGACGGCCATGCAGGCCGTCACATCGACGCGCTGGATATCCAGTACATCGCGCAGCGGCGCCAACACCAGAGCCAACGCCGTCGCCGCCGAGCCCGGATTGCTCAACAATAGTGGCGCAGAGCGGCCAGCAAGCTGCGCGGCGTTGATTTCCGGCACCAGCAGCGATGCCTGCTGGTGATCGAAGGCGCCGGACAAATCAATGACCGAACAGCCCGCCTGCAGGGCACGCGGCGCAAAACTGCGACTGATCGCAGCGCCTGCGGCAAAAAACGCCAGGCCGACTCTGGAAAAGTCAAACGCGTCCACTTCCCGCGCACGCAGATTCTTGCCTTTGAATGGCAACGAGGTACCTGACGATTCGGCACTGGCCAGCAAATGCAATTCGCTCAGTGGAAAGTCGCGCTCCTCAAGAATCTGGACGATGGTTTCGCCCACGGTTCCGGTGGCGCCGATCACGGCGATAGCAAAGGGCTGACTCATGCATAAACCTCAGGGAAAAATGGGGAGCGGCACTTTACCCGCGCCACGGATGCCAGGCAATCAAGGCTGCCCGCTCTAGACTGCTTTCATGGCTCTGGGCCAATAGGAAAAAACACACCATGGCTCCACACGCCCAACCAGCGCTGGCCGTCCAATTCGGCAGACACGGCCAGGTCGACCAGTTGATAGAAGACATTGCGATGCAGCAGCGCCTCCAGATTGGCGCGCACCAGCACATAAGGGGCCGGTTCAAGGGTGACAGGGTCGGTTTCGACCCGCAGCGGATGTTGCGGGCCGATCTCGACCTGATCATCGACGTGGGTGACCAGGCTCAGAATCTGGCGCTCGCCCGCCCCGCTGACACTGAGAGAGATGACCACAAAAGGCGCGTCATCCACTTGGATGCCGACCTTTTCTACCGGTGTGACCAGAAAGTAGTCATCGCCATCGCGACGGATGATGTTGGAAAACAGCTGGACCATGGGCTTGCGGCCAATCGGCGACCCCTGGTAGTACCAAGTGCCGTCACGGGCGATACGCATATCGATATCGCCACAAAATGCCGGATTCCACAGATGCACCGGCGCAGGACCCCGGCCTTTGGGGAGTTGCGCCAGCAGGTCGGAGGTCTTGCCTGAATCGCTCATACCGGTCCTATCGAGAGACACCTATCAAGCCACGAGCATATTGCTCCATGGGCGGACCAAGCAAATCTTCGGGACGGGTGTCGTAAAGCGTCAGCAAACCGCCACGACTGCGGATTCGTGCGCTGTCGATCAAGTATTGCGTGGAGGTTTCGATCAGCATCATCTGAATGACCCCGCTGTCGATGCCAAAGCGATCCAGCGCTTCTTCATCAGCCCACTGGTCCCAAGTGCCTATCCGGTCGTCAGCACGGGCGAAACGGGTATACAACAGGTAGTGCGCACCAGCACTGCGGGCTTCGCTCAAGGCTTGATCGAGACCCACCGGGGCACGGGCACGGCGCACCAGAGGAAAGAACTCGATGAAGTTATTGAAAGCCTCTTCGGCCACTACGTTAGGACGCGGATAAGCCCTGCCTGGCGGCACGAAGGCCGCTTGAGCGATATAGATAAAGGAGTCGGGCTGCAGGCGAAAGTTACTGGTCCGCCGGGTCTGGCTGTGATCGAGCAGCCCGGCATCGCTGAACTGCTCGTGAACGCCATCGGCCATGTCGCTGACTTTCATGCAGCCACCAAGCGCGACAAGCGCCAGCAGCAGAATCAGGCTACGCATCATTACTCTCCCAAAAACCGGTGACGAAAAACCGGCGAATGGCCGTCGGATGCAGCTTCCGCGCCATTTTCACCTGCCCGGCAGGAAACTCATTTCGCCGCAGGGTCGGGTTTTACTTCAACAGCCAGCTCAGGGTCGCGCTTGCGTTTGTTGCCCATGCGCACGCCGATGTCCATCAGGAACTGGAAAAAGCCTTCCTGATCTTCGAGCACATTGCTCCAGAACGGCGAGTGGTACAGCGCCACAGCGCCGTGGACCAATGCCCAGGCGGCACAATAATGGAAGTATGGCGGGACATCTTCGAGCTTGCCTTCGTTGATACGCCCCTTGATAAGCAAGGTCAGATGCTCAAAGTTAGAGGCACGAATGCGGTGCAGCTCTTCGACCATTTCCGGCACTTGGTTGCCCTTGACCACTTTCTCTTCGAGGCGGTCGAACAACCGGTAACGCTGCGGGTCGCGCATGCGGAACTCGAAGTAGGCCCGTGACAGCGCCTCCTTGTCACGATCGACATCGGCCGAGTGCAGCAATTCGTTGAGATCGCGCTCGTAATCAAGCATCAGCCGCAGATAGATCTCGGCCTTGGACTTGAAGTGCTTGTAGATCGTCCCTTTGCCGATCCCGACCGCATCGGCGATCATCTCGACAGTGACACTGTCCTCACCCTGCTCCAGAAAAAGCTTCAGTGCGGTGTCGAGAATTTCCTGTTCACGGCGGCGAAATTCACGGACCTTTCGAGGTTCTTTTTGCATAGTGAGAGGGTCTGCAAGGCTCAAAATCGAAGCCGGGTATTATGCCTAATTGGCGCGAAAATGCACTGTTCATCCATCTTGTCGAGCACCCGCTGTCTGCATTTCGCCCCCCTGCCCTGCAAGGCTGGCACTCCCGGCACGAACCGCCGGGCCCAGTGGTCGCCCATCAAGGCTGCCCAACCCTATACATCAATCAGGCACTCAATAACGGTTTTAGTATTCCAAAACTGTTTAAAAAATGACCAATGGCGACTGGCAGGCCAGGTATTCTCATCAATACTTAAAGCGTTGGTACGCATTCCCCCCAAATGCCGCACCAATAAAGGCATTCATGGATGGCATGCCTTTGTTTTACTCCTAATGGTCTTGACCCGGTTTCACCCCCCAGAATCCGGGTTTCTTTTTGCCTGCTGTTTTTGCCTGGCCTCAACGCTGCAAGTGGGCCAGAGGAAACAGCCGGGCGAAGTTGTCGGTGGTCTGCTCAGCGAAGCGCTCGTAGCTCTCACCGCGCAGCATGGCCAGGAACTGGGCGACTTCACGCACATATTGCGGCAAGTTGGGTTTGCCACGGTAAGGTATCGGCGCCAGGTAAGGAGAGTCAGTCTCGACCAGCAACCGGTCGGCCGGAACCTGACGAGCCACATCACGCAACGCATCAGCATTGCGGAAGGTGACGATGCCCGACAACGAGATATAAAACCCCAGATCCAGAGCGGCTTTGGCCATTTCCCAGTCTTCAGTGAAGCAATGCAGCACGCCGGCCTGAGGCAATGCCGCCTCACGCAATAACTGCAGAGTATCGCTGCGCGCCGCGCGGGTATGCACGATCACCGGCTTGCCGGTAATCCGTGCGGCCTCCAGGTGCAGGCGAAACGACGCCTGCTGCAGTTCGGCCGCCTCAGGCTCGTAATGGTAATCCAGGCCGGTTTCACCGATGGCCACCACCCGCGGGTGATCCAGCTCCCGGAGCAGCCATTGCAGTGCAGGCTCCTCGCCGGGTTTGAGGTCCAGCGGATGAACGCCCACCGAACAGTCGACATCGGCATAGCGCTCAGCCAGCGTCTTGACCGTTGCGGCGTTGTCAGCGCTGACACCGATGCACAGAAAATGACCTACCCCCTGGTCACGCGCCGCTTGCAGCGCGGCATCCAGAGAACCCTGATGCTGGGTCAGGTCGAGGCGGTCCAGATGGCAATGAGAATCTACAAGCATGAATAAGGCACAGTCACATCGTATGGGTGGGGCGGTCGGACTTCAGGGCACCGGCCAGGTAGGTTTCGATCAGGTTGCGGGCAGTATTGTCACCGTCGTTGAACTGCACACCGACACCGGCGGTGCGATTGCCCTGAGCGCCTTTGGGGGTGACCCAGATGACTTTGCCGGCGACCGGGACTTTTTCCGGCTCGTCCATCAGGTTCAGGAGCATGAACACTTCATCGCCCAGCTTGTAATTCTTGGGGGTCGGAATGAACAACCCGCCATGCTTGATGAACGGCATATAGGCGGCGTAGAGCACGGACTTGTCCTTGATGGTCAGGGACAGGATGCCGTTACGCGGACCAGGATTGATCGGCAGGCTCATTGCATCTCCTTGGAATAACGTTCAGCGCTGAGTCTACCCTTGTCCGGGTAGCGCTGCCCACTGCACCAGCAGTGCCTCAAGCAGCAGCACACGGTTGAGATTGGCCTTGCCCATGACTTTCTGGCGCTGGGCAAGCACCCAGTCCTGCATCCCCAGCACTTTGCCACGCGGCGACTTCTGCGCCAGATACTGCACCACCTTATGCATGTCAGCCAGCCCGAGGCCGCTTTCATCCTCAGTCATCTGGTAACGCAGGATCAGATGCGCCCAATCGCAAAACCAGTCGAACAGCAGCAACAGGGGAACATCTTTCCATCCCTCAGCGAGCTGGGTCGGCGATAGCTGCTGCTTGAGCAGCTTCTTGACCCCGTCAACGACCAGCGCACGCTGCTCAATGACACCCTGCCCGTGCAGCTTGAGGGCCAGCAATGGCGAACCGGCAGCCAGTGCCAGCAGGTCGTTGCGCAATTGCGCGTCCCCGTCCGGCAAGGCGGCACTGAGCCATTGCAGACTGGCCGCCTCACCGGGCAACGGGCAAGCCTGTTGCACGCAGCGGCTCTTGATGGTCGGCAGCAGACGGCTGGGCTGGTGGCTGACCAGCAGCAGCACGGTATTGCCCGAGGGCTCTTCGAGGCTTTTCAAAACGGCATTGGACGCATTGATGTTCATCGCCTCCACCGGCTCGACCAGCACCACCTTGCGCCCGCCCATCTGCGCGGTCTGCACCACGAAGTTGACCAGCTCACGGACCTGATCGACCTTGATCGGCTTATCGTCTTCTTCAGGCTCAAGCACGAAGTTGTCCGGGTGGCTACCGGCGGCCAGCAACTGGCAGGATTTGCATTGCCCACAGGCACCCTGCGGCGCGGGTCGCTGGCACAACAGAAACGCCATCAACCGCTCCGCCAGGGCGCGCTTGCCAATACCGGCCGGGCCGTGCAGCAGATAAGCATGCGCGTGTTGCGTACGACCGGCCAGTTGCTGCCAGAGCGCCGCCTGCCACGGATAGGCCTCAGCCACGGCAGCGCTCCAGCAAGCCCGGCAGCAGGGCGGACAATGACGCCTGAACCTCAGCCAGCGGCTGGGCGGCATCAATCAACTGGTAACGCTCAGGCGCTGCAGCAGCGCGCTGCAAATAGGCACCGCGCACAGCTTCGAAAAAGTCACGGCCTTCCTGCTCGAAACGATCCAGCCGGCCACGCGCCGCAGCACGGGACAGGCCAATCTCCACCGGCAGATCGAAAACCAGCGTCAGGTCAGGGCGCAGCGAACCCTGGACGAACTGCTCAAGGGTCGCGATGCGCTCTTGCGACAGGCCGCGCCCGCCGCCTTGATAGGCGTATGTGGCATCCGTAAAACGGTCACAGAGCACCACTGCGCCCCGATCCAGCGCCGGGCGAATCACCTCAGCCAGATGCTGGGCACGGGCCGCGAAAACCAGCAGCAACTCAGCGTCGGCGTGCATGACCTCGTCGCTGGGCGCCAGGAGGATTTCCCGAATCCGCTCAGCCAGCGGCGTGCCGCCAGGCTCTCGGGTCAGCACGACATCTACACCACGAGCGCGTAATTGCTCGGCGAGAAAATCACGATTGGTACTTTTACCGGCGCCTTCCGGCCCTTCGAGGGTAATAAACAGGCCAGTCACAGGCAGTCCTTGAAATTCATTGGGCAGACGACTCGCTGTCGGGCGCGTCAGGCGCCTGGACGGGGTCGGTCTGTACCGGGGTGGATTCGTCAGCAGAGGGCAGCGGTGCCGGACTGGAGCGATAATCGGTGCGGCGCTTGAGCTGATACTCACGCACCGCCGCATTGTGCTGGTCCAGATTGGCAGAAAACACATGGCTACCATCGCCCTTGGCCACGAAGTACAGGCTACGCCCCGGCACCGGCTGCAGAGCCGCATGAATCGCTTCACGCCCGGCCAGGGCAATCGGGGTCGGTGGCAAACCGGAAATCACATAGGTGTTGTAGGGCGTGGGTTCACGCAGATCAGCGCGGGTGATCTTGCCGTTGTAGCGCTCGCCCATGCCATAGATGACGGTCGGGTCGGTCTGCAGCAACATGCCGATCTGCATACGGCGCACGAACACCCCGGCGATCTGGCCGCGCTCTTGCGGCACGCCGGTTTCTTTCTCTACCAAAGACGCCATGATCAGCGCCTGATAAGGATCGCTGTACGGAAGATCCGGGGCACGCTGGCGCCACTCTTCGTCCAGCACCAGCTCCAGGCGTTTGTAGGCCTGCTTGAGCAACTCGGCATCGGTCATGCCACGCACATAGTGATAGGTATCAGGAAAGAAGCGACCTTCAGGAAATATATCCGGATACCCCAGGCGCGCCATCAGCTCACTGTCACTGAGCCCGGCCAGGGTCTGTCCCAACTTGGGCTGGCGCTCCAGGGCGCTGCGCACCTGGCGGAAATTCCAGCCCTCAACCAGAGTAATGGTGTATTGCACCACTTCCTTGCGTTTCCAGACCCCGAACAGGTCCTGCACACTCATGCCCGGCGTCATGCGGTACTCACCGCTGTGCAACGGCTGGCCGGCCAGATTGAAACGCCAGTAGAGGCGCAGCAGGAATGCGTCGTTGATCACCCCGTCGGCTTCCAGGCGATTGAGCACGCCCGAAGGGCTGGAGCCGCTCGGCACATCGAGCAACTGCTCTTGGGCAACGTTGAGCGGTTGATGCAATGCCTGGTTCTGTCGCCAGATGCCATAGCCCAGCACCAGAACCCCCACGACCACAGCGGTTTCCAGCAAAACCAGTAATTTTCGAATCACGAATCAGCTACCCAGAAGTGCGTACGCAACAGCCTGCATTCTACGGGTGAGCGGCCCGACCGGCCAGTTCAGCTGAGCAAAGCCGCGAACCGGCCAGATGCCATATACGCTGTTACAAACAAAGAGTTCGTCCGCCTGCTCCAGGTCGGACATCGACAGGTCGCGGACTTCGACAGCGATCCCCAGGGTTGGTGCCTGATCGAGCAATTCGGCACGCATGACACCGGCCACCCCACAGCGCTGCAGATCAGCCGTGATCAGCCGCCCGTCACGCACCACAAACAGGTTGCTGTACACCCCTTCGACCGGGCGGCCGCTGGTGTCGCGCATCAGCCCTTCGGCAAACTCCGGCGTTTGCCATTCGGCGCGGGCCAGCACCTGTTCCAGCCGGTTGAGATGCTTGATGCCGGCCAACAGGGGCTGCTCGGCCAGACGGGTCTGGCATTCGTACAGACGAACCCCCTGAGCAAAGTGGCCCGCCGGATACACCGGCGCGGGCGAGCCCTGCAGGATGCGCCGTGGCGCGGCACCAGCAGCCGGTGCATAACCGCGCTGGCTGTCGCCACGCGTGAGGATCAGCTTCATCACACCGGCATCCAGTTGCCTGGCAAAGCGGGTCATTTCAGCGCGGATCAACGCCAGGTCAGCCTCTATGCCCAGCCGCTGGCAGGAAACGGCCAAGCGCTGCACATGGCGATCGAACAGCAGCGGCTGCCCGGCCCGCACAGCGATGGTCTCGAACAGCCCATCGCCATAGGCCAGCCCGCGGTTAGCCAACGCCAGGCTGTCTGCCGGCTGGCCGTCGACCCACGCCGTCATCACTCGCTGAACCGGCGGAACACCAGCGAGCCATTGGTACCGCCAAATCCGAAGGAGTTGGACAGCACGACATCGATCGGCATACCCCGCGCCTGATGAGCGACAAAGTCCAGATCGCAGCCTTCGCTTGGCTCATCGAGGTTGATGGTCGGCGGAGCAACCTGATCCAGCAGGGCCAGCACGCTGAAAATCGCCTCGACAGCACCGGCAGCGCCTAGCAGGTGGCCGGTCATCGATTTGGTGGAGCTGACCGCCAGTTTGTAGGCATGTTCGCCGAACACCGTCTTGATCGCCTGGGCTTCGGCAAGGTCACCGGCAGGTGTCGAAGTACCGTGCGCATTGATGTACTGCACCTGCTCGGGATTGATCCGCGCATCGCGCAGGGCATTGACGATACAACGCGCAGCACCGGCGCCGTTATCTGGCGGCGAGGTCATGTGGAAGGCGTCGCCGCTCATACCGAAACCGACCAGCTCGGCCAGAATGTTGGCGCCTCGCGCCTTGGCGTGCTCAAGCTCTTCAAGCACCATTGCACCGGCACCGTCGGACAGAACGAAGCCATCACGGTCCTTGTCCCACGGACGGCTGGCACGAACCGGATCGTCATTGCGGGTCGACAGCGCACGCGCTGCGCCAAAACCGCCCATGCCCAGACCGCAAGCAGCCATCTCTGCGCCGCCCGCGATCATCACGTCGGCTTCGCCGTAGGCGATATTGCGCGCCGCCATGCCGATACAGTGAGTTCCGGTGGTGCAGGCGGTGGAAATGGCGTAGTTAGGCCCTTGTGCACCCAGGTGGATGGACAGGAAGCCGGAAATCATGTTGATGATCGAGCCAGGCACGAAGAACGGCGAAATACGCCCAGGGCCTTGCTCATGCATCAGTCGACTGCTGGTTTCAATATTGGTCAGGCCACCAATGCCCGACCCCATGGCGACACCAATGCGCTCACGGTTGGCATCAGTCACTTCCAGTCCGGCATTGCGCACCGCCTGAAAGCTGGCCGCCAGGCCATACTGAATGAAAAGATCGACCCGCCGCGCCTCTTTGGGCGCCAGGTACTGGCTGACGTCAAACCCTTTGACCGAACCACCAAAACGCGTGGTGAAAGCCGACAGGTCGGTGTGCTCGATAGGACCGATACCACTTTGCCCTGCCAGAATGCCTTGCCAACTGCTGGGCACATCGTTACCCAGTGGCGATATCATTCCCATCCCGGTGACCACGACGCGTCTACGCGACACAGGACTCTCCTTCTCTCTCGTTGGCGATACATCTTCAGGGTGCATCCAAAAACTGCCTGCGTGGCCATCACTGGGTTGAAAACCGGTTCACAATGCTCGTCAACAAACCGTCAACGGCGCTTGCCCGCCTGTTTTTCGTCGTGCTGGCTGCCTCGCCTGAGCCTTCAGAGACACCTTTATCTTTACTAAAGAAAAAACCGCACGCCGGTAAGCAGTGCGGTTTTTCCCATAACAGCAATCAGCGATTACGAAAAATCAGCCCTGGTGGCTGTTCACGTAGTCGATGGCAGCCTGAACGGTGGTGATCTTCTCGGCTTCTTCGTCAGGGATTTCGGTCTCGAATTCCTCTTCCAGAGCCATTACCAGCTCAACAGTGTCCAGGGAGTCAGCGCCCAGGTCTTCAACGAAAGAAGCAGTGTTGACAACCTCTTCTTCTTTGACGCCAAGTTGCTCGGCAACGATTTTCTTGACGCGCTCTTCGATGGTGCTCATACCTAGTTTTAACTCCTAGTGGAAATGTTCAGGCATTTGGCCGGTGGCTAAGTGTATAGAAGAGGTTTTGCGCTTTTCAAGCTCAAAGCTCCCCTCCCGCTCCGTCACGACCCAGTACCCATTAAAAGATTGCAGCTTTATAACGGATTTTAGACAGCTCGTATGACATTTTTCTGAAACGAGCGTTTATAAAATCCGGTTACATGTACATCCCGCCATTGACCGGAATGGTCGTACCGGTCACATAACCCGCGCCTTCAGAGGCCAGGAACGCTACAACATTGGCGATTTCCTGTGCCTGGCCCAGACGCCCCAGAGGAATCTGGGTCAGCAAGGCCTCACGCTGGGCCTCAGGCAACTCACGGGTCATATCAGTATCAATGAAGCCTGGCGCGACAGCGTTCACGGTCACAGCACGCGAACCGAGCTCACGCGCCAGGGCACGACTGAAACCTTCCAGCCCCGCCTTCGCGGAAGCGTAGTTTACTTGACCGGCATTGCCCATGGCACCGACTACCGAACCAATATTGATGATCCGCCCCCAACGCGCCTTGGTCATACCCCGCAACACACCCTTGGACAGGCGGTAGAGGCTGTTGAGGTTGGTATCGATGACGTCGTTCCACTCGTCATCTTTCATGCGCATCATCAGGTTATCGCGGGTGATGCCGGCATTATTGACCAGGATCAACGGCGTGCCTACACGCTCGACGATGGTCGCCAGGACCGCTTCGACCGACTCGGCCTTGGTCACATCCAGCGCCAGACCGAAGCCTTCGATGCCGCTTTCCTTGAAGGTCGCAGTGATGCGCTCTGCACCGGCCTCAGACGTCGCAGTGCCGACGACAACGGCACCGTTGCGGCCCAGTTCCAGAGCGATAGCCTGGCCAATACCACGACTGGCACCGGTTACCAGTGCAACTTTACCTTGCAGACTCATGCAGGTTTCTCCTTATTCAGGCCAGTGCCGCACGGGCGGCAGCAAAGGCGTCAGGGGTATCCAGGTTGTAAGTCACCACGCCATCGGCGCAGCGTTTGTTGAGGCCGGCCAGCACTTTGCCCGGACCACACTCCACCAGCTGGGTCACACCCAGGCCCGCCAGGCACTGAATGGACTCGACCCAACGTACAGGCTTGTACAACTGCTCAAGCAGATCACGCTTGAGGGTCGCCAGATCAGTGACCGCCGCGGCGCTGACGTTCTGCACCAGCGCGATTTCCGGCGCCTGCCAGTCGATAGCTTCAACCGACTCGGCAAAGCGCTCGGCCGCCGGGCGCATCAGCTCACAGTGCGACGGCACGCTGACCGGCAACGGCAGGGCGCGCTTGGCGCCTGCGGCCTTGCACAGCTCGATGGCACGCGCCACCGCCTCGGCATTACCGGCGATCACCACCTGGCCTGGCGAATTGAAGTTGACCGCACTGACAACCTGACCTTGCGCAGCTTCAGCACAAGCGGCTCTGACCTGGTCGTCATTGAGCCCCAGGATTGCAGCCATGCCGCCCTGACCGGCCGGCACCGCTTCCTGCATCAACTGACCACGTCGTTCGACCAGCTTTACAGCATCGGCCAGTGTCAGACTGTTGGCCGCCACCAGAGCACTGTATTCGCCCAGGCTGTGACCGGCCACGTAAGCAGGAACCGCACCACCCTCGGCCAGCCATACATGCCATAGCGCGATGGAGGCCGTCAGAATGGCCGGCTGGGTCTTGTCGGTCTGATTGAGCAGCTCGGCAGGCCCCTGCTGGGTCAAGGCCCACAGGTCATATCCCAGAGCGTCGGACGCCTGCTCAAAGGTATCGAGGATCAATGGATGCTGCGCACCTTGCTCGGCGAGCATGCCGAGCGATTGCGATCCTTGACCCGGAAAGACGAATGCGAGGGATGCAGACATGTAACAGGCCCCTGATTGGTTATCTTGAAAAATAGGCCCCCGGCCCAGCCGGCGGCAGTGAAGCAAATCGATATGACTGAACGTTTGGATGACGCTCTGACGGCCAGCGTCACATTTCCGGCGCCCCCGGCGACAAGCCCGGCAACAGCGCCTCAAGCCGCCCGCGCAGACGCTGCGGCAGGTTGTCCTGGATCTGCACGACGGTACGCAGGATTGCACTCTGCAAGCCCTCAACCCCGGCCGCCCCGTGACTCTTGACCACAATGCCCTGCAAGCCCAGCAGGCTCGCACCATTGTGCCGCGCCGGTGCAAACTCGGCCTGCAGACGCTTGAGCACAGGCAAAGCCACCACGCCCGCCGCCCTGCCAAGCAGACCCTGCCTGAATAGCGTTTCAATTCGTGCAGCGATCATGGTCGCCAGGCCTTCGCTGGACTTGAGCAATACATTGCCGACAAAGCCATCGCACACCACCACATCAGCCTCACCACGATAGAGCCCGTCACCTTCAACGAACCCGATGTAGTTCAGACCTGGCGCCGCCTGCAACAACGCTGCCGCCTGACGAACCTGCTGATTGCCCTTGATGTCCTCGGTACCGACATTGAGCAGCGCGACCCTTGGCCGCACCACCCCCATGACCTCGGCATTCACAGCACCCATTACAGCGAACTGATACAGGTTTTCGGCACTGCAATCGACATTGGCTCCCAGATCCAGCAACTGACAATAGCCGGTACGGGTCGGAATTGCCGCCACCATCGCCGGACGATCGATACCCGGCAGGGTCTTGAGCACAAAACGCGACAAGGCCATCAGCGCTCCGGTATTACCGGCACTGACGCACGCCTGAGCCTGACCGCCAGCCACCAGCCCGAGGGCGACACGCATTGATGAGTCGGGCTTGCCGCGCAGGGCCTGGGACGGTTTTTCATCCATACCAACCACTTCGCTGGCATGCACAACGTGCAGGCGTGCGCGGTCGACCTTGCGATGGGAGGCAATCAGTTCGTCAATAAGGGGAGCTTGGCCGACAAGGGCCAGGTGGAGCGAGGGGGTAGCAGCCAGGCAGGCGATACTTGCCTGAACAATGCTGCGGGGACCGAAGTCCCCGCCCATTGCGTCGATCGCGATGATCGGAGCGGACAAGAAATTACTCGTCAGCGCCCTTGTCGATCACTTTGCGGCCACGGTATACGCCTTCTGGCGAAACGTGGTGGCGCAGGTGAACTTCGCCAGTGGTTTTTTCCACGGACAGAGCGTTCGCTTCGAGAGCGTCGTGCGAACGACGCATATCGCGAGCAGAGCGGGATTTTTTGTTCTGTTGAACAGCCATAATTAACTCCTAAACGTTTGGGTCACGCTTTAATTGCGCCAATACACTGAACGGGTTGGACCGTGTTACCTCGTCCACGCTCGGTTCGGGCTCATCGAGACCCGCCGGTTGCTGGCATTCTTCAGGATGATGAGCAGGCACGATTGGCAAGGCGAGCAGAAGCTCTTCCTCAATCAATGCCAGCAGATCCAAAGGATCCTCGCCCAGTTCCAACACGTCATAGCCTTTCGGCAACGATTGGGTGTTCGCACCCTCCTTCACCACAACGTAAGTACATTCGCTCTGGATCGGCAGGGTAACCAGCTCAAGACAACGCTGGCAAACCATCTTGACCGAGGTCTTGAGCCGACTGTGGAAAACCGCAGTGCGACGCTCGTCACGCTCAAAAATGAAGTTGGCCTGAACCGCACCGGCGTTATCAGCCAATGGGTCGCAGAGTCTTTGCAGGTCGGCCAGCAGCACTTCACCCTGGAGGGTCGTGCCGCGATCAGCCAACTTGCGCGGGTCAATATGAGATGGAATCGGGTCATTCAACATAGGCGCAGCATTCTAGGGATGCACCTTTAGCATGTCAAAGGAAATTCAGGCCTATCAGGGCTTGCCGGCACTTATTAGAATTGCGGCTCAGACCACGGAGAATCGCATGCCTTCCCTGCTCCTTGCTTCCAGCTCGCCGTATCGACGTCAATTGCTCGCCCGACTGCGCCTGCCATTCACCTGCAGCTCGCCGGACATAGACGAAAGCCGCCTGCCCGGCGAGAGTGCCACCCATCTGGTAAAGCGCCTGGCACAACAAAAAGCCCAGGCCCTGGCCGGCGATCACCCGGACCACCTGATCATCGGCTCCGATCAGGTGGCCGTGCTCGGTGACGAAGTACTCGGCAAGCCGCACGACTTCGAGCGGGCGCTGGCGCAACTGTCGGCCGCCAGCGGCCAAAGCGTAAGCTTTCTTACCGGCCTGGCCGTGCTGAACACCCGCACTGGCCAATGCCAGGTCGACTGCGTGCCGTTCACCGTGCACATGCGCGAACTGGACACAGACACCCTGCAACGCTACCTGCATGCCGAGCAACCCTACGACTGCGCCGGCAGCTTCAAGGCCGAAGGGCTGGGTGTAATGCTGTTTCGCAGCACCGAAGGACCAGACGCCACCAGCCTGGTCGGACTGCCCCTTATCCGCTTGGTAGACATGCTGACGCAAGAAGGCGTGAGCATTCCCTGAACACCCCAGAAACAACAAACCCGACCAATGGCCGGGCTTGCTACAAACCAGCTTGACTTAACGCAGTGACGGCCCGCCAAACCCGGCCCACATCGCCAGACGCTCAGCAATACTGGCACCCAGCTTCTTGGAGAAACGATCGAACGGCGACTCCTGAATGGTGTAGTCGACGATATCTTTGGCACCGATCACTTCGCGAGCAACGTAGCTGGAGCTGCCCAGCCCATCGACCAACCCAAGCCCCACGGCCTGCTCACCTGTCCAGACCAGGCCAGAAAACAGCTCGGGATGCTCCTTGTCTTTCAGGCGCTCGCCACGACCCTGCTTGACGCTGGCGATGAACTGGCGATGAGTGGTATCCAGTACACCCTGCCAGAACTGCGTTTCGTCAGCCTTGGGCGGCTGAAACGGATCAAGAAACGCCTTATGCTCACCCGAGGTATAGGTGCGACGATCCACACCGATCTTCTCCATCACCCCGACAAAACCAAACCCGGCTGCCGTAACCCCGATAGAACCCACCAGGCTGGCCTTATCGGCATAGATCTGATCAGCAGCACTGGCGATGTAATAGGCACCGGAAGCACCCAGATCGGTAATGACCGCATAAACCTTGATCGCAGGCTTCTCGGCACGCAGACGACGAATTTCGTCATATACATAGCCAGACTGCACCGGACTGCCACCCGGACTGTTGATGCGCAGGATCACCCCACGCGTCTTGCTGTCTTCAAAAGCGGCGCGCAAGCTGCCGACGATGTTGTCGGCACTGGCCGACTCCTTGTCAGCGATCATGCCCTGGATTTCGATCAGAGCCGTGTGATCAGTGCCACGCGACGCGGCCTTCTTGTCACCCAACAACGGAGTGAACAACAGCAACATGCCAAACAGGTAAGCAAAGGTCAGGAATTTGAAGAAAATCCCCCAGCGCCGCGCCCTGCGTTGCTCTTGCACACCCGCCAGCAGCGTCTTCTCCAGCAATTTCCAGCTTTTGGCATCTTCAGGCGAACCGCCATCTTGCGAATCTGGCGCTTTCCATTGATCAGACATAGCTCTTTCACCTTACCCGCAGACTATTAGGCACCGCGCCCATCCAACCAGACACGCAGCTCAGAAAAGTGTTCGATGGCCAATTGTGGCCGATACTCACGCAACGAATCGAGCGACTGAGCGCCATAACCCACGGCCACCGAATGCATGCCAGCATTGCGAGCCATCAGCAAATCGAAAGACGAGTCACCGATCATCAGCGAGCGCTCCGGCGCGACATCGCAATGCGCCATGATCTCGTGAAGCATCAGTGGATCAGGCTTGCTGGCAGTTTCATCTGCGGCCCGGGTGATATCGAAATACTCCAGCCAGTCATGCGCCTTGAGCACCCGATCCAGCCCACGCCGGGCCTTGCCGGTGGCTACCGCCAGCCGGTAACCCTGCTCGCGAAACGCCTGCATCGACTCCAGCACACCATCGAACAGCGGCGACGCCACCTGATCCATGGCCATATAACTGTCGGCATAGCGCTGACGAAAATCCAGCAACTGGTTGGGCGAGATCTGCGGGTACAGCGTGCGAATCGCCTCCGGCAATCCCAGGCCGATAATGCCCTTGATCGCAGGATCATCACGCACCGGCATATCGCCGGTGATAGCGGCCTCACGCATGGCGGCGACAATCCGGCCAATCGAGTCAGCCAGCGTGCCGTCCCAGTCAAAAATCAGTAAGTCGTAGTCACGGCGCACTCAGACGCTCCACTGTCTTGGCCCACATCTCATCGACGGGCGCCTGCAATTCGAGTTTGCCGCCATCAGGCAGCGGCACGGTCAGGCGATAGGCATGCAGGAACAGCCGCTTGCCGCCCAGATCACGGATTTCCCGAGAGAAATCTTCCTCACCGTATTTGGTGTCACCGGCAATCACATGCCCGGCATGCAGGGTATGCACGCGAATCTGGTGAGTCCGGCCAGTGATCGGGCGCGCCTCGACCATGGTCGCGAAGTCGCCGAAACGGCGCAGCACCTTGAACAGGGTCAGCGCCTCCTTGCCTTCATCGTTGACTTCCACCATGCGCTCGCCGGAACGCAAATTGCTCTTGAGCAACGGCGCATTCACCTGCTTGCAGGCGCTCGCCCAGTTGCCGCGCACCAGCGCCATATAGCGCTTGTCGACACCGTCACCGCGCAAGGCTTCGTGCAGATGGCGCAACATACTGCGCTTCTTGGCGATCATCAGCAGCCCCGAAGTGTCGCGGTCCAGACGATGGACCAGCTCCAGCTCCTTGGCATCGGGACGCAGCTGACGAAACGCCTCAATAACCCCGAAGTTCAGACCACTACCGCCATGCACGGCGATGCCGGCTGGCTTGTTGAGCACGATCAGCGCCTTGTCCTCATGCACAATGGCCGCCTCCAGGCGCTGCAGCAGCCCTTGGGCAACCTGCACCGGCTCGTCGCGCTCCGGCACGCGCACCGGCGGAATACGCACGATGTCGCCCGCCTGCAACTTGTACTCAGGCTTGGCCCGGCCCTTGTTAACCCGCACTTCGCCTTTGCGCAAAATACGGTAGACCAAGGTCTTGGGCACCCCCTTGAGGTAGGTGATCAGGTAATTATCAATACGTTGGCCGGCATATTCCGGGGCAACCTCGACCAGCTGGACGCCGGGGGTTGGGGGAGTGATATTGGTCATGCGGCGAATCATAACAATTTTTTATGGATTTGAAGCACTTAATGATTGCTGCTATAGTCGCGAACGCCGCCAAAAGCGGCCGGGCAGCAGATCACCGGATGACAACCGGCCCTGACCCACGCAATTCCCCGGGCGGGAGGCCGCCCAGCAAGGCTTTCGGTGACAACGAAGATGCCTGGAAACGTAACGAGCGCAGGTGACATGAGGCCTGAAATACGCCGGATTGCAGAGTCAAGACTCGCCTTCCCGAGCGCAGAACCCACGGCCAGTTCACAAGGTGCAGTCGCTTCCCGACCCTTCGAGCGCGAGTCCTGCGAACTACGCCTCGAGCCATGATGCGCGAAACTCCACGGGAGGATCGCGGTAAATGCCAACCCGCTGCGGATTCTGCGCGCGGCAGCACCCGAATTATCAGGGATACGTGTAGGGTGGAGACGCACGACCATCGGACTGTGTAGCACCGACGCTGTTCAAGACGCATCATCGCGTCCGCTCCCGATGGCCGATTCCTCCTCCTGATCAAAGCTTTTGCTGACTGGGTGTCATCTGTCACCACAGCAAGCAGGAACGTCGTCGCGACTCTTCAGCCCCACTGGCTGAAGAACCTCGCTGGACACTGGAGCGTCCCCACGCTCCTGACGTGCTCTGACACCGACCGTGAGAAGTCGTGTGTGCCGAACGCCGTTTCCGGCAGCCCCGGAAACCGACGGTACTACATGAAAAGAATGCTGATTAACGCAACTCAACCCGAAGAGTTGCGTGTTGCACTGGTAGACGGCCAACGCCTCTACGACCTGGACATCGAGTCCGGTGCCCGCGAGCAGAAGAAGGCCAATATCTATAAAGGCCGTATCACTCGCATCGAGCCAAGCCTTGAGGCTGCCTTTGTCGATTTCGGCTCTGAGCGTCACGGCTTCCTGCCCCTGAAAGAAATCTCCCGCGAATACTTCAAGAAGGCCCCTGAAGGCCGGGTCAATATCAAGGAAGTCCTGAGCGAAGGCCAGGAAGTCATCGTTCAGGTCGAGAAAGAAGAACGTGGCAACAAGGGCGCCGCCCTGACCACCTTCATCAGCCTGGCCGGCCGTTATCTGGTGCTGATGCCCAACAACCCGCGCGCAGGCGGTATCTCGCGCCGTATCGAAGGCGAAGAGCGCAATGAACTGCGTGAAGCCCTCAATGGCCTGATCGCCCCTGCCGACATGGGCCTGATCGTGCGCACTGCCGGCCTTGGCCGCAGCAGCGAAGAAATGCAGTGGGACCTGGACTACCTGCTGCAACTGTGGACCGCCATCAAGGAAGCGTCCCTGGATCGCGCCGCGCCCTTCCTGATCTACCAGGAAAGTAACGTTATCATCCGCGCCATCCGCGACTACCTGCGCCAGGACATCGGTGAAGTCCTGATCGACAGCGTCGAAGCCCAGGAAGAAGCCCTGACCTTCATCCGCCAGGTGATGCCGCAGTACGCCAGCAAGATCAAACTGTACGAAGACAGCGTACCGCTGTTCAACCGCTTCCAGATCGAAAGCCAGATCGAAACCGCCTTCCAGCGCGTGGTCGAACTGCCATCGGGCGGCTCGATCGTTATCGACCCGACTGAAGCCCTGGTGTCGATCGACATCAACTCGGCACGTGCCACCAAAGGCAGCGACATCGAAGAAACCGCACTGCAGACCAACCTGGAAGCGGCTGAAGAAATCGCTCGCCAGTTGCGCTTGCGTGATATCGGCGGCCTGATCGTCATCGACTTCATCGACATGACCCCGGCCAAGAACCAGCGTGCCGTCGAAGAGAAAGTCCGTGAGTGCCTTGAAGCCGACCGCGCCCGCGTTCAGGTCGGTCGCATTTCGCGCTTCGGCCTGCTGGAAATGTCCCGTCAGCGGCTGCGTCCGTCGCTGGGCGAAAGCAGCGGCATCGTCTGCCCGCGCTGCAACGGCACCGGCATTATCCGTGACGTCGAATCGCTGTCGCTGGCCATCCTGCGCCTGATTGAAGAAGAAGCGCTCAAGGACCGTACTGCTGAAGTGCGCGCCCAGGTGCCGATCCCGGTCGCAGCATTCCTGCTCAACGAAAAACGCAACTCGATCACCAAGATCGAACTGCGCACCCGCGCCCGCATCATCATCCTGCCGACCGATCACCTCGAAACGCCACACTTCGAAGTGCAGCGCCTGCGTGATGACAATCCGGATGCCAGCACGCACAAAACCAGCTACGAAATCGCCGCCGAAGCGGCCGAGATCGAAGACGTTGCGCCACAGGCCAGCGCCACCCGCACCCTGGTTCGCCAGGAAGCCGCGGTCAAAACCGCTCCGGCTCGCGCCAATGCTCCAGTACCTGCCGAAGCGGCAGCCCCGGTAGCGGCTCCGGTCGCCCCGACGCCAGCCCACGAGCCAAGCCTGTTCAAAGGTCTGGTGAAGTCGCTGGTCAGCCTGTTCGCTACCAGCAAACCCGAGCCGGTTGCCCCGGTTGCAGCTGAAAAACCAGCCGTTTCCGAGCGCCCTGCGCGTAACGAAGAGCGCCGCAACGGTCGCCAGCAAAGCCGTGGCCGCAACAACCGCCGCGACGAAGAGCGCAAACCGCGTGAAGAACGTGGCGAACGTACCCCACGTGAAGAACGCGTACCTCGCGAAGAGCGCGCCCCACGTGAAGAACGTGCCCCGCGTGAAGAACGCGCACCTCGCGAAGAGCGTGCACCGCGTGAAGAACGCGCCCCACGTGAAGAGCGCGCGCCACGCGAACTGCGCGAAGCCCGTGACGAGTCCGGCACACGCGAAGAACGTCAGCCACGCCCACCTCGCGAAGAACGTCAGCCTCGCGAGCGCAAGCCACGCGAAGAGCGCATCCGCGAACTGCGCGAACCACTGGATGCCGCACCGGCTGCCGAAGCCGCTGCCGGCCAGCCAGCCGTAGCCCAGGAAGAACGCGCACCTCGCGAAGAACGTGCTCCGCGTGAAGAGCGCGCGCCTCGCGAAGAGCGTCAACCGCGTGCACCGCGTGAAGAGCGCCAGCCTCGCAATGAGCAAGCTGCTGAAACCGCTGAAGATGAAACGCTCAACAGCGAAGAGCAGGCCCATGACGAGCAGGATGGCGCCGAAGGCGAACGTCCACGTCGCCGCTCGCGTGGCCAGCGTCGTCGCAGCAACCGTCGTGAGCGCCAACGCGATGCCAATGGCGTGGAAATCGCTGATGGCGAAGAGTCTGGCGAAACCGACAACAGCAATGCTCTGGCGGCCGGCCTGGTGGTCACCGCCGCCGTCGCTGGCGGCGTGATCAGCGCACCTGCCGAAGCCGAGGCCAATCGTCAGGCCGAACAGGCCCAGGCGTCGACCGACAGCCAGGCTACACCAGCGCCAACACCTGCTGACGCAGTTGAAACGCCTGTCGCCGATGCACCGACCGTTACCAGCGAAGCCGTTGCTCAAGCACCTGCCCCGGCCGTCGAAACACCTGCCGTCGAAAGCAGCGAGCCAGTCGTGACTGTAGCGGCGCCAGAAGTTGAGCTGGCCAGCGAAACCGCTGCCGAGCCACTGATCGTGGCCGACAACAAACCGGCTGCTGACTTCACCCCGACGCCAGAGCCTGTTCCGGAGCCGGTGATCGAGCTTGAGAAAGCACCGGCAGCGCCAGTCAGCGAGTCTGCCGAACTGAGCCTCCCGTTTGTCGAGGCACCTGCTGCCGAGCCAGAGCCTGCGCCTGCGCCTTACGTCGCGCCGGTCGTCGAGCCAGTCGCCGTTGTCGAGCCCGAGCCAGTCGTTGAGCCAGCAGCCGAGCCAGCCCCTGTGGTCGTCCCGGTTGTAGAAGAGGCACCGGCTGTCGCTGTTGCCAGCTCGGGTCGTGCACCTAACGATCCTCGCGAAGTGCGTCGCCGCAAACGCGAGGAAGAGGAGCGTCGCCGCCTGCAAGCCGAAGCTGAAGCGGCTGCGCCTGCCGCACCGGCACAAGCACCTGAAGCCGAGGTGGTTGCAGCCGCAGCAGAGCCCGTGAGCGAGCCTGCTCCAGCCCAGGTACAGGCCGAGGCAGTGGTTGAACAAACCGCTAGCCAACCTGAAACCTCGACTGAAGAACAGACTCGCGAAAGCAAACCGCTGGTCTGATCTGCTGATGTAAAAAAGCCCCGCCTGCAAAACAGGCGGGGCTTTTTTATGGCTGTTGAATTATCCCTGCAGGAGCCGCCCGGCGGCTCTTACAGGGTGATATCGATCAGTACAGGTTAGGCTCCATCTCCAGCTCAACGCCAAAGCGCTCAAGCACATCCGCCTGGATACGCTGCGCCAGCCTCAATAGCTCAAGACCGCTGGCCTGGCCATAGTTGACCAGCACCAGCGCCTGCAAGCGATGCACACCTGCATCCCCCTCACGAAAGCCCTTCCAGCCGGCCTGTTCGATCAGCCAACCCGCGGCCAGCTTCACCCGCCCGTCAGTTTGCGGGTAGGCCACCAACTGCGGATAACGCTGTTTCAGAGCCTCAGCCTGGTCAGCCGCAATCACCGGGTTTTTGAAAAAACTGCCGGCGTTGGCCAGCACGGCCGGGTCCGGAAGCTTCTCACTGCGAATGGCACAGATCGCGCGACTGACATCCAGTGCCGTGGGCTGTTCTATCCCCTGCTCGCTCAAGCGCTGACGCACCGGGCCATATTCCAGGTGCAGCGGCGCCTGGCGACTGAGCGCAAAACGCACCCGCAGGATGATCCAGCGCCCGGCCTGCTGCTTGAACAGGCTGTCACGGTAACCAAAGGCGCAGTCATCGAGAAAGAACTCACGCAGCTCACCGGTTTCCCGCTCCAGGGCGACCAGGCTGTGGAATACATCCTTGATCTCGACGCCGTAGGCACCGATGTTTTGCATCGGCGCCGCACCGACCGTGCCCGGGATCAGACTGAGGTTTTCCAACCCCACCAGCCCCATCTCCAGGCACTGCAACACGAAAGGATGCCAAGGCTCGCCGGCCTCAGCCTCGACCATGACACGCTCCCCGTCATCCTGCACAACGCGCACGCCACGGCTGGCCATGCGCAGCACCAGACGCTCGACATCACCGGCCAGCAACAGGTTGCTGCCACCGCCGATCACCAGCAGCGGCAGTTGTCGCTCGGCGGCCAGCGCCAAGGCCTGGCGAACATCGTCATCGCTATGCGCTTGTGCGAACAGGCTGGCGCGGACATCGACCCCGAAGGTGTTGAATGGCTTGAGAGAGACTTGCCGATGCACATCCAGGCTCATGCGCCAGCCCTCGACAGACGGCCCATCATGCCTCCAGCAGGCGCTTTACGCGCTCCAGGTCTTCAGGCGTATCAACGCCTGCCGGCGGCGCCTCCAGCGCATCGGCCACATGAATGCGCACCCCGTGCCAAAGTGCGCGAAGCTGCTCAAGCGACTCGGTGTTTTCCAGCCAGCACGGCCCCCAGGCCACGAAGTCGTGCAGAAAGCCTGCACGGTAGGCATAGATGCCGATATGCCGACGATAAGGCACGCCTGCCGGCAGCACGTCGCGGCTGACCGCCAGGGCATCACGCGCCCAGGGCAATGGCGCACGACTGAAGGTCAGCGCCAGACCGTTGATGTCGGTCACGACCTTGACCACGTTCGGGTTGAACAACGTCGCGACGTCATCAATCGGCTCGGCCAGTGTCGAGATCCCGGCCTCGGGATGGGCGGCCAGGTTGGCCGCCACCTGATCAATGATCGCCGGCGGGATCATCGGCTCGTCGCCCTGCACATTGACCACAATGGCATCAGCCGCCAGCCCCAACTGAGTGGCCACCTCGGCCAGACGGTCAGTGCCGGAGTTATGATCGTCGCGGGTCAGCAGCACTTCGGCACCAAAGCCCTGACACGCCGTAACGATGCGCGCATCGTCGGTGGCCACCACCACACGGCTGGCGCTGCTTTTACGTGCCTGTTCCCAGACATGCTGCACCATCGGTTTGCCGGCAATCACCTTGAGCGGTTTACCAGGGAAACGGCTGGAGCCGAAACGCGCCGGAATCACGACAGTGAAGGCAGTGCTCATTTATCCAGGCGCTCCTCGGCGGTCAGGGTCCGGGCTTCGCTTTCGAGCATTACCGGGATGCCATCGCGAATCGGATAAGCCAGGCCGGCGCCCTTGCTGATCAGCTCGGACTTGTCGTCGCTGAGTTTCAAGGGGCCTTTGCAGATCGGGCATGCGAGGATGTCGAGCAGTTTGGTATCCATGATGGCTCCCATTAGTGATTAAGACGTGCCAGCCAGTCATCGAACCAGCTGACGAACGCCGTGGACGGCTGAGCGTCCACGGCCAGATACCACCAGTCGGCGGCAGCGAAGGCGCGGCATTTCACGGCGTCCTTCTCGGTCATGACCAACGGCAGCGCGGGACTGAAATCAAGCGCTTCAGCAGTGAACACCGCATGATCGGCGAAGGCATGCGGCACCGGTCGCCAGTTTAGCCCTTCAAGCGTCGTGAAAAAACGCTGCGGGTTGCCAATCCCGGCCACCGCATGCACGGCCTGACCCGCGGCAAAATGCTCGACACCGACTCGCTGGCCGCTGCGCAGATTGACCAGCGCCGAAGGCTGGAGAGTAAAGCCAAAGCCATCTTCGCGATCAGCCTGCGCGCCGTTGTACAGCAGTGCATCGACGCTTTGCAGGCGCTCGACAGGCTCGCGCAAGGGCCCGGCCGGCAGGCAACGACGATTGCCAAGCCCGCGAGCGGCATCGATCAGCACCAACTCCAGATCACGGGCGAGCCGATAATGCTGCAAGCCGTCGTCAGACAGAATCAGGTCCAGCGGCTCAGTGTCGAGCAAAGCCTGCACGGCGCGGCCGCGATCCGGGTCGATCACCAGCGGCACGCCGCTGCGCTGCACGATCAGCAAGGGTTCGTCACCGGCCTGGGCAGCGCTTTGTTCGGCGCGCACCCGCCACGGCAGGCTCGGCGGTGTGGCACCGTAACCACGGCTGACCACCCCGACCCGCAGGCCGCGTTGCCGGCAGTGTTCGATCAACCAGAGGATCATCGGCGTCTTGCCGGTGCCGCCCACGGTGATATTGCCTACTACGACCACCGGCACCGAGGCCCGATAGATGCCGCCCTCCCCGGCCAGAAAGCGCGCCCGTTTGCGGTTGACCACCCGGCGGTACAACAGCTCCAGGGGGCGCAGCAAGGACAGTGCCGGATGGCCTTGATACCAGGCGGCGAGCAACCGGTCGGAAAGCGCCATCAGTTAGCCTGCGTGGTTTCGACCGTGGTCATGCGCAAATGGCTGAAACCCAGTTTTCCGGCGGCATCCATGGCGGTAATCACCGACTGATGCGGTGTCTTGCCGTCGGCACTGATCGACAGCGGCAGGCTGTTATCACCACCGGACTCGCGCTGCACGGCTTCGATCAGGCTGTCCAGATCGTTGCGCGGCAACAACTGGTTATTGACCGAAAAGATGCCGTCGGCATTGATCGCGATATCCACCTGCTTGCGTGCGGCATCGTCATTGGACGCACCGGTCACGGCCTGGGGCAGATCGACACGCAGTTGGGTTTCACGGGTGAAGGTGGTGGTCAGGATGAAAAACAGCAGCAGAATGAACACCACATCAATCAGCGCTACCAGATTGATATCGATATTGTCGCGCTGCTTGCGGCGGCGAAACTTCACTTGCGCTTGCCTCCGGTCCTGGCAAGGGACTTGAGATCGACCGGTGCGTCGACCAGGTCTACCTCGCGGTCGCCCTGCACCACTTCAACCAGACGAATCGCCTGCTGTTCCATGCCGACCACCAGCTCATCGACCCGGCTTTGCAGGTAGCGATGGAAGAAAATCGCCGGGATCGCCACCATCAGGCCCGAGGCAGTACAGATCAGCGCCTTGGAAATACCACCGGCCAACACCACGGCATTGCCGGTATTACCGGCTGAATTGAACGAAGCGAAGATGTCGATCATGCCCAGTACAGTACCGAGCAGGCCGAGCAATGGCGCCATGGCCGCCACCGACCCGAGTGCCGCGAGGTAGCGCTCCAGCTCATGGATCACCCGTGCCGCAGCCTCTTCGATGCTTTCTTTCATGATCTCGCGACCATGCCGGGAGTTGGCCAGGCCAGCGGCGAGAATCTCGCCCAGCGGCGAATCAGCGCGCAATTGCTTGAGCTTTTCGCCGTCGAGCTTGTTTTCCTGAATCCACTGCCAGACCTGCCCGAGCAAGTGTGGCGGGGTGATTCGGCTGGCACGCAGGGTCCAGAGACGTTCAATGACGATGCCGGCCGCGACAATCGAACTCAGTATGATCGGCAGCATCATCCAGCCGCCGGATTTGACCAGTTCCCACACAGTGCCGACTCCCTTGAAAAAATTGGCGCCACTTTAACATAGGGTCGAAAGAGGGTGCTTGAGATTGCCGGTCAATCTCGCCAGAAACGCCGGTTTTCACGTTCACCCCGCGGTTGCTCGAACGCTCCCAGGCGCCAACTGATCGCGCCTTGCCCGGCGCTGTCGTGAATATCGATGCCCAGCGCCCGATAGCGCGCAACCACTATCGGGTGCGGATGGCCGAAGCTGTTATTGCGGCCACGGGAAATCAGCACGCCTTCAGGCATTACCCGGCGCAACAAAGGCGCTGAAGACGAGGTGCGGCTGCCATGATGCGGTGCCTGAAGCCAGCGGGCACGCAGGTCGAAGTCAGCCTGGCGAATCGCCCACTCAGCCCCGGCTTCAATATCACCGGTCAACAGCAGCCGCTCACCGCTGGCATCGATCCTCAACACACACGACGCCTCGTTGCTGTTGTAGGCCTTATCCCAACGCCAGGTCTCGAAACGCACGCCGTCCCACTCCCAGCGCTCGCCGGTGCGGCACGGCTGCGCGTGTAGCGATGCGTGCATTGCCTCGGGCTCGCCGCCAAGTACCCGCTCAACCGGCACACTGCGCTGCACCGCCAGGGCGCCACCGGCATGATCGGCATGTGCATGGCTGATTACCAGCGTGTCGAGGCGGCGCACGCCGGCCTTGCGCAACACCGGCACCACCACCCGCTCGCCCAGATCAAACTCACCCGAGGCAGGGCCTGCGTCATACAGCAGGTTGTGATGGCGGGTGCGTATCAGGATCGCCAGCCCCTGGCCGACATCCAGTTGCAACACCTCAGCCTGACCCGGCGCAATCGGTTGTCTGGGTACAAACACACAGAGTAATAATAAAGGCCAACCCAACGGTCGCAGTGGCACACCGGCTGGCAGCAACAACAGCACAGCCCCCAGCAGACACAGCAACCACACCCAGAGCGGCAAGGCCTCCGGCAACCAGGCCGGCAGCCAGGCGGCAACCCAGCCCAGCGCAACAAACAGCAATTGCATGCTGCCCCCGGCCAGCCATAGCAGGCTTGCCCCCAACCAAGGCACAGGCAGCAGCAAAGTACCGAGCAACGCCAGCGGCAACACCACCAGACTGACCCAGGGCACTGCCAGCAGATTGGCCAGCGGCGCACTGAGGCTGACCGGCAGCTCAAGCACAATCAGAAAAGGCAGCAGACCGATTGCGATCAGCCATTGGGCACGGCTCCAGGCCTGCCACCAGCGCCAGCTCCCCAAACGGCCGGCGAAAACCAGAATCAGCACCGCCACTGCCGCAAATGACAACCAGAAGCCCGCTTGCAGACTGGCCAGCGGCTCGAAGATCAGCACCAGATTCAGCGACACCAGCCAGGGCCAGAGCAGACCAAGATGCCGAAAGCGCAAGCGCCAGAGCAGCACCATCCCGACCATTACACAGGCACGCCGCACCGGCACCTCGAAACCTGCAAGCAGGCCATAGCCCAGCGCGGCAACAAAGGCCAGCCCACACGCCCAAGGTAACCAGGGCAAGGCCGCAGGCCACAGCCCCCGGCGCGCCAGCGCAGCAATCAACAGATACACCGCGCCCGCCAGCAAACCGACATGCTGCCCGGAAATCACCAGCAAATGCACCGTGCCGGTTTCTTGCAGTATCTGCCAGTCATCCCGTGACAGCCCTGAACCATCGCCCAGCACCAGGGCCGCCAGAGCGCCTTCACGGCCTTGTGCATCAACGGCCAGCAAACGCTGGCGGATAGCATCACGCCAGGCGGCACGGGCAGGTGCCAGACGCTGACCATCGAGCACTGTCCCGGTCGCACCAATACGCTGTGCCAACAGCCAGGCCTGATAATCAAAGGCGCCTGGATTGACCAACCCGTCCGGCCGCCGCAACTTGACCGCCAGTCGCCAACGCTCGCCACTGGCCACCGGCGGCCCGCCATACCAGCTCACCCGGATACGTTGCGGCAAACGGGCACGTCGCGACTGCGGCTGATCCAGCTCAAAACGCGTCACACCATCGTTCGCACTCGGCAGCCCCACCACCCGCGCTTCCAGCCATAGCGTACCGCCATCCAGGCGCGGCAGCAGCCGGTCATCCAAGGCATTCTTGGCCGAAAAACAGGCCCAGCTGAACCCCAGCAGCCATAACGCAACAGGATAAGTGCGCCAGGGCAATAGCATCAGGGCCAGCACCGGCATCAGCAGCAATAGCCAGCCAGGCGGCAGGGCCGGCAAAAAGCGCAGGGTCAGCAAGCCCAGCGCCAGTGCGACCAGCGCAGTACGCATGGTGAATCCTCAAGGGCAAAAAGGTCTTGAGGATGGGCAAATCAGTGAGGGGGTGCAGGCGCAGATTATTGCGGGATTTGACCGGCGAATGTTCGCTCAGTCGTGCACCGACTTCCTACAAATACCGCAGAAGCATCCTGCATTTTTCCGTGTGGCCGCTTGGTAGGGTTTCAACTTTGGCGCCTTGAACGGGTAACAGCAGATGCATGCCACAGATCAGCTATTGAGCCTGCACCTCAAGAATCCGCAGCACGACCTGCAAGTGCTTTCGTTTAGCGGCGAAGAAGCCATCAGCATGCCCTATCGATTCAATATCGAAGCGGTCAGCGAAGACCCGCAACTGGATCTGGACGCATTGCTGCATCAGATGGTCTTTCTGGCTTTCAACAGCCAGGGCGCAGGCATTCACGGCCAGATCCAGCGGGTCGAGCAAGGCATCAGCGGCATGCGCCTGACACATTACAGACTGACTCTGGTGCCTCGTCTGAGCTATCTGCAATACCGTATCAACCACCGCATCTTCCAGGCCCGCTCAGTTCAACAAATCATTGAGCAGATCCTCAAAGAGCATGGGCTGTTCAGCGATACCTGCCAATTCCGGCTCACAATGAAATACAAACCTCGCGAATATTGCGTGCAATATGGCGAAAGCGATCTGCAATTCGTCCAGCGCCTGTGCGCGGAAGAAGGCCTGCACTACCACTTCGAGCACAGCAGGGATATGCACATTCTGGTGTTCGCCGACCACCAGACGATGTTTCGCAAACTGGGTTTCGAGCTGCGCTACCAACCGGTCGCAGGCCTGCAAGCCGAAACGCAGGTGGTCCGGCGTCTGGGTGTGCGCCTGGAAGCACGCACCGCCCGCACCACACGCCGTGACTATGACTTCCGCAAAGCCGGCCGGCGTCTGGAATATCAGGCAGGTCCCGACCCGCAGATCATCCAGCCGAATCTGGAAGACTATCGCTGGCCAGGGCGCTTCACGGGTGAAGAACGCGGCAAACCCTTGACCCAGCGGGCGCTGGAAAGCCGCCGGGCAGACTACCGTCAGGCAGATGGCGAGAGTGACCATCCCGGCCTGGTCAGCGGGCATTTCGTAGCACTCACCGATCACCCCCGCACGGAGTGGAACGATACCTGGCTACTGACCCGGCTTGAGCATCAGGGCTACCAGCCGCAGGTACTTGAAGAAGCCGCACGCAAAGTCGACGGTATGGTAGAAGGCTATCGAAACCGTTTTACGGCAACACCCTCGGACACGTTCTTTCGTCCACCGCTGCCCCACAGCCGACCCAAAATTGCCGGCAGCCAGACTGCCCGGGTAACAGGCCCTGACAACCATGATGTTCATTGTGATGAATACGGGCGAATCAAGGTGCAGTTCCATTGGGATCGGAACGACCAAGCGGGCGAGTTCAGCAGTTGCTGGCTGCGAGTAGCCTCCAGTTGGGCTGGCGATACATTTGGCGCAACGGTCCTCCCTCGGGTCGGCATGGAAGTGTTGGTGAGCTTTCTCGAAGGCGACCCGGACCACCCGATTGTCAGTGGCTGCCTGCCCAACAACCTCAACATGCCGCCCTACCCACTGCCCGAGCGCAAGACCCGTAGCGTGCTGCGCAGCCACAGCACACCGCACAATGGCGGTTTCAGCGAGCTACATATCGAAGACCTGGCCGGCCAGGAACTGATCTACCTGCGCGCCCAGCGTGACATGGAACAGAAGATCAACCACGACAGCCGTCTCGAGGTGGGCAACGACCGGCAGGAAACCATCAAAGGCAACAGCACCAGCGTGCTGGAAGGTGAAGAACAGCGCACGGTCAACGCCGACCGCAAGACACAAATCAAAGCCGACGATTATCTGCAGGCTGACCAGAACCGCCATGTTCGGGTCGGCCAGATTCTGACAGTTGAGGCTGGCCAGCAGGTGCATATCAAATCCGGCGCGCACCTGATTATCGACGGTGGCGCCAGCATCACCCTCAAGGCCGGCGGCCAGCACTTGCTACTCGGCGCTGGCGGTATTTTCAGTAGCAGCCCAATCCTGCCCGGCGGCGTCCCGCTACCCGGCGCACCGGCGTTAGCGGCGCAGCCCGCACCGCTGACAGCACTGCAAAACCTGACCCTCAATGTACAGAAACAGGCATTGCGCAACGCCGCAGGCAAGGCCGCCCCGGTATGTGCTGTGTGCCACAAACTCAAGGAGCGCAATGCATGAGGCGTTCCTACCTGCTTCTGGACAGCGCGCAGATCGACGGTCTGGATCAACACTTATTACAGGTTGGCGAGTTCATGGCATGCCATCCGCTGTACCTGAACACAGCCTATGCCGAGCTGGCCGACTGCGGCCCGCTACTGGTTCCCGTAGTCGCTGGCAGCAAGCTTGCAGACCTGTTCCACACGCAGTGGCGCTCGCGAGCAGGAATCTGGCTTGAAACCGAGGCCAGCGAAACCGAGCTGCTGGATCACCTGCGCAGCCTGGTACATGTCAACCTCGACGGCGACGTGACAGTGTTATTCCGCTATTACGACCCACGTATTACCCGCCTGTGGCTGGCAGACCTGCAAACGTTCGAACAAGACCGTCTCATGGGCCCCGTGCAATTGATCCGCCTGCCCGACGATGACAACAACGAACTGCTGATCAACCGCAGCGAAACTGCAGCAGACAGCCAGCGTTACCAGGCAAAACCCTGGCTGCACCTGAGCGCAGAACAGCTCGATGTCCTTGGCCAGGTGCAACGCCAGCAGTTCGATCAACACTTGATTGAGCATTGCCGCCGCTACTTCCCCTTCGCTTTGGCCGGCATGGACACCACCGCGCATCGTGCATGGGCAAAGGCATGCAGGCTCAGTGCCGCTCGCCATGGCTATGGCACGGATGACCAGGTCACTCGCTGGGTCAGCCTCTATGCCCATCTAGGCCCTGATTTTCCTGCGGCACCTGCGCACCAGGCATACCGCCAGATCCTTGAAGCACCCAGCTCCAGCCCCCAGCAACGCCTGGATGCGCTGCTTGAAGAATTGACCCTGCAACTGACCCGCACGGCGCAAGCAAAGACATGACCGACAAATCCTCTTCATCCGCACTGCTGAACCTGAGCCAGGCCGAACGGGCTGCCGGGCAACGCCCTCGTCAGGATATAGACAGCCTGGTTGCTACCTGCCCGGCCAGCCAGGGCAAGCTCTTCGTCGTACCGACACGTTACGCCCTGGCGGAGTACCCGGCCGACCATGCCAGTTGCCAGCCCGGTGTCGAGCCGCAGAGCCACCCCATGGCGGTACGCCGGCTACGCGAAGGTTTTCTCTACCTGTGGCAAAGCCCCGGCCCGCTACAACGCTTTGCAATCTGCCCGCAAGGCATGCTCGAACCGCAACCGCTGACCGATGATGACACCATCACCCTTAACGGCAGCCTTACGGGACTTGCGCTAGACAAACATTCGCCTGCCTGGCTGATGTATGCCGAGTACCCGCTCAATGCCCGGAGTTGCGAAGCACTGAATGACCCCGGCACCCGCCAGAAACGCATGCGTCGGCTGGATTTACCACAGGTTGCCAACCACTTGAGCGCCGCCCATTGCCCACCACTGGAGGCAGCAGAACAGGTCATTGCCGAACTCATGCCGCAAACCTACCACTGGGGCGTGGTCAGTGATCACCAGCTCAATGGTGATGCCGAGTACAAGAAGGCAGAACAGCTCAAGGAACAGATGTTTGCCAACCCGACCGCTGAGACCAGCAAGGCTTGGACGGATGCCATGTATTGGGTCGGCGAGCGTGACCGCATCGCCTCCAAGCACGCTGAAGCACCTCAGGGCCGCCCCGCTCCAGGCCAGTGGAGCGCCGCAGCATGGCAGCCTCTGCACACCCGAAAATGGCTGGACAGCGCACGACAAGAAGCCGCTGAGTGCTGGGCAGTGTTTGCCTGCCTGGATGATGACTTGGGTGTGTTGCGTGATATCGACCGGGACCAGAGTCAGTTCGAAGACGCCCACCAACAGTGGGTCAGCGACAACCAGATTCGTCTGACCGTGGGTGGATTCATCCGCAGCCTGATGACAGAGGATGGGGCGGAGCTGGCGAACCTGATTAATTATCGGTTTAAGGAGGAGAAGCTAAAAATAACCCCGGAACAAGGAAATACGCTCTTAAAAATCCATGAGCGTCTGGATCCTCTTCGCTTCGAAGAATCACGACTCGCAAACGCCAGTGCTGTATTGATCACCCCGGAAGGCAAGCAGAAACTCGCCAGCCTCAAGGAAGAAATCAGCCTGTTAAAAAAACCAGTGAACAATTTCATCCCTGTAAAGCTACAAAAAGATGTGGAAATAGAGACTCGTGTTTATAGACAACATAAGACTCACAATCAAAGATCAGGTAAATTCAGTGGCAAGATAGGAGAATATATTGACCTGAGCACAATGAATAACTGGCTGGACGTGACCGCCCCCGACCACTACAAAAGCGTCGAAGTACACCACAGACGGCTCCATGCAGACAGGGATATCTTTCTTTACCGTCACGAGAGTGGTACTTGGTTCGTCGATTACGACGACATTAATTATCGTAATTGGCTGGACCAGCTGGCCGCCGCCTGCCTTTCCGAACAATGTAATTACAGCCAGGGCGCAGAACAGTTCGCAGAGTATGTGCGTAGCCAGGACAAGGGTGCATTGCGCCAACTGTTCTTTTCCTGGAGCCCCAGCCTGGAAATGGCCTTGAACTCTGAAACTCGTTTAGGAGAAGTACTTGTAGCGCTTGGAGACGAAAATCGAAGCAATATTCAGGCTGGCTTATCCGGAATATTGGGGGCATCAACCAGATCAATACTGACGTTCATGCAGCGCACGGAAAGCAACAGTCGCTGGGTAACCTTGGTCAACCGCATGGCACCTACCGTGATGCTCCTGAAGGGGGAACTCGACCGCATAAGCCGTGTATGGATGAGTCTGATGATATTTACCCATATCAAAACCCAGATCGCATTCAGATGGGTAACCAATAAAAACTTCCGGACGCTAGAAGCATTTGGTAAAAATGTCGATGAACTGAAGGACTGGACGAAACTCACCAGCGACCATATCAAAAGCGGACGTGCAGCCCAGATTATTAATAGCAGAGCTGTAAAGAGCAGCGGCGGCGTGACCGCGCTGATTGTTTTGACCTTGAACATCTGGAATGCCAGCAGATATCTGAATCAGGCTAATGCGGTCGAGAGGATGGATGAACAGAGAAACTATGAAACAGCTTCGGCTACGCTTTATGCTTCTGCGGCGTTAGTGGCTGTCATCGATAGCGTGATCCGTAAAGGTTTCGGCATCAACCAGCTAAAAATTGGCCTAAGCTTTACCGCGACTCAAACCTTTTTCAGCTCAATCATAGGAGCCTTGTCAATCGGAGCAGCCGTCAATGAATTTCAATCGTTGAAAAAACAAATCGATAGTTCGAACTACATTGTGGATCCTTGGCTAGAAGCACGCAAAAACATCGTTAGTTTACAAATATTGGCGTTCACCGCTCAAACCCTAATAGCCTCTCGCTACACCATAGCTATATTGGCAGGCACAATGACCATTGGAGCGGGATTGGCCGGTGCAGGTGCCGCAATCGCACCACTGCTCGTAATAATTGCGATACTCGGCGGAGCCTACCTTATAACATGGCTCTTCCAACAAACCCCACTCCAGAACTTTCTCTACCAATGCTGCTGGTCCATCCAACGAGCTAAAGAGAGGTCACCACTTGATCATGGGACTCAACAAAAAGAGCTGGAGCACTTGCTCGCTCTAGTTTATACGCCGCGCATAAATTACGAAAGTATAAGCTCACACGTACCTACTGACGGTCAGTTTCCGATGCGTAACAAACCGCATCTGCAATCGTTATCTATCGACTTGCCGGGAGCCACCCCCGACGGCGTTTACCTGGAACTGGCAATGATCGGCGACCCGGTTGATTACCGGCTATGGATGGACATCTGGGGAACGCCAGGGTTGACCGAACCTCCTTACCGAATGCGAGATATGGGCAGCCACTGGTTAAAAACAGCTCATTACAAATGGATTCCTGCCAACGAAGGGCAAGGCCTGCGCCTTACGGGTCGCTACCTAACAGACACTGTGATGGGCTCACTTCCTAGAAGTATTTCCATAAAGATAAAATACAGCACCCCTATAACGTCTTTACTGGGAATAAATCATTCTATTGGCGGTGATTCTGGGCTGATCTATACCATCACTGCAGAAGATGGAGTTATTTCACTTAGGCCTCATGAGGCCCCTACGTTGAGCAAAGCCAGACTTCATAGAATCGGCGTCCAGCGCCGCTCGCTTCCGCTCCACTGAGCGCACAACTACAGACACCTCTTCCAGAGAACTTAAATTGGCCCTTAGAATAACTCAATTCTCCCCACTGCCTTTACCTACCGGACGCTCGCCCTCTGACGCCTCAGACATAGCCTGGCGGAAGAACGAGGTATTCCTTGACATAAACCAGTACAACACCGGCACAGCCGCAACACTAATATGGTTTAACGTAATTCTTTACCTGTCACTGGCACTCGCATTAAAAAACCTTACACCTAACGTCGTCCCCTGGCTATTAATAACCAGTCTAGCCATAACACTGGCCACACTCCCAATTTTTTATAAAGGCTTAAAAAAACCAACACCTTTACCTGTACGCTTCAATCGCCAACGTCGAGAAATATGTGTTATGAGAGCACAAGACGTCTATTGGATAATACCTTGGGAAAGCGTAATAGCCACGGCGCACTACACTTCAGAAACCGCTAGAAGAAGCGGCATGAGTCTTGGGTTCCTGAATGTGCGTTTCGACAGCCCACATCCTAGAGAGCGTGTTGAAAAAGATTGTCACGAGTTAACCTTTAACTGCCCAGATGAAGAAATGGCGGCAAGCTATTGGGAATACATACGCACCTACATGGAATCAGGTCCCGATGCGGTCCATGAACCCTCAAGAAAATTCACTCGCACCAAAGGCATCTTCGCCAGCTACCTGGATGACCTGAAAGAAGCCGCCAAGCGCAAAGGCTGGATCCTCACCCTGATCTGGGATGGCTTTTTTGGCCTGGTCTTCTTCAACGTACTGCTGGCCGATTATCTGGAGCGCAAGAAGCTTTATCCTCTCCCCGACCTCGACCACCCCGATATCATCGAATGGTCAAAACCCCTGCCGCCGGAGCAGTGGGCCAGGCCTTCTGCCGAATTTCAGGTCGCGCTGGCCGAGTACGAGGCGCGCCGGGTCTCATGACCCGGCGGGCAATCAGCGGTTACTGACGCATGCCGCGTCCGCTGACCAGCATATCATCGGTGGCGAGGACGGCTTGGCTTTTACCATGGACCCCAACAATGGCCCCATCCCCTTACGCAAGCACGAAGCCTATATGCTGAACAAGGCGAAATTACACAAATTGGGCACTTACGAGGAAACACTCACAATACCGGGACCAAAACATGACGTTCCCTGAAGCAGGCACATGCAAAAAGACCGTATTTCGCCGAAGCGACTATTTGGCTCCATTACCAATACCCACCGGCCAGAAGCCTGGGGACTCATTAGGGATTATCTGGCGAAAGAACGATACATACATGGACATCGGAAGCTTCACCCTTTCCGCCACCATTCGTCTTGTATGGTTTCAACTCCTGCTCTTTTTAGGAATGGGTTCTCTGCTGAAATACCTAAACATAGACACATATTGGATGATTTGGGCAGCAGGGTTAGTTGGATTGTGCATCGCCCTTTACTTTATAGCACCCGCCTTACGCCGCCCGTCCCCCAACCCTGTTCGTTTCAATCGCCATCGACGTGAAGCTTGCGTCGTCAGAGAAAACGGCGATTACTGGTTTGTGCCTTGGGAGCAAGTCGTTGCAGTGGCCACTCAGGCTTCGAGCATGAGTCAAGGAGGAAAAGTCACTCAAGGCATGCTGTATATAGGTCTGAATAATCCTCTAACAGTGAAGAAAGATAATCAGAACTACCTGCTAGGTTTTTATTGTGGGGGCGGTGAACCTGCTATGGCGTTGTGGGAATGCATCCGTACCTATATGGAAGTAGGACCCGACGCTGTGGTCTCGACCGGAACCTCCAGATTCACCCGCACCAAAGGCATCTTCGCCAGCTATCTGGATGACCTGAAAGAAGCCGCCAAGCGCAAAGGCTGGTTCCTCACCCTGCTCTGGGATGGTTTTTTTGGCCTGTTCGTCTTCAACGTACTACTGGCCGATTATCTGGAGCGCAAGAAGCTCTATCCCCTGCCCGACCTCGACCACCCCGATATCATCGAATGGTCAAAACCCCTGCCGCCGGAGCAGTGGGCCAGGCCCTCCGCCGAGTTTCAGGCCGCATTGGCCGAGTACGAGGCGCGCCGGGTCTCATGACCCGGCGGGCAATCAGCGGTTACTGACGCATGCCGCGTCCGCTGACCAGCAGGCGGATGCAGAACAGGTAAAGCACTGCGGTTGCACCGACCATGAAGGCCATGGCGATGCTGATGCTGATGTCGGACACGCCGAGGATGCCGTAGCGGAAGGCGTTGACCATGTGCAGGACCGGGTTGGCCAACGAGACGGTCTGCCAGAACGGTGGCAGCAGGCTGATGGAGTAGAACACGCCACCCAGATAGGTCAGCGGAGTCAGCACGAAGGTCGGGATGATCGAGATGTCGTCGAAGTTGCGGGCAAAGACGGCGTTGACCATACCCAGTAGCGAGAAAATGGTCGCGGTCAGCAGCACCACCACGACGGTCACGCCCAGGTGATGGACCTGCAGGTCAGTGAAGAACATCGACAGCAGGGTCACGATCAGGCCGACCATCAGACCGCGCAGTACCCCGCCCAGTACGTAGCCAACAAGGATGGTGTGCGGGGAGACCGGCGAGACCATCAGTTCTTCGATCGAGTGCTGGAATTTGGCGCCGAAGAAGCTCGACACCACGTTGCCGTAGGAGTTGGTGATGATCGACATCATGATCAGCCCCGGCACGATGTACTGCATGTAGCTGAAGCCGCCCATGTCGCCGATCTGGCGGCCGATCAGGTTACCGAAGATCACGAAGTACAGAACCATGGTGATCGCTGGCGGCAGCAGGGTCTGCGGCCAGATGCGCATGAAGCGCCGCACTTCGCGGTAGACGATGGTGTTCAGGGCAACCAGATTGGGGCGCAATTCGCTGTTCTGGGTACTCATTATTGGGCCACCTTGGCCAGGTTCTTCTCCACCAGGGACACAAATAACTCCTCAAGGCGATTGGCTTTGTTGCGCAGGCTCAGCACTTCAATGCCTTGCAGGGCCAGTTGGCTGAACAGCGCGGTGATGCCGATATTCTTGTCGACCTGTACTTCCAGGGTATGACTGTCGATCAGCTTGCTGGCAAACCCCGGCAGTTGCGGCGCAGCGCTGTACGACTGCTTGAGGTCGAGCACGAAGGTTTCAACGGTCAGGGTGTTGAGCAATTGCTTCATCCCCATGTTCTGCACGATCTCACCGTGGTCGATGATGCCGATGTTGCGGCACAGTTGCTCGGCCTCTTCCAGATAGTGCGTGGTAAGGATGATGGTGATGCCTTTCTGGTTCAATTCGGTCAGAAAGGTCCACATCGAGCGACGCAGCTCGATGTCCACGCCTGCGGTCGGCTCGTCGAGAATCAGCAGGCGCGGCTCGTGGATCAGCGCCCGGGCAATCATCAACCGACGCTTCATACCGCCAGACAACGAGCGCGAAGGCACGTCTCGTTTGTCCCACAGGCCCAACTGGGTCAGGTACTGCTCGGCGCGTTCCTTGGCGATACGTGCCGGGATGCCGTAGTAACCCGCCTGGGTGACGACGATGTCGAAGGTCTTTTCAAACTGGTTGAAGTTGAATTCCTGCGGCACGACACCAATCGAACGCTTGAGCGCAGCCGGTTCGCGGTCCAGGTCGTGGCCGAAGATATTCACGCTGCCGCTGGTCTTGTTGACCAGGGTCGACAGGATGCCGATGGTGGTGGATTTGCCGGCGCCGTTGGGGCCAAGCAAGGCGAAAAAGTCACCTTCGGCGACGTCCAGATCGATGCCCTTGAGGGCCTGGAAGCCGTTGCCGTAGGTCTTTGTGAGCTGTCGAATGGACAGAGCAGAACTCATGGCGGAAAACGTACCCATCAGGAAGAAAGTTTCTGGTTATGAACGAGCGCACGAGGCGCTCGAATAGATGCTGCAATGGTGCTAGGACAGACCGCTCAAGTACAGACACATTCATTAATAATAAATATCGAGCCGGGACACGATCGTCTGCCGACAGTTTTAACGCCATTCAGGTCAATGGCGTCATGACCGCCTTGCGATAAGCCGCACGCGTCTTGAGCCGCTCGTACCAGGCCTGCAAATGAGGCAGCTCAGGGCGCTCAATGGGCATCTCGAACCAGGCGTAGGCAAAGCTGCCCAGCGGAATATCGCCCATCCCAAAGGCATCGCCGGACAGGTACGGCTGATCGGCCAGCGCGGCATCAGGGATTGCCAGCAGGCCATGCAGCGTCTGGATACTTTGGTTGATGAAGTCCCAGTCCTGCTTTTGCGGCGCAGTGCGCACAACGCCCCAGAACACCGGTTTAAAGGCTTCGGCCAGCGTCGAGGTGGTCCAGTCCATCCATTTGTCAGCCTGCGCGCGCACTTGCGGATCAGCCGGATACAGCCCTGACGCTGCGCCGTAACGCGCGGCCAGGTAGCGCACGATGGCATTGGATTCCCAGAGCACGAAGTCGCCGTCTTCAATCATCGGCACCCGGCCGTTGGGGTTCTTTGCCCGGTACTCTGGCTCGTCGACCAGGCCAAAGGCACCGCCAGCGTCCTGGCTCAGGTACGGCACTCCGACTTCTTCTGCAATCCACAGTGCCTTGCGTACGTTGCTGGAATTCTTGCGTCCCCAGATCTTGAGCATTTGCTTACCTCCTGTGATGACCGCCATTCGTCGCTGACCAGTCTACCCTGTAACGGTCGCAACTTACTGGCTCATGCAGGGTCACTAACCATGTTATGAACACGGCCCGACCGTCGCCGTCACGGAGGATTATTTATGCTGTTGTTGTGGATCGCAGGATTGCTGGTAGGCAGCGCCTGGCTGGCGCACCGCCGCGTTACCCCTATCGCAATATTGGGTGTAATCGCCCTTTATCTGCTGGCCATGGGCATCTGGAGCCACGCGCCGGGCTGGTTGCTGGGCATTTTCTGGCTGGCATGGCTGGCCGTGCTGCTGCCGTTGGTGCTGCCGGATCTGCGCCGCAAACACTTCAGTGCGCCGATGTTCAAATGGTTCAAGAAAGTGTTGCCGCCGATGTCCGACACCGAGCGCGATGCCATCGACGCCGGTACTGTGTGGTGGGATGGCGAGCTGTTCAGCGGTCGTCCGGACTGGAACACCCTGCTCGCCTACCCGCCGGCGACCCTGACCGAAGAAGAGCAGGCGTTCATCGATGGCCCGACCGAAGAACTCTGCGCGCTGGTCAGCGACTGGCAGATCGGCCAGGACATGGACCTGCCACCAGAGGCCTGGGCGCACATCAAAGCGCATGGCTTCTTTGCCATGATCATTCCCAAGCAGTATGGCGGCAAGGGCTTCTCTGCCTACGCGCACTCGCAAGTCGCAATGAAGCTGGCGACTCGCAGTGGCGACCTGGCCTCCACCGTGATGGTGCCCAACTCGCTCGGCCCGGCAGAATTGCTGCTGCATTACGGCACCGAAGAACAGCGTAACCATTACCTGCCCCGCCTGGCCCGTGGCGACGACATTCCCTGCTTTGCCCTCACCGGCCCACTGGCAGGCTCCGACGCCGGGGCAATGCCCGACACCGGGATCATCTGTAAAGGCCAGTGGCAGGGTCAGGAAGTCATCGGCCTGCGCCTGAACTGGGAAAAACGCTACATCACCCTCGGCCCGGTGGCGACCTTGCTGGGCCTGGCGTTCAAAGCCTACGACCCTGATCATCTGCTCGGCGAGCAGACCGAGCTGGGCATCAGCCTGGCGCTGATCCCCACCGATACCCCCGGTGTCGAGATCGGCCGCCGTCACCTGCCGCTGGGCGCCGCCTTCATGAACGGGCCGAACAGCGGCAAGGATGTATTTGTGCCGCTGGATTACCTGATCGGTGGCCAGCAAATGCTTGGCAAAGGCTGGATGATGCTGATGAACTGCCTGTCGGTGGGTCGCTCCATCTCGTTGCCAGCGGTAGGCACCGGCGCGGCCAAGTACACCAGCCTGGTCACTGGCCAGTACGCGCAGGTACGCGAGCAGTTCAACGTCCCACTGTCGGCCTTCGAAGGTATTCAAGAAGCGCTGGCACGGATCGGCGGCAATGCCTGGCTGATGGACAGCGCACGGATCCTGACCGCCAATGCTGTGGATCTGGGCGAAAAACCGTCGGTACTGTCGGCGATCCTCAAATACCACCTGACTGAACGCGGCCGTGAATGCATCAGCCACGCCATGGATGTGCATGGCGGTAAAGGCATCGTCATGGGTCCGAACAACTACCTGGCGCGCAACTGGCAGACCGCACCGATCTTCATCACCGTCGAAGGCGCGAATATTCTCTCGCGCAACCTGATGATCTTCGGTCAGGGCGCGATCCGCTGCCACCCGTTCGTACTCAAGGAAATGGCCCTGGCCAGCCGTGAAGATCATGACCGGGCACTGTACGAGTTCGATGACCTGCTGATGCGCCATATCGGTTTTGCGGTGGGCAACGCCGCCAGCACCCTGATACTCAATCTGGGCCTGGGACGCTTCGACAAACGTCCCGGCGACAGTCTCAGCCAGGGCTATTTCCGCGCGCTGGACCGTCAGGCCGCCGCCTTTGCCCTGCTGGCTGACCTGAGCATGATGCTGCTCGGCGGCGAGCTGAAACGCCGCGAGCGCCTGTCGGCGCGCCTGGGCGATGTGCTCAGCCACCTCTACCTGGGCTCGGCAGCGCTCAAGCGCTACCACGATCTTGACTCGCCTGATTATCTGCGTCCGCTGTTGCAGTGGGCCATGGAAGAAAGCCTCGGCGAGTCCGAGCGTGCGCTTGATCAGTTGCTGCGCAACTTCCCCAACCGCTTGCTGGGCTGTGCGTTGCGGGCGGTGGTATTTCCGTTCGGCCGCCGTCACAAAGGCCCTGACGACGCTCTCGATGCCCGAGTCGCGCAACTGTTGGGCCGCAGCAAAGGTGATCCGGCCCTGGAGCAACTGCTGGCTGGTTGCTACCGCCCGCAAGCGCAGGAGGATGCCGTCGGTGCGCTCAACCATGCTCACCAGCAGGTTCAAGGCAGTCAGGCGATACGCCGCAAACTGCAACTGGCGGTCAAATCGGGGCAGGTCCAGGTGCACGGTGACGAGTCGCTGATTGATGCCGCGGTACGCGCCGCAGTGCTGCAGAGCGCAGAAGCGCACAGCCTGGAACAAGCCGAGCAGGCGCGGCGCAAAGTGATCGACGTCGACGACTTCAGCAAAGAGCAGTTGGCGCCTGCCCCTGACAAGGTCAGATAACCAATCCCACAGCGGGCGCGATGAGGCTTATACTCTCGCGCCTTTTTTACATCCGAGGATTTCATCATGGCCGACGCCATTCTCAACCATCATCTGGCTCTGCTGACCCACCTGCGCAGCATTCTGGTTGCCTTGGGCGAGGCCGAACAGGTGGAAGAAGCCAACCACGCGCTGTTCATGGAGCGCTTCGACGAGTTGATCGAGCAACTGCCGCAAGACCCGCTGCAAAGCCAGTATCTGGGCCAGGACCTGATGTGCCAGGTGATTCAACGTTACCCGCAGATCGCCCACCTGGTGCCTCGCGACCTGCTGTGGTTCTTCGGCGGCGATTGTCTGCACTTCATGCCAGATGAAGAGATCGACCTCTACCAGGCCCTGGAGGAGCGTCGCTTTGAAGCCGAAGAAAATGACGAACCCTTCGACTGGGCTCAGGAAAAACAGCTGCTGTCGCTGAATACCCAAGGGCCGTCGCACTGATTGCAGAAGTGGCCGGGCGGTGCTCCGCCTTAGCCGCGCAGGCAGCGCCATGGTTTTTGAGGCAAAGAAAAAGGGGTCGTGATCGACCCCTTTTGTTTGCCTGAAGAATCAGTCCAGGCTCGACAACAAGTCTCTGGCCATCTGCTGATGCGCCTCGTCGCCGTGTTCGACCACCTGTTCCAGCAGCCGCCGCGCGCCGTCAACGTCACCTTCATCGATCATCAACTGAGCCTGATTGACTTGAGTCAGCGGCTCTTCGTCCAGTTCCATCAGGTCGAATTCCATGCCGTCGTCGTCGGCAAAACTGTCGAGAAATGCATCGTCCAGCGCGTCATTGTCGCCTGGCTCGACCAGTTCGATGGGCTGGATGTTCTGCTCATCCAGCCCGGAAAACTCCTCCAGCCCGTCCAGCAGATCAAAGCCCGACAGCGACTGATCGACACCGGAGGGCGCGATGATCTCGATAGAATCATCTGCACCATAATCCAGGTCCAGAGAATCATCCGCCTCAAGAGCTTGCGCGGACTCGACAGACGCCACCCGAAACGGCTCGTCATCGAGTTCGAAGACTTCCGGCAATTCGGTGAGGTTGGATGCAAAGTGCGGATCCAGCGGTGCAGCCTCGGGCACCTCGGCCTTGCCATGGCGCGCTGGCTTGTCAAACGGATCGACCAGATCCCAGTCAGCGTCCATGGACAAATCATCCAGGTTCAGCTGGAACTCATCGTCGTGCTCCGGATTGAGCGCAGCGGCTGCAGTTTCGTCCAGTTGTGCCGGGGTTTCAGGCTTCGGTTGCGCGGGTTCAGCAACTGCCGGTCCGGCCATCGCGGTAACCGCAGCAGCCGCCGCTGCGGCGCCCACGGCCACCCCTGTGGCGGCAACGGCGGGTGACGGTTTGAGCTGCGGGTAACGATCACGTATTCCCTGGATCTGTTCACGACTCAGGCCATGTTCCAATGCTGCCTGCTCTTGCTGCTCGAATCCCGCGATGTCGCCCTGTTCGCCAAGCAGCTCAAGAATACGTTCGCGAACGTCTGCTCGCTCAGGCTGCTTGCTCAGGGCGTCACGCAAGATAGCCAAGGCTTCATTAAAACGCCCATAAGCGATGTAGATGCTCACACCATCCAGCGCATCCGGCGCCGCCCCGGAAAGACGCTGGCTGCTCGTTACCTTGTTCAACGACGCGCCATTACTGGCGCTCTGCACAGGCGCGGCAGCCGGAGGCGCGACGACAGGAACTTCGTAGACGGGCAGCGCCACCGCTTGAGCCGGCTTGATCAGCCGCTCGTCACTGACGGCTGGCTCAACATGCTCAGGCGTCGACACGCTCTGGCGACGTTGGCGCAGCCGCAAACCGAGGATCAACAGCAGCAACGCTGCAACCACACCGAGTAACACCGGCAGGCTGAACAGAGGATTGTCGGTGCTGGCCTGTTCAGCTGCGGGCGCCGCGGCTGGCGCAACCACAGCAGCAGGTGCCGCCGGGTTACCGGCAATCGCTCGCGTGCTCAGGTCCGGAGCCTGAGCGGCATCACGCATTTCGGCCAGCCGGGCCTGCAAGACAGTGACGGCCTTGTCGCGCTCGAACACCTGTTCCTGCAACGCGCGATTGAGGCTCTTCAAGTCTTCGAGCTGTTGGTTTTCAATGGCATCGGCAGCCAGTTGCGCCGCTTTCTGGGCATCCGCCACAGCAGGCACTGCAACGGCGTCAGCGGCTGACGGTTCGACGGCAGGCGGTTTGGGAACTACCGCAGCGTCTGGTAACAGCAGGTTTTGCCCGGCCCGCAGGGCACTGCCCGCGCCAGTCGGAAATGCCTGCGGGTTGAGCGCCTGGATGCCGTCTGCCAATTGCGCCGCCGAACCGTTGCTGCCGGGGCCCTGCAACCGGCGAGCGATGCTGTTGAGCGTGTCGCCGTCGGTAACGATGTAATGCTTGCCCTGCACCGCCATGGGGGGCGCCTTGGGCATGCGCGAATCCTGCACGGTTGTTTCTTGAAGCGGCTTGCGGTTACGCGTCGCCGCCAGGCCCTCGGGGGTGTTGGCCGGATCGAGCAACAAGGTGTATTCGTGCAGCAGGTCACCGTTGGGTCTGGACAACTGCACAACAAAACTCAGGTAGGGCTCGACCACAGCCTTGTTCGACGAGACCTGTATATAGCCACTATTGCCGCGAATGACCGGCGTAAAGCGCAGGTCATTGAGGAAGAAGACCCGTTCGATACCCGCTTTGGTGAATGCGTCGGGTGAAGCAAGCTTGACGACGATGTCTTCAGGGTCGAGGCCAGCGGTCTCGATCAACTGAATCTCGGCGTTCAACGGCTGGTTGAGCGCCGAGTGCAAACGGATCTCGCCCATCCCCAATGCCGCGGCCATACCCGACCAGCCCAGCGAGCAAAGCGCTACCCACATCGCCAACCCGTGGCGACGTCCGCCTGCCTTCAGGGCAACTTTTACGCCGCGCTCCACTCTGTTCAGCATGCGACCCCTTATGGAAACCGATCCTGGCTTCCCGCATTGAATTGTGCCCAAGTATGAGCGAGAACCCGCTGCCACGCTTCAGGTTCTTTCCAGGTTTTCCAGTATGCGCGCATGCACCCGCATGCAAAGTTGCAGTTCTGTTTCATCGACACCGGTGAGCAACTCGGCGCGCAGGGTATTGGCGATGGATTCGATCTGCGCGATCAGCGGCGCGGCGCTGTCGCAGAGCAGGATCTTCTTCGCCCGACGGTCTTCGACAACCGCCTGGCGGCGAACCAGGCCCTGGGTTTCAAGGCTGTCGAGTAAGCGGGCCAGGGTCGGCCCTTCGACGCCGACGCTCTGCGCCAGCTCACGCTGGGTCGGCGCCTCATCATTGAAGCGGGCCAGATGCAGCAGCACCAGCCAACGGGCCTGGGACAAGCCCAGACCCGCCAGCCGCCGGTCCAGCTCGGCGCGCCAGCCACGGGTCATCTGGGCCAGTTGCATCCCGAAGCGGTGTTCATCAGTCAAAGGCATAACAAACTCATGGTTAATCTAATTATTAGCCAGCTAAGCATGGCCTCTTGCCGCGATCAAGCGCAGCGCCGAGACCTTTCGTCGCAACCTGTTACCAAGCTGGCGCGAAAAGCCCCTTCCTTCAGGTGGGGGATGAAAGCGCCACCGCGAAGCGGTCATAGGGGTTAAAATCCACAAAACCGCCCCTATTCTGTATTTCATGACTGAAATGAAAGCGACCAAAACCCTCAAGGTTCGAGTGCGAGACAAGCACGCAGCGCAGCTGCGTGAAGCTTCTCGTGCCGTGAATTTTGTGTGGAACTACGTAAACGAGTTGAGCCGTCGCTCGATTCGTGAGCGTGGTCGTTTTCTGTCGGCGTTCGACATTCACAAGTACACCAACGGGGCCGGCAAAGACCTGAGCCTGCACAGCCAATCGGTGCAGGCTGTTGCCGACGAATATGTCACACGGCGCAAGCAGTTCAAAAAGCGCCAGCTACGCTGGCGCTGCTCGGGCGGCGCTCGGCGCAGCCTGGGCTGGGTGCCCCTCAAGGCCGGCGCTGCTGTCTGGAAAAACGGCCAGGTCGTCTTCAACAAACAGCACTTCAAGGTCTGGGACAGCTACGGCCTGGCGGGTTTTAAATTCAGATCCGGTAGCTTCAACGAAGACACCCGTGGACGCTGGTATTTCAACGTCGTGGTCGAGGTCGACCGCCAGTTATCGCCAGGCCAGGACGCAGTGGGTATCGACCTCGGACTGAAAACCACGGCCACCTGCAGCGACGGTGATCGCCTTGAAAGCGGCAAGTTCTACCGGGATCTGGAGAGCGCGCTGGGCACGGCCCAGCGCGCTGGCAAGAAGGCCCGTGTGCGGGCGATTCACGCCAAGATTGCGAACCGCCGCAAGGATTGCCTGCATAAGTTCAGCAACGCGCTGGTAGCGCGTTGTGGCGTTATTGTGGTGGGCGATGTGAACTCACTGAAACTCGCAAAAACCAGAATGGCCAAGTCGGTGCTGGACGCCGGCTGGGGTCAATTGAAAACCATGCTGGAATACAAATGCGATTACGCAGGCACGGTTTTCAAGATTGTTAGCGAGAGAAACACCACCCAAACCTGTTCGAGCTGCAATCAATTGCCGGACTCGAGGCCGAGAGGTATCGCAGGGCTTGGAATAAGGGAATGGACTTGTTGTGGGTGCGGTGCCACCCACGACCGCGACGTCAACGCCGCAAAGAACATTCTCGCGCTCGGGCATGAGCGTCCAGTTGTGGGAATCCCCGCCCTTTAGGACGGGGAGGATGTCAAGCCTCGAACTCCGACTGCAGGGCGGCACGCACGCAATACAACACCCCTTCTGGGACCCGACCGCTGAATCGCGCGGCCACATCGCTGACCGCCGGCAGCTCGCCCTCGCCGTCGAGAAACGCGTCCTGGATTTCTTCTTGCAGTTCGGCCTGCAGATCAAGCGCCTGCTCAAGCGACAGTTGCTGGCTGGCAATGGCTTCAGCCAGCAGGCTGTAGACATTCTTTTCCGAGCATTGCAACTGCCCGGCGATCTGAATCGGGGTCATGCCGGCACGGGCCAGACTGATCAGTTCGTGGCGCAGGTCGGCCACCACCTTGGGCGCCTCGGCCTGACCACTGAGCACTTCAAGGAAGGCTTCGCCGTAACGCTCCAGCTTGCGCGCGCCCACGCCACTGACCCTGGCCATCTCGGCCATCGAGCGTGGCTGACCCCGGAGCATTTCCAGCAGGGTCGAGTCCGGAAAGATAACGTACGGCGGCACCCCATGCTCTTGCGCCAGGCGTCGGCGCAGGGCACGCAGCGCGTCCCACTGTTCGCGCTCTTCACCACGCACCAGTTGGCTGGCCGGGCTACCGCTGCCGCCGCTACTGCGGCTGGTACTGGTCTGGGCCTTGAGATCGCGGCGCAGTTCTAGGCTGACCTCACCGCGCAGCAAGGGCCGGCAACTGTCGGTCAGGCGCAGCCCGCCGTAACCTTCCAGGTCGATATCGGCCAGGCCACGGGCGACCAGTTGCCGGAACAAGGTGCGCCACTCACCTTCCGAGCGGCTTTTGCCAACCCCGAACACCGCCAGATGCTGATGACCGAAGTTCTGCACCTTGTCGGTAGACTTGCCGAGCAAGACGTCCACCAGATGGCCCACCCCGTAGCGCTGGCCGGTCCGGTAGATCGCCGACAGCGCCTGGCGGGCAGGCTCGGTGGCATCCCAGGTCTGCACCCCGTCGACGCAATTGTCACAGTGCCCACAGGGTTGTGGCAGCTCTTCGTCGAAGTAGGCCAGCAGTGCCTGGCGCCGGCAGCGAGTTTCTTCACACAGTGCCAGCATGGCATCGAGCTTGTGCTGCTCCAGGCGCTTGTGCCGCTCGTCGCCCTCAGAGTTTTGCAGCATTTGCTTGAGCATCAGCACATCCTGCAGGCCGTAGGCCATCCAGGCGTCAGCGGGCAAACCGTCACGCCCTGCGCGGCCGGTCTCCTGATAATAAGCTTCCAGCGACTTGGGCAGGTCCAGGTGCGCGACAAAGCGCACGTTGGGCTTGTCGATGCCCATGCCAAACGCCACGGTGGCGACCATGATCAGGCCTTCCTCGTTAAGGAAGCGCCGCTGGTTGCTGGCCCGGGTCTCGGCGGGCAGGCCGGCGTGGTAAGGCAGCGCCGGGTAGCCGCTGTTGCTGAGAAACTCGGCCACTTCCTCAACCTTTTTGCGCGACAGGCAATAAACAATACCGGCATCACTGCGCCGCTCGGACAGGAACGCGAGCAACTGCTTGCGCGGCTGCTCTTTGGGCACGATGCGATAAAAGATGTTGGGCCGGTCGAAGCTCGACAAAAAGCGCTCGGCATTTTGCAAATGCAGACGGGTGACGATCTCTTCGCGGGTCCGCTTGTCGGCTGTAGCCGTCAGGGCGATGCGCGGCACATCGGGAAACAGCTCGGCCAGTTGACCCAGTTGCAGGTATTCGGGACGGAAATCATGACCCCATTGCGATACACAGTGCGCTTCATCAATAGCGAACAGCGCAATATTGAGGTTCTGCAGGAACGACAACATCCGTGGCTGAACCAGCCGCTCGGGCGCCAGGTAAAGCATTTTGAGCTGGCCCTGGCGCATGCGCGCGGCCAGTTCACGCTGCTGCTCGGCGCTCAGGGTCGAGTTCAGCGCGGCGGCCGACACCCCCAGTTCATCGAGGGTCGCCACCTGGTCGTCCATCAACGCGATCAGCGGCGACACCACCACGCAAAGGCCGTCGCGCAACAGGCCGGGCACCTGGAAGCACAGCGATTTGCCGCCGCCGGTGGGCATTAACACCAAAGCATCGCCGCCGCTGGCCACGCGCTCGATAATCGCACCCTGGCGCCCCCGGAAGCTGTCGTAGCCGAAGATGTCCTTGAGAATGCGTTGAGCCTGTTCGAGCATAAAAACCCCGGGTTGTGCTGCTACAGCAGGCCGCGTCGGTCGAGCCGCGCGGCTACAAACGCGGCAGTATACCCGAGCGCCCTACTCAGCGGAGGCTCTGTACATCAGCTGTCAATATTGCCCGGCAGTGCTCACGCTGCTGGCGCCCAGGCCGTTGAGAGCCTAGAATTTGGCATCGTTTATTTCCAAGGTAGTCCGTCAATGTCCTTCGCTGAGCAACTTACCCGCCTGCAAGTCTTCCTTGATGCAGATGATCTGCACGATGAAGCACTGGACTACGTGGCCGCCCATGGCTACCTGACCGCCCTGTCAATCTGCTCGGAGCAGGTGCCTGAGCGCGAGTGGATCGAAGCACTGTTCGCTGAGCCACCGCACTACGCCAGCGACGCGCAGCGCGAAGAAATCGAAACCACTCTGGTCTTGTTGCAAGCACATATTGCCCGCCAATTGGCCTCGGACGAAGAGTTCGAACTGCCTTGCGACCTGGACCTGGGCGACGACCCGGACGACTCGGAACTGCGCGGCTGGTGCATCGGCTTCATGGAAGGCGTGTTCCTGCGCGAGAACGCCTGGTTCGAAAGCGCCGAGGAAGAAGTCAGTGAAATGCTGCTGCCGATCATGGTCGGTTCGGGCCTGTTCGACGAACAACCGGAATTCGCCGACATCGCCCAGGACGCCGGCCTGATGGACGACATGATCGTCCAGATCCCTGAAGCCCTGACAGCCCTGTTCCTGCTGTGCCAGGCACCGGAAGAAAAACCGGCAATCCTCAAGCCTCGCCACCACTGAGTTGGTCACCCCGTCATCGCGCACCCGCTCACACGGGCTGGTGCGCTATGCACTGCTGGCGATCGGCTGGCTGAGTGTCCTGCTCGGAATCATCGGCATCTTCCTGCCGGTGCTGCCCACCACTCCCTTCCTGTTGCTGGCCGCGGCGTGTTTCGCGCGCAGTTCGCCGCGATTTTACCGCTGGCTGGTCGAACACCCGCGCCTGGGCCCGTGGATCCGGGACTATCTGGAAGGTCATGGCATTCCGCTCAAAGCCAAGGTCTACGCCATCGGCCTGATGTGGTTCAGCATCGGGGTGTCGTGCTGGTTCGTGCCGCTGACCTGGGTGCGCGTGCTGTTGCTGCTCTGCGCGGTGCTGGTCAGCCTGTGGATTGCACGGCAAAAGACACTGCCGCCACGGCGCTAGCGCCAGGCTTGATGCTTGCAAAACCGCTATAAGCCTTATGCAAAAAACGTCTGACCTTCGCGCAAAGTTGTTCTTAGCTGTTGTTACGCCGCTGTAACGCCCAAGACCGTTGCAGCGCGTGGACATCACCATTGATCAAGGACAACCCCATGCGTGACCTCCCTCCCCTGTACAGCGCCATCCTGCGCGCCCTGGCCGAAGCGTTGGCTGCCAACCTGCCGAACCGCAGCCCCGAGCGGCACGATGCTGCGCCAACGCTCAGAGACTGCACCCCCGCGCAGCACGCCAGCGATCAGCGGCCTGCGTAACTATTTTTTCTTGCTGTCGCGGGCAAATGCCGCTTCCAGCGCTTCGTTGAGGGTACGCAGCACCTTGACCCGCGCCCAGCGCTTGTCGTTGGCCTCCACCAACGTCCACGGCGCAATCGAGGTGCTGGTGCGGTCAACCATGTCACCGACTGCGCGGCGATATTGCGGCCATTTTTCGCGGTTGCGCCAATCGTCTTCGGTGATTTTGTGGCGTTTGAACGGGATCTCTTCCCTGGCCTGAAAACGCTCCAGCTGGGTCTGCTCGTCGATCGCCAGCCAGAACTTGACCACCACCACCCCGGCGTCGGTCAACTGCTCTTCGAAGTCGTTGATCTCGCCGTAGGCGCGTAACCAGTCGGTCTCGCTGCAGAAGCCCTCGACTCGCTCGACCAGCACCCGGCCATACCAGGAGCGATCAAACACGGTGAACTTGCCGCGTGCCGGGATCTGCCGCCAGAAACGCCACAAGTACGGCTGGGCGCGTTCGTCTTCGGTGGGCGCGGCAATCGGCACGATGTGGTACTGGCGCGGGTCCAGCGCCGCCGCCACGCGGCGGATCGCGCCGCCCTTGCCGGCCGCATCGTTGCCTTCGAACACGGCCACCAGCGCATGGCGTTTCATGCGTTTGTCACGCATGTTGCGCGACAGACGCGCCTGCTGGGTGATCAACAGATGCTCGTACTCATCCTTGTCCAGTTGCTGGTTCAAATCGAGGCTGTCGAGCAGGGTCAGTTCATCGTCATGGGTGCCGCGCGGTCCGACCGCCAGCGCCTGGGGTTCGACTGGCGGGGTGTTCAGCGCCGCCTGCATGCCTTCGAGCAGTAAACGGCCAACGGTCAGGCTGCGATAGTTGGCATCGGCGCCTTCGATCACATGCCAGGGCGCATATTCACGGCTGCTGCGGCGCAGCACCCGCTCGCCGAAGCGCACAAATTTGTCGTAGGTCTTGGACTGCTGCCAGTCCAGCGGGCTGATGCGCCAGCTGTGCAGCGGATCGTCGCGCAGGCTTTTGAGGCGTTGTTTCATCTGTTTACGCGACAGATGGAACCAGAATTTGAAGATGATCGCGCCTTCATCGCTGAGCATCTTTTCCAGCCGCTCAGCGCCGCTGATCGCCTGGTCCAGTTGCGCGTCCTTGAGCAGGCCATGCACCCGGTCCTGAAGCATCTGGCTGTACCAGTTGCCAAAGAAAATGCCCATCCGGCCCTTGGCCGGCAATTGTCGCCAGTAGCGCCAGGCCGGGGGATGATCGAGTTCTTCGTCGGTCTTCTGGTCGAAGGTGCGCACCTCGATGAAGCGTGGGTCCATCCACTCGTTGAGCAATTTAACCGTCTCGCCCTTGCCGGCGCCCTCGATGCCATTGATCAGCACAATGATCTGCCGCCCGGCCTGCTCATGCAACTCGTACTGGGCTTCAAGCAATGCCTCGCGCAATGCGGGCACCTGCTCGTCGTACGCCTGCTTGTCGATGGCATGGCCGATTTCAGCGGATTCGAACATCCTGGAACTCCCTTTACGAATCTTCGTTGATAGCGCTTTGCCCATTAAGACCATCAATTCGCCCGATGGGTCAATCCGTTCAGCCCGCGACCGGGTAAAATGCCGCCTCGTCCACCGCAGAGCCCGCCATGACCGCCCCCTTCCAGAACGCCCAGCTCAGCTGGGACGAAAACGGCAACCCACGCTCCAACGCCTTCGATGACGTGTATTTCGCCACCGATGCGGGCCTGGAAGAGACCCGACATGTGTTTCTGATCCAGAACGACCTGCGCGCCCGCTTTACGGCCTTGCCGGCGGACGGGCGGCTGGTCATCGGCGAAACCGGATTCGGCACCGGGCTGAACTTCTTCTGCGCCTGGCAGTTGTTCAACGAGTGTGCACCGGTCGGCGCACGCCTGCATTTTGTCAGTGTCGAGAAGTACCCCCTCAGCCATGCCGACCTGCAACGCGCCCTGGCGCTGTGGCCTGAACTGGCTGCGCAAGCCGGGCAATTACTGCACCAGTACCGAGCCATTCATCCAGGCTTTCAGCGGCTGCTGTTCGACGACGGGCGTATTACCCTGACCCTGCTGATTGGCGATGCGCAGCAGATGCTGGAACAACTGGACGGGCGCATCGACGCCTGGTTTCTCGATGGTTTTGCCCCGGCTAAAAACCCTCAGATGTGGAACGAGCAGCTGTTTGCGCAACTGGCGCGGCTGTCGGCGCCCGGCACCACGCTGGGCACTTTCACCAGCACCGGCTGGGTACGCCGGGCGTTGGGGGCGGCCGGTTTCAAGATCAAGCGCGTGCCGGGCATCGGCCATAAATGGGAAGTCATTCGCGGCGCCTTTATCGGTTGGCCCGACGAAGCCGAGGCGCCCCCTGCGGTCAAACCCTGGTTCGCCCGCCCACCGCGGCCTGCCGGTGAACGCAAAGCCCTGGTGATCGGCGGCGGCCTGGCCGGTTGCAGCACGGCACGCAGCCTGGCCGTGCGTGGCTGGCAGGTCAGCCTGCTGGAGCGTCATGAACAGTTGGCCAGCGAAGCCTCGGGCAACCCGCAGGGCGTGCTGTACCTCAAGCTTTCAGCCCATGGCACGGCGCTGTCGCAACTGATCCTCAGCGGCTTCGGCCATACCCGGCGCCTGCTGGAGCGTTTGCAGCGTGGCAGCGACTGGGACGACTGCGGCGTGCTGCAACTGGCGTTCGATGACAAAGAGGCGCAGCGCCAGGCAAAACTGGCCGAAGCCTTCCCGGCCAGCCTGTTGCACGTGCTGGACCAGCACGCCGCCGAACAACAGGCCGGGGTGAGCCTGCCCGGCGGCGGGCTGTTCTACCCCGAGGGCGGCTGGGTGCATCCGCCGTCGCTGTGTCAGCAACAGGTCGAGCACCCGAATATCACGGTTCTGACCCACCACCAGGCGCTGGATCTGCGCCACGAAGATGGCCTGTGGCAGGCTTGGGCCGATGACCGGTTACTGGCCAGCGCTGCGGTGGTGGTTCTTGCCAATGCCGCCGATGTGCAGCGCTTTAGCCAGAGTGCCGAGCTGCCGCTCAAACGGATTCGCGGGCAGATCACTCGCCTGCCGGCGACCGCCGCCAGCCAGGCGCTCGCGACCGTGGTCTGCGCCGAAGGGTACGTGGCGCCGGCGCGTGGCGGCGAACATACCCTGGGCGCAAGCTTTGACTTTCATAACCAGGACTTGAGCCCGACCCTGGCCGAACATCAGAGCAACCTGCAATTGCTGGAGGACATCTCGCCGGACCTCAGCCAGCGCCTGCATGGCGCCGGTCTGGACGGCGCGCAATTGCAAGGCCGGGCTGCCTTTCGCTGCACCAGCCCCGATTATCTGCCTATCGTCGGCCCGCTGGCTGACGGGCAGGCGTTCGCCCACACTTATGCGGCGCTGAGCAAAGACGCCCGCCAGATTCCGCCCCTGGCCTGTCCATGGCTCGACGGCCTGTACGTCAACAGCGGCCATGGTTCACGAGGGTTGATCACCACACCGTTGAGCGCCGAATTGCTCGCGGCCTGGCTGGACGACGAACCGTTGCCGCTGCCGCGCAGTGTGGCCGAGGCCTGCCACCCCAATCGCTTCGCGCTGCGCAGCCTGATTCGTGGGGGCAAAAGCTAGATTCGGCGGGTTTTTGTAACAGGCATTTGCACAGGCGGCTTTGACCTGAGCGGCGATAAGCCCTACGGTGGTTACCTGCACACGCTGAAAAACGGAGACTCGCATGCTGTTTCGTCAACTGTTCGACAGCCAGACATCCACTTACAGCTACCTGCTCGCCGATCAGGGTCAGGCGCTGCTGATCGACCCGGTCAAAGAGCATCTGGACGATTACCTGCGGTTGATTTCCGACCTTGATCTGCGCCTGATCATGGCTATCGACACCCACACGCACGCCGACCACATCACCGGCCTGGGTGATCTGCGCGATGCCACCGGCTGCAACACCGGCCTGGGTCAGGAAAGCCACGTGCCTTGCGCCAGCTTCAACTTCCATGACGGCCAGAGCCTGGCCTTTGGCAGTCGCGAATTGAAGGTCTGGCATACGCCGGGGCACACCAGCGATTCGTACTGCTTTCTGCTCGCCGCCCGCGGCCGTCAACCGGCCTGGTTGTTCAGCGGCGACACGTTGTTGATTCGCGGCAGTGGCCGCACCGACTTTCAAAATGGCAGCGCCCGCCAGCAGTGGGCCAGCCTGCAACGCCTGCTGGATCTGGGCGACGACACGCTGGTGTTCCCGGCGCACGACTACAAGGGCTGGACCTGTTCGACCATTGGCGAAGAGCGCCGTCACAATCCGCGCCTGCAAGTGGCCAATGCCGAAGAGTACGCCGCGCTGATGGACGGCCTGCACCTGCCGCCACCCCGCTTGCTGGACGTGGCCCTGGCGGCCAATCGGGCTTGCGGGCAAAACTGACCGCTCATAGAGAACCGCGCCATGCTGCAGGTTGACGACCTCATCAAGCACTACCCCACCGCCCAGGGGCCGCTGCAAGTGCTTGATGGCGTGAGCCTGCAACTGGCGCCTGGCGAAAGCCTGGCGTTGATGGGTGAGTCGGGCAGCGGCAAGAGCACCCTGTTGCACCTGATTGCCGGCCTGGACCGACCAGACAGCGGCTGTATTGCTGTCAACGGCCAGCGTCTGGACGGCTTGAATGAATCCGCTCTGGCGCGCTGGCGGCGCAGCGGTATCGGCCTGGTGTTCCAGCAGTTCAACCTGATCGGCAGCCTCAAGGTGGCAGACAACCTGGCCTTTCAGGCGCGTCTGGCCGGGCGCCACGACCGCGCCTGGCAAGCGCAACTGGCACAGCGTCTGGGTCTGAATGGCTTGCTGGATCGCTATCCCGAGCAACTGTCTGGCGGCCAGCAACAACGGCTGGCCATTGGTCGCGCACTGGCCGCACGGCCGGCCTTGCTGCTCGCCGACGAGCCGACCGGCAATCTCGACGAAGCCAGCAGTGACGACGTCATGCAACTGCTCATGGAGCTGTTGGCCGACAGCCCCACCAGCCTGCTGATGGTCACCCACAGTCCGCGCATCGCCGCCCGCCTGGCTCGCCGGGTGGTATTGCATAAAGGGCGGCTCGACGACGCCGCAGTCCACTGAGATGAGCGCACTCGGCTGGACGCTGTGCGCCCTGCTGAGTCACTGGCGGCGTCATCCGGTGCAGTTGGCCGGCGTGCTGGTCGGCTTGTGGCTGGCAACCGGGTTGCTGACCGGCGTGCAGGCGCTCAACAGCCAGGCTCGCGACAGTTATCAGCGCGCCAGTCAGTTGCTCGGCGGCCAGGCCCAGAGCTGGCTGGTCAGCCCCGAGGGTGGGCCATTTTCCGAGCGGTTGTTTGTCGAGCTGCGCCGGGCCGGCTGGCCGGTGTCGCCGCAACTGCAAGGCCGGGTCAGCCTCAACGGTGAGCGCCTGCAACTGCTCGGCATCGAACCGTTGACCCTGCCACGTGGCACTGCGTTGGCGGGCCAGACGCTGGGCAACGACCAGTTGCTGAATTTCCTGCGCCCGCCCGGCGTCACCTGGATTGCCAGCGATACGCTACGGGCGCTGGGTTTGCAGGAAGGCCAGCAACCAGCACTGGACAACGGCCAGCGCCTGCCGCCATTGCAAAGCGTCGCAACGATGCCACCGATGCTGCTGTTGACCGATATCGGCCAGGCGCAAACCCTGCTGGCAATGCCCGGGCAAGTCAGCCGCCTGCTGCTGGCCAGTGACTTCGCCGCCACCCAGCCTGAACTGCCGCCGCGGTTTGCCGACCGGTTACGCCTGCAGCACGGCGATGCCAATGATGATCTGGCGCGCTTGACCGACAGTTTCCACCTCAATCTCGATGCCTTGGGGGCTTTGGCTTTCGTGGTCGGCCTGTTCATTGTCCATGCGGCTATCGGCCTGGCGCTGGAACAACGTCGCGGCCTGCTGCGCAACCTGCGCGCCAGCGGGGTCAGCGTGCGCATGCTGGTGGCCGCGCTGGCCCTGGAGCTGGTCGGCATGGCTGGGCTGGCCGGCATCGCCGGGGTGTCCAGCGGCTTTGTGCTGGCCAGCCTGTTGCTGCCTGACCTGGCCGCCAGCCTGCGCGGCCTGTATGGCGCACAGGTGGCCGGGCAGCTGAATCTGGGCGCGGGCTGGTGGCTGGGCAGCCTCGGCGTGGCGCTGCTCGGTGCCCTGCTCGCCGGCACCAGCAGCCTGCTACGCGCCGCCCGCCTGCCAGTGCTGGCGCTGGCCCGTGCTCAGGCCTGGCGTGAAGCGCATCAACGCTGGCTGCGCCATCAGCGCCAGATTGCCCTGGCGGGTCTGGCGGTGGCGCTGGGCGCCGGGTTCGGTGACAGCCTGATCAGCGGTTTTGTGCTGGTCTCGGCACTGTTGCTCAGCGCGGCGCTGGGCCTGCCGGTGATTCTCGACGGGGTGCTGGCGGTGGCTGTGCGCCGTAGCCATTCGGTGCTGGGTCAATGGTTCATTGCCGATTGCCGGCAGCAGTTGCCGACCCTCAGTCTGGCGTTGATGGCGCTGTTACTGGCGATGGCCACAAGCATCGGTGCCGGCGGCATGACCGCAGGCTTTCGCCAGACCTTCAACACCTGGCTGGAGCAGCGCTTGAGCGCCGAGTTGTACGTCACCGTCGCTACCCCGCAACAGGCCCGCACCCTGCCCGACTGGCTGGCGCAACAACCGGGGGTCAAAGCGGTACTGCCGGACTGGCAAGTCAGTGTGCGCCTGCAAGGCTGGCCAGCTGAACTGCATGGGGTGATCGACCATGCGCATTACCGCGAGCATTGGCCGCTGCTGTCAGCCAGCGCCGAGAACGCATGGCAGCAACTGGCGCAACAGGACAGCGTGATGCTCAGCGAACAGTTGGCCCGGCGTCTGGGCCTGGACGTTGGTGACACGCTGGAGATCCCGGTACCGCAAGGCCGCTGGCACCCACGCATCATTGGCCTGTATGCCGACTACGGTAATTCACGTGGCCATTTGCTGGTCGATTCGCGGCACCTGTTACAGCACTGGCCCGACCTGCTGCCTGGCCGTTTCAGCCTGCGTACCGAGCCGCAGGCCGCTGGCGTGTTGAGCGCCGCGTTGCAACAACGCTTCGGCCTCGACGATAGCCGGATCGTCGATCAGCAGCAGCTTAAAGACTGGTCCGGTAAAGTCTTCGAACGCACCTTCGCCGCCACTGCGGCGCTCAATAGCCTGATCCTTGGCGTGGCGGCCATTGCGCTGTTCATCAGCCTGCTGACGCAAAGCCAGGATCGTCTCGGGCAACTGGCGCCACTCTGGGCCTTAGGGGTCGACCGTCGTCGTCTGGTACTGCTCAACCTCGCCCAGACCTGGCTGCTGGCCAGCCTGACCTTGCTGGTCGCTGTACCGCTGGGCGTGCTGCTGAACGGGTGCCTGAACGCGGTGATTCAGGTCCAGGCGTTTGGCTGGCGGCTGCCCACTCAGCTGTTCCCGCTGCAATGGCTGAACCTCACGGCGCTGGCCCTGCTCGCCACCTTGCTGGCCTCGGCCGGGCCGCTCTGGCGGCTGTACCGCAGCCAGCCCACCGACCTGCTCAGGAGCTTTGATCGTGACCAGTAGCTGGCGTTTTGGCGTGCTGAGCCTGTTGCTGCTGGTCGGCTGTGACGACAAGCCGCCAGCAGAACAGGGCTTTGCCGGCATGGGTGGGCAGGCTGATGGCTACACTCAGGTCACTGCGGGCCGGCCGTTCAGCTTTCCTGCCGATCACGCCCCGCACCCGGGCTTTCGCATTGAATGGTGGTATGTCACGGCCAACCTGCAAGACCCGCAAGGCCGGCCCTTCGGCGTGCAATGGACGCTGTTTCGCAATGCCCTGCAGCCCGGCAGCAGCGGCGCCGGCTGGCAAGACACCACGCTCTGGATGGGGCACGCGGCAGCCACCTCCGCCACCTCGCATCACGCTGCCCAGCGCCTGGGACGCGGCGGTATCGGTCAGGCCGGCGTCAACCTGACACCGTTCGCGGCCTGGATTGACGACTGGTCAATGACCAGCAGCGCCAGCGAACCGATGCGCGATCTGCACCTGCAAGCCAGCGCTGCCGCTTTCAGCTACACGCTGCACCTGACCAGCGAACGCCCCATGGTGCTGCAGGGCGAGCACGGCTACAGCCGCAAGTCCGAACAGGGCCAGGCATCGTATTACTACAGCCAGCCGTTCTACACGGTTAAGGGTCAATTGCAGATTGACGGCCAGACTCATCAGGTCAGCGGCCAGGCCTGGCTGGACCGGGAATGGAGCAGCCAGCCGCTGACCGCCGAGCAGAACGGCTGGGACTGGTTTTCTCTGCATCTACAAGATGGCACACGGCTGATGCTCTACCGCATCCGTCGCACCACCCGGCCGGCCTACCTGATCGGCAGCTGGATTGCGCCGGATGGCCAGATCCAGCCACTCACTGGCGATGACATTCGTCTTGCGCCGCTGAACGAAACCCGCGTGGCAGGCCGAAGCCTGCCGACCCGCTGGTCGATAGAAATCCCCGGCAAGAACCTGTCGATCATCACCGAGGCCCTCAACGCCAAAGCGTGGATGGACCTGGACGTGCCTTACTGGGAGGGGCCGGTGCGTGCCAGCGGCAGCCAGAGCGGGGTCGGGTATCTGGAAATGACCGGGTATTGAACGGTGGTTTGCGGTCAGGCGCAATATTGTTCAGTTAGGCACCATAGGTCTCGGTGGGAGCGACCTTGGTCTGGGCGGCATCCCGACGAAGACGGCGGCACATTCGCAGCAGTTGCTGTGACTTTACCGGCCTCTTCGTCGGAGTGCCGCCCATACCAAGGTAGCTCCCACAGAGGTATACGGCGCCTAAACGAACAGTATTGAGTCTTCGCTGGGAACACTTTCCAAGGAGCAGCGTGATCAAAAAAGCCAGAAGCCCCCGGCAGTCGACCTGGCTAGCCAGCCTGGCGCAGCCGCCTCAGAACCCGGTCTCGCGCCAGATCACTACCAATACCGAACGCAGGAAGCTTTGCGCCAGCGATTGCCAGTCACCGGCAATCACCACCTTGCCGCGCCAGCTTTGCAGTTGCGCCAGCTCTGGCGGTTGCTCGCTGCTCAGCGTCACCCGGTACACCGCCCGCTCCGGGATCAGTTTGCCGTGTTTGTCGCGGGTCATCACCGAGCCGCCGGCGGCGCTGGACAGCTCACCATTGAGCAATTGCCGGGTGGCATCCTGTTCGATGGCCTCCACCCGCAACGACAGGCTCAGGTCAGCGCGGCCGTCGGCGTAGAAGCGCGCACGGTCGCCGACCTTGATCCGCCTTACATCGTCCTCATCCAGATAAGTTTCCACCCGCCAGATACCGGGCTGCACCAGGGTCGCCAGACGCTCGTGGGCACTGACCCAGACGCCGGGCTTCAGGCCCGGTTCGAGGTTGTACAGCACGCCATCGAACGGCGCACGCGGCGCATAGCGCGCCAGTTCGGCCTGAACACTGGCCAGTTCGGCGCGCGCCGTGCTTTCCTGTTGCGCGAGCAATTGCATGTTCTGCCGCAAGGCGGGGTCGATGCCGGTATTGGCCGCCTGCTGGCGGATCGTCTCAAGCTGCGTGCGGGCCAGGCTCCAGCGCCGCTGCAGGTCCGGCGAGGCCAGTTCGAGCATGACCTCACCGGCCCTCACGGGCTCACCGTTGGCCTTGCTCAGGCTGACCAGCTGTGCGCCGGCCGGCGCATGCACCGGAAAACTCTCTGCCGGGCGCAACAGCCCCGAAGACCCAACCCGCGTGGGCAACGGCACCACCAGCAACAGCACCAGCGGCAGCACAATCAGTGCCAGCCGCCATAGCCCCCGGCGGCTTCCCTTGAGCGTCAACAACTGCGGCCACAGACGCACTTCCTTGATCAACGGCATCAACACGAACCAGCCTATTTCAACGATGAACAACACAATGCCCACGGCCTTGATGAAGAAGTGGTAAACCAGCACCGCGATACCCAGAAACAGCACCAGCCGGTACAACCACGTGGCGTAGGCGAACAGAATCAGCCCCAGCGTTTTACTCCGGGAAAAATACTCCGGCGGCTCAAGCCCCAGGCCAAACAGCTTTTCGCGCAGGTGCCAGCGCGCCAGGGCAAACGAGCGGCCATGCAGGTTGGGCATGTCCAGCCAGTCAGACAACAGGAAGTAACCGTCAAAGCGCATGAACGGGCTGGTATTGATGGCCAGCGTCGCAATCCAGGTGGTGGTCGCCAACATGAACGCGCACGACTTGGGCAGGCCATCGGGCAGCAGCGCCCAGGCCAGGGTCGCCCAGGCCGCGACCACCAGTTCGGTCGCCACCCCCGCCGAAGCCACTGCCAGACGCTGCTTGTGGCGGGCCAGCTTCCACACCTCGTTGGTGTCGGTGTAGGCCATCGGGAACATCACCAGAAACGCCACACCCATCGCCGGGATCCGGCAGCCATAGCGCTTGGCGGTGTAGGCATGCCCCAGCTCGTGAAGGATCTTGATCAGCACGATGGTCACACCGTAACCGGCCAGGCCTTGCCAGGAAAAGGTATCGATCAGGGTGGAGGTGAAGCGGGTCCATTCGCGTTCGACCAGAATCAGCCCCAACACCAGCACCATCAGGGTCAGCCAGGCAAAGCCCTTGCTGAACAATGGCGCCACCCAACCCTGGGTGCGTTGCAACCAGGCATCCGGGCGCACCAGCGGCACCCGGAAGAACAGATAACCGTGCAACAGGTTGTGCCAGAAACCGCCCTTGCGCTGACGCACCTGCGCGGCCATGGCTGTGGCACTGCCGGGCAGGCGCTGCAACAACTGGTTGTCGTGCAGGAAGCGGGTGAACTCCAGCACATCTTCTGCGAGCACCTGCAGCGTGGTCTGGCGCGAGATGTCCGCTGCAATCGCTGCGGCCTCAGCCATCTCCCAACGCGAAATGATTTCGAAGCTCAGCCAGTCGATGCGGAAAAACTGGTTGCGGATCGGGTCGTGCAAGGTCCAGCTCGGTTGCCCATCGCTCAGGGCGGGACCTGGAAACAACGCCAGTTCCTCGCGCAGCGGCGCCATGACCGGCGCCGCCGCAGGCCCGGCGGCCGCAGCGGCCATGACCGCCACCTCAGACCCCCAGCATCTGGCGCACCGCGGCCAGCGGGCGACGCAACACCCAGTAAGCCAGCGGCACCTGCTCGGCACTCAGCCTGACCGTGCCTTTGAGGCCCACACGCTGATCAGTGGTGGCATCCAGGGTGGCCCGCACCCGATAGGCGTAGCTGCCGTCGGGTTGCTGCTCGGCGTCGTGGGCGATATAGCGCAACCGGGCGGCCACGGGTGTCAACGGGCTGGCATTGAGGTACAACCTGACCGGTGCTCCGGCCTCCAGCGGGATCGCATCGCCCACCGCCAGCCAGGCCTGGATTTCAACGTCCTGAGGCAGTGCGATGCGCATGATCCGCTCACCGGTGGTCACCGGTTTGCCAATCCACTCACTGGGGTCATCGAACAGCGCAATACCGTCCTGTGGCGCCACCACCCGCGAGCGTTGCAACTGACCTTGCAGGTAGTCGGACTCGGCACGGCGCTCTTCGATCTTGCCGGCCAGAATGGCCAGTTGCGACTTGGCCTTGGGGTCGTAAACCGCCATCTGCGCGGTTTGCCGGTATTCAGCCTCGGCAGTGACCAGCGCCTGACGGGCCACCTCCAGACGACTGGTCAGGGCGGCCTCGTCAAAGGTGAACAACGGCTGGTCCTTGACCACCTGCTGATTGGGCTCAACCATAAACGCGCCCAGCACACCATCCATCGGCGCCCGCAAGGTGGCCGGGTTGGCCGGCACAAGTTCGCCAGGTGCCAGTACCGTAAGGTGAATCGGCAGGCACCCCAGAGCGATGATCAGTCCAGCCAGCAATGCCAGACGACGCGGGCGCCGCCAGCTACGGCGCAGCCCCGCCAGCCGGCGACGCCACGACGGCGGCTCGCTGCGCAGGCGCGCCTCGAACGCGTGCTGCAACACATCACGCCATTCATCCAGCAACGCCACCTCAATGGGCTGCCAGGGCGTGTCGCGCATCAGCAGCAAGGCCCCAGTGGTGGCCTCCCCCGACATCGGCAGCCACAGCAGGTACACCGGCAGCCAGTCACCCCACTCACGGGCCAGTGCCTCAGGCACATCAACGGAGGTGACCTGGCGAGGCCCCTGCCCTTGTGCATGCAGCGCCCGGCACAGTTGTTCCAGCCACTGCACATAAGGTGCGTTGGCTTCCTTCTGCACCACGCCCGACAGCGCCCTTATCCCTTCTTGCTCGAACCACAGCGCCGCCTGGCGATAGGGCACCAGCGCATGACCTTCGTTGACCGCCAAAAAGTCCAGCTCGACGCTGTCGCTGGCATGCCTGGCCCGGCGAGCCAGGCTCAGCAGCAGGTCCAGCGCCGCGGCCGACACGCCTTGCGGTGGCTGCGGCGAAGACAAATCGGTCATGCGCCCGCCGCAGCCAGCGACGGCGCCCGCTTGGCTGCGGCACGCAGTTGCTCAGACAAACCGCTACGCCCGCTTGGCGCTTCGGCACGGCCATTCGCACCCGCACTGCCCTGGCCATTGACCCGGAAGTTAGCTTCCGCAGTGCGACCATTCTGGTCACGGGCCTGGACCTTGATCACCAGTTCGCCATTGAAATTTTCCGGCGGACGGCCTTCGAACTGGCCGCTGGCTGCGTTGAAGCTCAACCAGGCCGGCAGCGGCCGCCCATCGGCCAGGGTGGCACGCAAGGTGATGCCGGGGTTCTGCTCGGTGTGGGCGAAGGCATCGGCCGGTACGGTGAAGTTCCAGGTCTGGCCAGCGCTCAGTTGCTGGTCTGCAACGCCGCTCAGCACGCGCAGGCCTGGCTGCTCAGAGACCAGCGACACCACCTGGAAGCCGCCACGGCCAACATCGGTCAGGCCGCTGCTCAGTGCTGGCGAGCTGATAAAGCTTGAACCCTGGCGCTGAGCACTGTCGTTGAGTGGATTGACGAAAACGCCCAAGGTAGCGCCGGAAACCGGCGACTGGGTGAAGCCGGCTTGAGCGCCAGTAGCGGAACCCGCTGCTTCGACGATACTGCGATTGGCCCCCTCAGGGCGCGAAATCTCTATCGCCGTCAGAGTGCTGACACCGCCAAGCTGCTGCTCAGTAATCAACTGGTTGGCATTGACCGTAGCTCCCGTATCCGCCAGTACGCTGCCGGACCCGACGCTCGGCAGAACAACGTTCGTGGCAGGCGCCAGCACTGGCGGCAACGGGGTCGGTGTGTTCGGCACCTGCGGATCAGCGATCTGCACCGGCGGGGTCACCGGATCAACCGGCGGTGTCACAGGTGGCGTGACCGGCGGCGTCACCGGTTCAGTCGGTGGCGTAACAGGCGGCGTGACGGGTTCGGTCGGTGGTGTCACCGGTGGCGTGACAGGCGGCGTTACCGGCTCGGTTGGCGGGTTGACTGGTGGTGTGACGGGCGGGGTCACCACCGGTACAGCACTGGTACGCACGGTAAAAGTCAGGCTCGCCGAAGCGTTGCTCAGGTCCGTCGCCGTGACGGTCACGCGGATATCACCCACGGTGGTCGGGGTGCCGGTAAAGGTACGGGTGGCGGGGTCAAAGCTCAGCCAGGCCGGCAATGCTCCGCCGCCCATCAGGCTGGCACTCCAGGTCAGCGAATCACCGGCATCGACATCGGTGATCATGCCGTTGGGGAACGTATAGGTCCACGGTGTGCCTTCGGTCACCTCGCGCACGCTGACGATGCCATTGACCTCAGGTGCGTCGTTGGCACCGCGAATGGTAATGGTCAGGGTCGAGGTACTGGTGGCCAGGGTATTGTCGGCGATCGTGTATTGGAAGGTGTCGGTCAGGGTGTCAGCCGTGGTGCGCAATGCCTGCACCGCCGCGCTGTTGTTGTTCACCACGTAGCTGTAGCTGCCGTCGCTGTTGAGCGTCAGGGTGCCATAGGTCCCGGTGAGCGGGCTGCCCACGGTGCCCCCTCCCACCGCGGTCACCGTGCGTACATCACTGCCGTCATCGTTGGTAAGCACGTTGCCGGTCGGGTTAACGCCCGGCGTGGCATTGCTCACCCCGCCTGCCTCGGTGGCGAGCGCCGTATCAGGGTTGGCTGCTGGCGGCACATAAGCATTGACCGCAATGCTGTAGCTGCGCTCGAACGAGTTACCGCCGCTATCGGTGCTGCGCACGCGTACCGAATAGATACCGACGGTGAGCGCCTGACTGCTCACCCGCAGCTCATCACCGACCACCGTGAACCTGGCGTTGTCGGTGGAGCCGGTGCCAGCTACCAGCGTGTAGGTAAAGGAGTCCACCACACTCAGGTCGGTGGTACTCAGTGTCCCGACCACCGCGTTGGCGCTGTTGGCGCTTTGCAGGCTGGTGTTGCTCAGTTGCATGCCGCTCGGCGCATTGGCATTGATTGAGTCATTGGACTGGGTAATGGCCGTGGTCCAGGTGGCGGTATTGCCTGCTGCATCCATCAAACCGACGTTCACCGGCAGGCTGGCAGAGCCGGCGTAATCGGTGCCGCCATCGGTCACCACGTATTGCGCTCTGTAGAGAGTGCTACTCATGGGCGTCAGATTGACCAGCGAATATCCGGCAACAGTACTGCCCGGGGCGAGGGTGTAAGGCACGCCGCCATCGTTGCTCACGGTCAGCGTCACGGTGATGGTGTCACCGACCCGTTGTGGCACGTTGGGCCCCTGCAGATTGCTGATCACCGGCGCTACGCGGTCCACGGTGTAGGTCTGGCCGGTAGTGAAGCCGCCGCCGATAGCGGTATTGCTACCCGACACGATGCCGGTGTTGGAGCCTTTGAGATCAAGGCGCAAGGTACCGTCACCGGCCAGGCTAATGACCGTCACTTGCCGGGTATTGCCTGTCCCGCTCACCGAGTCAATAACGCCAGAGGCGTTACCACTGGTGGTCGTCAGGATGAAATCGCTGGTGTCTACGCCAGTGACCGCCACGTTGAAGGTCACGTTGTAGACGATGCTGGTCGCCGAGGCGAGCACCACCTCGGCCGAAGCACGATCGATCGAGCTGACTGCTGGCACGACCCCGGCAACGGTCGCTGATGGCCCGCTGAACAGAGTTTCCAGGGTGCCACCGTTATCCGTGTAGGTAACCTTGTCGCGCACCGACTTGCCGACCTGATCGCTGCCCAGAACAAAGCTGGCAGCGTTGGCGCCGTTGATGTCTGACCAACTGCCGTTGGCAAACTCCTGCCATTGGTGGTTGAACGTGACGCCTGACAGGCCATCGACATCGACAATACCCGAAGTGCTGGCCGTCAGGGTCTGGCCCTCCTGAGCGCTGCCAGTGACGGTCGGACTTCCCGAGGGTGCGTCATTGACCGCCGTTACACTGATAGTGAAGGTCTTTTCGACGAAATTCACTCCACCATTGGCGGTGCCACCACTGTCGCTCAGCCGCACGGTAACAGTGGCGACCCCATTGGCGTTGGCCGCCGCAGTGAAGGTCAGGTCACCGGTACTCGGGTTTATCGCTGGCTGGACGCTGAACAGCGCGTTATTGCTATTGGTGGTGATAAACATCAGGGACTGCCCGGACTCGTTGGCAGGCCCGACCGACAGATTGGTGGCCCAGCCCGCGATGGTCTGCGGCCCGGCGTCCTCCAGCACAGTCACATCGGCCCCCGCGGTGAAGTCCGGCGCATCGTTGACGCTGGTCACGCTGATGCCAATGGTGTTGGTGCTGGCCGCGAACGGCGTCGAGCCACCATTGCCAGACACATCCAGTCGCGAGGCGGTGCTGGTGCTGTAAGCACCAGCGAAGGTGTTGTCTATCGCTCGCACGCTCAACGCAGCCGGACTACCGAAGTAGTTGGCAGCCGGCAGAAAACGCAACTGCGTGCTGGCCGACAGCAGCAGGGCATCGGTATTGCTGACCGTACCGACCGCATACCAGTCGCTGCCATTGACCGAATACTGCCAGAGCCCATCGGTTACGGCATCGGCAGTGTTGGCCACTACAGCGATGCCACTGAGGCTGGAACCGGCATCGACATCAACGAAATTGAAGCCCGGCAGAGCATTGATCGCAGTACCGGCAGGGCTGCTCGCGTCTTCCAGAATCGCCGGCAAGGTCAGATTGCCCAACCCGGTCGGTGCATCGTTGACCCCGGTGACGGTGATGGTGAAGGTCTGCGCCGCACTGGTGTCGACCCCGCCATTGGTGGTGCCGCCTGAATCTTTCAGGGTCACAGTAACCGTCGCAGTACCACTGGCGTTGGCAGCGGCGGTAAACGTCAGATTGCCTGTCGCATCAATGGTTGGCTGGGTACTGAACAGCGCATTGTTATCGTTGCTGACGGTAAAGGTCAGGGTTTGCCCTGACTCGTTGCCCGGCCCGACACTGAGATTACTGGCCCAGCCAGTCACCGTTTGCGCACCGGCGTCCTCCAGCACGGTCACGTTACCGCCCTGGGTGAACGAAGGCGCGTCGTTGACCGCCGTGATGGTGCCGCTGATGGTTCTGGTCGCAGCAGAAATAAACGTGCTGCCACCGTTATTGCTGGTATCCATGGTAACGCGAGTTTGAGAAGCCGCTGCGCTACTGGTAGAACCCGGGAACGTATTGTCCAGCGCACGAACCGTCAAGGCCGGAGTGGTGCCGTTGTAGTCGGCCACCGGCACGAAACGCACCAGCGTCGCAGGCGAAAGTATCAGCCCGGAAGTAACGCTGACCGTACCGATTGCGTACCAATTGGTACCGCCATTGGTGGAGTACTGCCAGAGGCCTTCAGTTGCCAGGTTGGCCGGGTTGCCCACCACGATCAGGGCAGCCAGCGACGCATTGAGATCCGGGTCAGAAAAGGCGGCGCCAACAATGCTGGTGATCGATGTACCGTTGTTGCTGCTGGCATCTTCTAGAACCGTCGGCACCGTCATGTTGCCGGTCAGGGTCGGCGCATCGTTGATCGAGGTGGCGACCACCGTGGTAGTGCTGTTAGTTACCGCCGGGTTGGTGCCGTCGTTGACCGACAACGTGAAGGTAGTGGTCTCGGTACTGCCGACCGCCACATGGTTATTGGCCGGTTGGTAGACCAGGGCGCGCAATGCAGCCTGCACAGAAGCAGCACTGCCAGAGGCGCTGGTATAAGTCAGACCACCATTGCTGCTGGTGAAACCCGCCGCAGAAGTGAAAGCCCCTTTGCTCGCGTTATCCAGAGTGATAGTGACAGTAACGTTGCCGCCGGTGAGGGTGACACCGGAAAACGGCTGCAGCGTGGCATTGTCGTTGACCGGCTGGCTGGCGACGGTGCCGCTGATGGTCGGAGGAAGGGCAGTTGCCGCATCGCTGACAGCGATGCCGTCAGCGGCCTTGCCGCCGGTCCCCTCTGCGCCCTTACCGGCGACTGCAAGGTTATTGGAGACATCACTGCTGGTCACGGTCAACGTTGCACTACCGATACTGCGAATCCCGGCGTAGGCGTCACCGCCTTTACCGCCGATGCCCAGGGCACCATTACCAGCGCTGCCAGCGCCACCGCCACCGCCACCGCCTGCCGCCATGTTCCCGGTGACGGAGCTGCCGGTGATCGTCAGCGTACCGGCATTGTAAATGGCCCCCACCGCCGTTCCACCGTTGCCACCAATGGCACTTTCACCCTGCCCGCCACCGCCGCCACCAATGGTCACGCCGTTGAGGGACACAACGCCGCCGTCACCACCAGTGGCGAAGCCGGCATACACTTGAGCTTTACCACCGGTGACAGAGCCGGCGACCGAAGAACCTCCGTTACCACCGAGCGGACGAGCGTTTGCTGCGTAAGGGTCGCCAGCTCCCGCACCGCCTTGCCCCCCACCACCAGCAGCGCCTTGGGTGGTAACACCGCCTGGATTATAACCAGCAGTTGTGTTGTGGGTGCCGCCGCTGGCACCACCGTTTCCGGCGGCACCACTGCCACCGCCACCAGCGCCACCGGAACTTGAATTGAGATGACCGCCGCCACCGCCGCCGCCTGTGGCCTTGTTGTTGATGATCGAGCTATTGACGATGCTCAATGTGCCCGCATTGTAGATGGCGCCACCCAAAGCGCCCTCAGCCGCATTCGGAGTTGTCGTGGCAGCAGAATTGGTCTCTTCAACACTGTCGCCACCCCGACCACTGGCCATACCATTGGTCAAGGTCACACCTTGCAGCTCAATACTGCCGGAGCCTGCATTGATATGCATGATCTGCGTATAGTTCTGGGCGTCGATCTTGAAACCATTGCCAATGATGGTTGTCTTGAAGCCGTCATTGATCGAGAAGGTCAGGGTGAGATCGCTGCTACTGAAAAGAATATCATTGGCCAACGTGATGGTGTCAGCCTGGTTATTACCACCTGATGTTGTCAGGAAACCCTGCAACTGAGAGACACTCGTGGCACTGAACGAAGCCAGCGTGTAGTCATAGTCGGCCAACCGTGAAGTATTCAGCACCGCGGCACTGGTGAGGCTCCCGGTCGAGATCTCAAGATCCCAGTTGCCGCCACCGGCGAGATTACCCGTATCGTCACTCGAAGCGGCGACAACAGCACCCGTTGCATCTGCAAGGTTATGGATGAAGCTGTCACCCAGACTGCCTGCGCCTACATCGCAACCATACAGAAGAATTTCGCCCCCGGACCGCAATGCAGTACCGATTGTCGTGAGCTCAGCGCGGTAACGCTCCAGGTTGTCGCTGTAGAGCGCGCTGTTGCCCAATAGCAGCAACCCGTCACTGCCATGGGACACAATGCTGATCGAAGTCACATCGCGCATGTCCTTGAGCGCATCGGCGATCTGCACGATGCCGTCGCGCGCAGTATCAAGTACTACGACTTTCACGTCCGGCTGCGCCGCATCGACAATTTTTTGGTAATCACTGACCGCAGCGTCAACGAACAGCACTTTGCTGCCCGAACCATTCTGAGGTTCGCTGACGCCCTCAACTACCAGACGTTCCTCGCCCGCCGCCCTGGCTGTATCCGCATTCCGGCTGCCAGTCTGCGCTGCTGCGGCCTTGGCCAACTCGGCAATGTGCGATGCCGGCGCTTCGCCTGCTACTGCCGGCTTGGCCGCGTCGGCTGCGGTGGCAACGGCAGCACCATCAAACATGATCCTTGCTTCCAGCGCCAACGGCGAAGGCTTGCGACGCTGAAGAGCTCGGGGAGCGTTAGAGAAGGCCTGGGGCGGAGTATGATCTTTGCTCATGGGGCAGTCCTTGCAGTACAAGCGTTGCGAGGCAAACAACGATTCAGGGAATATATCGGTAGCGTCTGGCTTTGCATTAACAGCCAGTCGTCGGTTTAATCGTGATAACGCTGGCGGCACTGCCGTCCTGATTTTGCCAGAACGCAAGTTCGTTGAACTGGGCGAACAGGTCAGGAGGCAAAACGGTACGTCGTTTCTGCAGTTCTACCTTACTGCGCACGGTGTGCAGACCGTGCACGCCCAGCGCTGCGTCGAACTGTTGCGCCTCATAACTGACAGCCTCGAAATCGTGGTCAAACAACGGTTCATCGATGAATGAATACAGCAGTGGCATGACCTTCTGAGGTGCCTGGGCCAGCAAATCGTAGTCAATGATCAACAGTCGACTGGCGTACTCGCCGTAAAACGCTTCCTTGAGCGCCGTCCACGGGTAGCCGACCAAGCGATTGCGCTGGCCCAACGTTTCTACCCGGCTGTAAACGGTATTGCGCTCGACACCATCGCCGAACAAACGAGTGATTTCATACGGATTGGCGCGAAAACGACGCTCCAGGCTGTCCATGACCCATGCCACATTGCGCACACAGGCAATCACTTTGGCCTCGGGAAATTGCTCAGCCAGCAAAGGCATGCTGGCGCTCCAACTGCGATTGGTGTCGAAAATCACCTGCTTGTCGGATTTGTCCGCGTAATACGCATCAAAAACACCACGCACGAGTCGTTGCCGCTGAGGCTGGCTAAGCATGCTACCCAGCTCGGTACCTGCGCCAAAATGGGTAATCAGGTTATTGACCAATATGCCGACCGGACTGGTCATGCCTGCATGAAAGCGTGGATTCTGCAGCAATAGCGCAGACAGGAGCGTAGAGCCCGAACGGGGTAACCCGGTAATGAAATGATACTTCTGAGCAACGACGGCCATGGCGATATCCTTGTCGCGTCAGGGGCTGACGGGTGATTTGATCAGCACCGTACCGCTCATGCCTGCAATCAGTTCGGGAAAATGCCCATCAATAGTCGCCACCAGCTTGACAGACTGGCTGACTGGATCGACCCGGGCGCCGATACGAGTAACCTTGGCCGGGTACTGCCTGGCAGTTTCGTCAACGTTCAACTGCAAAACGGTGCCCACCTTGAGCCACGCCAGCCAGCGCGACGGGGCAAGGAATTCAACCTCCAGCACACTGTCATCGAGAATGTCGAGAATCGCCTGGCCGGGCTGCGCAAATTGCTGCTCGCGCATTTTCTGCTCGACCACACGACCATTGAACGGCGCGGTGATGCTGCACTTGCCGAGCATGGTGCTCATCAGCGACACATCAGCACGGTTCTTCATGACCTCGGCTTCAGAAACCTGCAACTCCACCTGGCCGATGGAGTTCAGTTCATTGAGGCGCTTGTTGGCGCTCCAGGTCTTGTCAGCGGCGCTCAGCCCGGCGCGGGCCTTGTTCAACTGCGCCTGCTGCAACGAACAATCAAAACCGACCAGTGTCTGGCCCTTCTTGAACGCACCGCCTTCGGACACCGGAAGGCTGCTGATCTTGGCGCCGATTTCTGCCGCCAAGGTGGTGAACTGACGCGGCGCCAACTGGGCGCGGATATCTCGCACCTCAGTGCCCGCCGTTGCAAGGGTAGACGGCATGGCGGCAGGATCGGCCGCCAGCGCCACAGGCAAACAGGCCAGTCCAGTGATCAGACCAAGGCCCTGCAACAGATTGCGATGGATCATTTGCCGGCCTCGACGGCTGGCGCCGCCAGTTGCCCCTGGTTCCACTGCGCCAACGAGGCGTGCACTTCTTGCTGCAATTGCGCCAGAGGCACTTCGTTCAGATTACCGATGGCCGGTTCCATGCCCAATGTGGCCTGCAGCTTGCTGGCGGCAGCATTGGCCAATGCCATGGCCTGATAACGGCGTAGCTGGCTGAGAATCGCGGAGGTATTGCTGGCAACCGTATCAAGCGCACCCACCGCCTGGGCTTGAGCACGGTTGGCAGTTTGCTGGTTGAGGCGGTCGTCAACTTGCCAGATAGCGTCGGCACGCTGGAACTGCTGCAGGGCATTGGCATATTGCAGGCGAGCGATATGCACTTGAGCCAGCACGGCCATCTGAGTCGCCACACGACGCTGGTCGGCAACAGCAATGCCGGCCTTGGCCAAACGCATCTGCGCCGGGGCACTGAGAATATTCAACAGGTTGAAGGAAAGCTGGGCCCCCGCCTCGTTCCAGTTGTTATTGATCAGGTACTTGTCCGAATCGTGACGCAAGCTGTAGTTCAGGCTGAGATTGGGAAACAGCCGCAGCAGGGTTTTGCGGGTTTCCTGGCTGGCAATACGCGTGTTGTAGTTCTGCTCGCGCAACAGGGCATTCTGCTCCAGCGCATGGGCTTCAAGCTGCTCAACCGGCAGGTCCAGCACGCGCTTGTTGAAGGTTTCGGCGGGTTCTACCACGGTCAGATTGGCGCCGAGCGGTGCGTTGATCAACGCCGCCAGCTCAACCTTTGCAGTGCCCAGTTCCTGTTCGATGGCTTCCAGCAGGCGCAGGTTTTCCAGCACCTGACGCTGGTAGCGCAGCGACTCGACCGGCGAGCGCAAGCGCTCGGTCTCAGCCTGACGGGCATCAGCCAGTGCCGACTCGGCCAAAGCAGTGGACTGCTTGACTGAAGCTTGCAGCTTCTGCGCACTGGCGGCACGCCAGAACGCGCTGCGCACGTCCTGCACCAGCACGTGCATGGCCTGACGGCGACGCTCGGAGGCGATCAGCACGCGGTCTGCGTTCTGCTTGGCTTCGTAGTACGACAAGCCAAAATCCAGCACGCTCCAGGTCAGACCCAGATCGCTGGTGGCATGTTGCTTGTCGCTGGAAATATAGGGGTTGGCCAGCGATGGTTGGCCAGTGACCGAATCCACCGCCCGGGTGGTGGCGTACTCACTGCGACGGCTGTAGCCAGCCGCGGCGATCATCTTCGGCAGCATGTCGAAGTTACCGACATCGTACTGGCTCATCGCGAGCGCCTGTTCCATCTCTCGGGAACGGGAGTCGAGGTTGTACTTCAAAGCACGGGCAATGGCTTCGTCGAGTGTCAACGGGCCAGCAATGGCGGGAACGTTCTGCCGGGCAGTGAGCGTATCCTGATGGACTTGCTCCTGCAGCGCACCGCGTTCCAGCGGTTGTGGATCGAGGCTCATACACCCCGTCAGCAGCAGCACGCCTGACACTGTGCCGGCTTGCAACACAGTGGCGACATGACGGTTGAAAAAGCTGGCGCCGGTGGTGTTGGTCTTGATGTTGCGGACAGACATAGGTGGTCCTACCTTCCCTTATGAATACGTAATACACGCATCGCAGCTGGCAAAATCAGTGGTCATTTGATGGGTTTGACCCATCCGTGCAATATCTTTCCGTCGAGCACATACAGCACCCTGCTAAATGACACTTTGACCAGCAAAGCGGCACAGGTAGAACCTTTCAACAGGCCAGGCAAACCCGACTGCAGAATCTAGCGCCAATGAGACGTGAACGGCATAGCTGACACAATTGCATCGGCCGCGGGAACCTTTTCTTTAGTGAGCTGTATCGCTGTGTATTTATCCACCTCCGACAGGGTGAGTATCAATTAGCCACCCCAAAAAAAGCAGTCCGCCACCCCCTCAATTAAAATGAAATAAAAGCTTGCAAAAACTGTAGCCTTTATGAACTATGTTTCAGCATAAGGAACGGCCACTGGCCATGAAACATCTCTCGTGTTGCTCATCAAGGATTGATTTGATGGTATTTCCAGCACTCCCTCAGCATGCGCTCTTCCTTCACGCTTCGCCTCGCTCGCCACTCTTCTTAATCATCCGATATTGACTCCCGGCAATGCCTGACCTCAGGCCGTCGGCGCACGTTTTGTTGTGCGGTTTCAGATCCACGCCCGCGATTTTCAAACCTCTTGACCATAGAAATCCAACCGACCGGGACTGTTACTGACACCGACGGTCGATTGTGTAACGAGTGAATCAAAAAGGAGATGTTATGGATGTTTTCGTTGGGTCTATTTACATGTGGGCAGGCATTCGCATCCCCACCGGCTGGCATCTTTGCGATGGGACAACACTCAAGATTCAGGACTACCAAATCCTGTATTCTCTGATCGGCACAATCTATGGCGGCGATGGCGTCACGACCTTTGGATTGCCTAATCTGGTCGACCGCTTCCCCGTGGGCTCTGCAACGCCCCCCGATGCTTCGCAGCTGCAAAAAGGGAGCGCAGCACAAGCGACTGTGCTCAAAACCACTGCGGTACTGGCTGCCAATAATCTGCCCGAGCACACCCATCCGGCCACGATGTCGCTGGCCAACCTGTCCGGCAGCACGTCGATAAGCCTGGGCACCGGTACGACCGGCGGCGTGCCTCTGGCCAGCGCCAATGCTGTGCTCACAGGCACCTCAAACAATCCGGGGGCTGCGGCCATCTACCAGGCTGCCCCACCTGCGTCAGGCAGCACTGTCACTCTGGGCGGAGTCAAAACCGAGATATCAGACGTCCCCAAGGTCACCGTGGGTAATAACGTCGGCGGCGCGCCAATTCTGATAGAGAAGCCAGTCAGCAACCGTCCGCCGTCGGTCGCAATCAACTACATCATCTGCCTTGAAGGCCTTTATCCGAGCAGACCCTGAGAGCTTGCTCCAGAAATTACGTAGCCACTGAATTTATCAATTAAAACAAAGGCTAAGTCACTAGCCTTCATGTGAGAACAGATCGATGGATGCTTTTTTCTACGGAACGATCCTTCCATGGCCAGTTGGCTACCCCCCCCAGGGCTGGATGTACTGCCGCGGCCAGTCCTTGCAAATCCAGCGATACGCTGCGCTCTACTCATTGATTGGCACCAAATACGGCGGTGACGGGACGACCACGTTCAATCTTCCCAACCTTTCTGGCAATTTTCCGGTCGGCGCCACAACCATTGGCACCGTCGGCGTCGCCAGCGGCGCACCAACCGTCACATCCAATCAGATGGGTGTGCTCACTGCCAACCAGGTACCTCCCCACACCCATACGGCCACAGGGACCGTTACCGGCCTGACCGGCACCACGTCCATCACTGCAAGCACGGCGAACACCGGTGGTGCCATGGTCCCAGCCGATCAGTGCTCACTCTGTGGCACCGGCGGCACCGGCTTTACCGGCAACCCCTCGGCAGCCATCTATCTGGATAAGAGTGTCACGCCGACCAAACCGGTGAACCTGGGCGGCGTGCAGTCGCAGATTTCGGGCGGTGAGGTGACATTGCAATTGAACAATACGAATACACCGGCCCCTTTTGGCACACCAGTCACATTACCTTCGGTACCGCCTTACCTGACGTGCGATTTCATCATTTGCGTGGACGACGGCATTTATCCGAATTTCAACTGAAAAACGGGTCAATGACCAGTACAGCACCTCGTACAGAACGAACGTCAAGGCAAGCATTCAACCGGACAACGTCCGAAAGGAAATTCCATGGAAGCATTCATCGGTACCATCCTACCCTGGCCTCTGAACTGGGCTCCAAAAGGCTGGATGTTCTGTGACGGCAGTAGCTTGCCCATCCAGCAAAATGCCGCTCTTTACAGCCTGTTGGGCACTCGGTATGGCGGCGATGGCCAGACCACGTTCAAGTTGCCGGACCTGCGCAAGGCAACGCCAATTGGTGTGAGCGGCACCCCGCTCAACGGGCAGGACATCTCAAAACTTGGCGCCAAGGGCGGTAATCTGTCGTCGTCCACCACAACCACTGCCGTACTTACAGTGGCCCAGTTGCCTGGACATATTCACCCGGCATCGGTCGAGATCAATGCCACGACCACCGTTCAGGTAGGCACTGCACTTACCGGTGGCGCCTTAGTGCCAACCCAGGACGCTGTCCTCACCAGTACGACCGCAGGGCAGACCAACGCCGCCGCAATCTACTTGCCATCGACAGCGACGCCTGTGGCACCAGTAACGCTTGCCGGAGTCAAAACCCAAGTGGTCAATACTGCGACCGGCAAAGTGACGGTCGACAAAAATATCACAACCAATGCCCCTGTAACGCTGACATCAACGGCCGACATGACACCGCCGTACCAGACACTCAACTTCATCATCTGCTTGCTCGGTATCTATCCCCCACGCAACTGAACCTTGCTCACGCCCTCGCTGATCCGGGGGCGTGTATCGCCGGCCCGACATTCTCGACAGAGTCGACAAAATGCCCAACTCCCTTTACGCATCCGGCATGCGAGAAGCCATGGCGGACGATCATGCGTTTCTCAAAGCCCTGTATCGTAGCAGCCGCAGCGATCTCGCCATGCTGGCTGAAAACCCTGTGCTTGAACCGTTACTGGACATGCAACAACGCGTGCAAGAGCAGGGCGTACAGCGTGAATTCCCTGACGCACGTCATTGGCTAATGCTGGACCAGGAGGAACCTGCCGCACGGCTGATCCTCGACACCAATCATCAGCGCCTGCATGTCATCGACATTGCTGTACTGAGCCCCTGGCGTAATAAAGGCCTGGGCACCCGACTATTGCGCTGGGCGCAAAATCAGGCAGCCGAGGCTCATTTGCCGCTGGAACTACGCGTACAACACTCAAACACATCCGCGCTACGCCTTTATAAGCGGCTGGGCTTTCGAGTAGTGGACAGTGATGAGCTATCGCAGCGTATGCGCTGGCTGGCCGACACATGAGCGGTTCTGACTACCCCTGTCGCTACCTGAAGCTGCCGCTGAGCTTCGATACCAGCGAAATGGAGCAGCAAATTCGCGCCCTGCCTCAGTCACGCTGGATCAGCCACATGAACACTGGTACGTACGAAGGAGACTGGCAATGCTTGGCGCTGCGCTCGATCAATGGCGAGGCCGACAACATCATGGCAGTGGATGATGCCAGCTACCAGGATACCGAAGCCCTAGCACAATGCCCCCTCGTGCAGCAGGTTCTGGCTCGTTTTGACTGCGAAAAACTCTCTGTGCGCCTGATGGCTCTGGCACCAGACGCACATATCAAACCCCATCGTGATCGCGGCGGTGCCTTCGAAGACGGCATTGCCCGCTTGCACATTGCATTGCAAACCGGACCGGAAGTGGTGTTTGTCGTTGAAGACGAAAGTGTCCATTTCAGCCGCGGCGACACCTGGTACCTGAACGCAGCCTGCACTCATGCCGTTTATAACCGCAGCCGGCAACCCCGTGTTCACCTGATGCTCGACTGTGTGGTCAATCCCTGGCTGGAGCGCCTGTTCGTTGCCAGCGGATTTGTTGCTCGTGACCCCGGACCTTACGGCGACCCGAGCATCTGCCATGATAATGCCTTGAAGATCATCGCCAACCTGCGGGCACTGCCATCACCCGCAGGCCTGGCGATGGCACAGCGCCTGGAAAAAATCTATCGTGCCCGATAATCACCAGCCCGACCGCCCAATTTTCGCCCCTGCGTACAAGCATTTGCTACGAGCTGTGGAGCAACAGCCTGAGTCGCTGCAAGGCTGGTACCCGATACTCATCAGGACTGCACCGGCTGGGGTATGGTGGCGTCATCTCGAAACGCTGCGCTTTGACGACCCGTTTTTCATTGAAACGCTCAATCGCCAGCCTTTCGATCAACGCCAACGCTGCTTCACTGATTTTTCAGTCCTGGATGAGCTATCTGACGGCATGCCCCTGAGTGCGCTGATATTTCACGTTTCACGCTGCGGCTCGACCCTGCTCACCCAGATGCTGGCAACCCTGCCGCAATGCGTGGCGCTATCCGAACCGCCAGTGATCGACTCTTTGCTTTATCAATACCAGCAAGGCGCTCTTGAGCGTGAGAGTTGCATTAACCTGCTCCGCGGCGTGGTCCGTGCATTGGGCCAACGCCGCACTACGCAGCAACAGCATCTGGTGATCAAGCTCGACTGCTGGCACCTGCAACACCTGCAAATCCTGCGCGAAGCCTTCCCGGATGTTCCTGCTCTGTTTCTCTACCGTCAGCCGTTGCAGGTCATGGCCTCACATCAGCGCCAGCGCGGCCCGCAGATGCTGCCCGGCATGCTTGACCCTGCATGGGTACAGGCATCGGACGATCTTTTGCCGGGCAATCTGGACATCTACTGCCTGCATGTATTGAACCGCTTCATGCAGACCGCACTGACAGCGGCAGAACAGGGCCAGCTTGTACCGGTGAATTACGCCAGCCTGCCCGACGCCGTACCCGACCGTCTGTTACCGCTGCTGGGTATCACACTGGATACCGACCAGCGGGCCAGCATGCTGGAAAGAACCCAGCGGCATGCCAAAGGCAGAGAGCCGTATCGAGGCGATCCGCCCTCTGCCACCTGCTGGGGCGAGGCGCCGGATGCTGATTTACTGCAGCGTGCCCAAGCGCTATACGACGCACTGAACGCCCTAAAAGTGGTGCAGAAGACCAGCAAGCAGCCAGACACTGCCGCCTCCTTATAACCGATTGATCTAAAACTCCCACCTCTGCTCCGGGTCAGTTTCAGAGTGACCGCTTTCGCGATCACCCTCCCCAACGGAAACCCGGTAAGGACTTATGTGCGGAATTGCAGGCGAACTTCGTTTTAACCATCAACCGGCGGATCTTGCCGCCATTGAACGTATCACCCATCACATGGCACCTCGCGGCCCGGACGCCTGGGGTTTTCATAGCCAGGGGCCGATTGCCCTGGGGCATCGACGGCTGAAGATCATGGACTTGTCGGACGGCTCGGCGCAGCCGATGATCGACAACCATCTGGGCCTGTCGCTGGCCTTCAACGGGGCCATCTATAACTTTCCGGAATTACGCGCCGAGCTTGAAACGCTGGGCTACGCCTTCCATTCCGGCGGAGACACCGAGGTGCTGCTCAAGGGCTATCACGCCTGGGGCAAGGAACTGCTGCCCAAGCTCAACGGCATGTTCGCCTTCGCAATCTGGGAACGTGACGCCAAACGGCTGTTCATTGCCCGCGACCGACTCGGCGTCAAGCCGCTGTACCTGTCGCGCACTGGCGAGCGCCTGCGCTTCGCGTCGAGCCTGCCAGCGTTGCTCAAGGGTGGCGACATCAGCTCGCTGCTCGACCCGGTGGCGGTCAATCACTACCTGAACTTCCACGCGGTGGTACCGGCACCACGCACACTGTTGGCCGGGGTGGAAAAGCTGCCGCCAGCCAGCTGGATGCTGATCGATGCCCAGGGCAATACCGAGCAGCAAGTCTGGTGGACGCTGCCTTATGGCCCGCATGACGACGAGCGCGATCTGAGCTTTGAAGACTGGCGCGAGCGGGTCCTGGACAGCACCCGTGAAGCGGTGGGCATTCGTCAGCGTGCTGCGGTGGACGTCGGCGTGCTGTTGTCGGGCGGCGTGGACTCCAGCCTGTTGGTTGGCCTGCTGCGTGACGTGGGTGTCGAAGACCTGTCGACCTTTTCAATCGGTTTCGAAGATGCCGGTGGCGAGCGCGGTGACGAGTTCCAGTACTCTGACCTGATCGCCAAACACTACGGCACGCGCCATCATCAGTTGCGCATTCAGGAAAGCGAGATCATCGAACAATTGCCAGCGGCCTTCCGGGCCATGAGCGAGCCGATGGTCAGCCATGACTGCATCGCCTTTTATCTGTTGTCCCGGGAAGTCGCCAAACACTGCAAAGTGGTCCAGAGCGGCCAGGGCGCGGATGAGCTGTTTGCCGGTTACCACTGGTATCCGCAGGTCGATGGTGCAGCCGACCCGGTTGCCGCTTACCGCGCAGCATTCGTCGACCGCAGCTATGAAGAGTACGCCGCCACCGTACAGCCGAAGTGGCTGGTCGATCACGACGCTGCGGGTGAGTTCGTGCGTGACCACTTTGCCCGGCCAGGTGCCGAGGCGGCAGTGGATAAAGCGTTGCGGCTCGACAGCACAGTGATGCTGGTCGATGACCCGGTCAAGCGGGTGGACAACATGACCATGGCCTGGGGTCTGGAAGCCCGTACCCCGTTTCTCGACTATCGCCTGGTCGAACTGTCGGCACGAGTACCGGCGCGCTTCAAGCTGCCCGACGGCGGCAAACATGTCCTCAAGGAAGCGGCCCGCCTGGTGATTCCGGCCGAGGTGATTGACCGCAAGAAGGGTTATTTCCCGGTACCGGGCCTCAAGCACTTGCAGGGTAATACCCTGAATTGGGTGCGCGAGCTGCTGCTCGACCCGAGCCAGGATCGCGGCCTGTTCAACCCGGCAATCATCGACACGTTGCTGACCAACCCCAAGGACCAGCTCACCCCGCTGCGCGGCTCCAAGCTGTGGCAACTGGCAGCCCTGAACCTGTGGCTGAGCGAACAAGGACTCTGATCGATGAAACCCCATGCAACGGCTTACAGCCAGCGACTGTTGCGGCGCCAGTCGCCGTCCTACGAACGCCTGCAGGCGCGCTTGGCCGAAGACGGCGGCCAGCCGGACAGCGAGCCACTGGCCCTGCATTGCGGTTGGGGGCGGCTGCTGATCGGCCACACCTACCCGGAGCCGGCGGCGCTGGCCCAGGAGCTGCTCAACGAAAAATCCGGCGAGCGCGATATCGCGCTGTATGTGGCTGCGCCGCAGCAGGTGCTGGCCCAGGCACCGCAACAGCTGTTTCTTGATCCGTCCGACACGCTGCGCCTGTGGTTCAGCGACTACCGGCAGGCGCATCGGGTGTTTCGCGGTTTCCGGATTCGTCGGGCCCAGAGCGAGGCCGACTGGCAGGCGATCAACAACCTGTATCTGGCTCGCGGCATGCTGCCGATTGATCCTGAATTGCTGACCCCACGCCATCAAGGCGGCCCGGTGTACTGGCTGGCCGAAGACGAAGGCAGTAATGCGATCATTGGCAGTGTCATGGGGCTTAATCACCTCAAGGCGTTCAACGACCCGGAAAAAGGCAGCAGCCTGTGGTGCCTGGCGGTGGACCCCAACTGCAGCCGTCCGGGTGTCGGCGAAGTGCTGGTGCGCCACCTGATCGAGCACTTCATGAGCCGCGGCCTGAGCTATCTGGACCTGTCGGTACTGCACGACAACCATCAGGCCAAGGCGTTGTACGCCAAGCTGGGCTTTCGCACCCTGCCGACCTTCGCCATCAAGCGCAAGAACGGCATCAATGAAGCGCTGTTTCTCGGTCCTGGTCCGCAAGCAGAGTTCAACCCCTATGCGCGGATCATTGTCGAGGAAGCACATCGGCGGGGTATCGATGTGCAAGTCGATGATGCCGATGCCGGGTTGTTCACCCTGAGTTACGGTGGCCGTCGGGTGCGTTGCCGCGAATCGCTCAGCGACCTGACCAGCGCCGTGAGCATGACCTTGTGCCAGGACAAGAGCCTGACCCATCGCGCCTTGAAAGCCGCTGGCTTATGCCTGCCCGCGCAAGTGCGCGCCGGCAGCGCCGACGACAACCTGGCGTTTCTCGAAGAGCATGGCCGGATCGTGGTCAAGCCCCTCGACGGCGAGCAGGGCCAAGGCGTGGCAGTGGACCTGCGCAGCATCGAAGAAGTACAGCAAGCCATCGAGCGGGCCCGGCAGTTCGATACCCGGGTCATTCTGGAAAGCTTCCACGAAGGCTTGGACCTGCGCATTGTGGTGATCGGCTTTGAAGTGGTTGCAGCGGCGATCCGCCGCCCCGCAGAGGTGGTCGGTGACGGCCGCCATACCATCAAGCAGCTGATCGAAGCCCAGAGCCGCCGCCGCGCGGCGGCAACCGGCGGAGAAAGCCGGATCCCCATGGACGAGGAAACCGAACGCACAGTGCGCGATGCCGGTTTCGCTTACGACGATATCCTGCCCATGGACCAGCGCCTGGCCGTGCGCCGCACCGCCAACCTGCACACCGGCGGCTGCCTGGAAGATGTCACAGCGATCCTTGACCCGGTGCTCAGCGACGCCGCCGTGCGTGCGGCACGGGCACTGGACATTCCGGTGGTCGGCCTGGACCTGATGGTGCCTGCCGCCGACCAGCCCGAGTACGTGTTCATCGAGGCCAATGAACGGGTCGGCCTGGCCAATCATGAACCACAACCCACCGCAGAACGCTTTGTCGATCTACTCTTTCCCCATAGCCTTCCAGCTCATAGTTGAAACACAGCTACAACCACCAGGTTACAAGCTGCAAGCCATATCCACTCCGGCTTGCAGCTTGTAGCGTGTAACCAGTAGCTGCTCCAGAGGAGCCCTCCATCATGTCTAATGCAACCATCCCTGATCCGGATCTGAATTACCTGCAGAAAGTCCTGCTGGAAATGCTCGCGATTCCCAGCCCCACCGGCTTTACCGATACCATCGTGCGCTATGTCGCCGAGCGCCTTGAAGAACTGGATATTCCTTTCGAGTTGACCCGGCGTGGCACCATTCGCGCTACCCTCAAGGGCCGCAAGAGCAGCCCGGACCGTGCGGTATCAGCCCACGTCGACACCATCGGCGCCTGTGTCCGCGAGGTCAAAGACAACGGCCGCCTGAGCCTGGCGCCGGTGGGCTGCTGGTCGAGCCGCTTTGCCGAGGGCAGCCGGGTCAGTGTGTTCACCGACACCGGCGTGATCCGTGGCAGCGTGCTGCCGCTAATGGCCTCCGGGCACGCCTTCAATACCGCCGTGGACCAGATGCCGGTCAGTTGGGATCATATCGAACTGCGCCTGGACGCTTACTGTGCGACCCGCGCCGACTGCGAGTCGTTAGGTGTGGGCATCGGTGACTATGTCGCCTTTGACCCGCTGCCGGAGTTCACTGAAAGCGGCCACATCAGCGCCCGCCACCTGGACGACAAAGCCGGTGTAGCTGCCCTGCTGGCATCGCTCAAGGCGGTGGTCGACAGCGGCCTGGAGCCGGTGATCGACTGTCACCCGCTGTTCACCATCACCGAAGAAACCGGCACCGGTGCGGCCGGGGCACTGCCTTGGGACGTCAGTGAGTTCGTCGGTATCGATATCGCGCCGGTCGCCCCCGGCCAGCACTCCAGCGAACACGCGGTCAGTGTGGCGATGCTCGACTCCGGCGGCCCGTATGACTATCACCTGTCGCGCCACTTGCTACGGCTGGGCGCCGAGCAGGAACTGCCGGTACGCCGCGACGTGTTCCGCTATTACTTCAGCGATGCCCATTCGGCGATTACCGCCGGCAATGACATCCGCACCGCGCTGATCGCGTTCGGTTGCGATGCCACCCACGGCTACGAGCGCACCCACATCGACAGCCTGGCGGCGCTGAGCAAACTGCTGAGCGCCTACATCCTCAGCCCGCCGGTATTCGACAGTGACGCGCAACCGGCCAAGGCCTCGCTGGAAAGCTTCAGCCACCAGCTGGAGCACGACACCCAGATGGAACCGGAAACCCGCGTGCCGCCGGTCGATAGCCTGATCGGCCAGGGTCGCGAAAGCAGCTGAGCCGGCCTGGCTGCCGCAGGGCATGCATCCTGCCGGGTGCATAACCTGCGGCCCTGCACTATCATCCCCGGCCCTGCCGCGAGAGCCATCCATGCTGATTCCCTTTGAGCAACTCGAACCCGACACCCTGACCCGCCTGATCGAAGACTTCGTGACCCGCGACGGCACCGATAACGGCGACGACACGCCGCTGCAGACCCGGGTATTGCGGGTGCGTCACGCCCTCAGCAAAGGCCAGGCCGTGATTTTCTTCGACATCGAGAGCCAGCAGTGCCAGTTGATGGCTCGCCATGAAGTGCCCAAAGAGTTGTTCGACTGAGCAATCCGGATAATCCCTGAGCCGCTCAGGCTGCCGGCGACTGTTGCTGCGGCTGCGGCTGCTCATCAGGTTCGGACAAGGTCTTGATAATGCGCCGGAACACTTCGGCGCGATGGATCTTGACGTGTTTGGGGGCGTCAAAACCGAAGCGCACCTGATTACCACTGACGCCCAGCACTTGCACGGTGATTTCGTCACCGATGGAAAAGGTTTCGCCTACTTCGCGTGTTAATACCAACATGTTTGTGCACTCTTGCAATCCCGTGAATGGGCAGAGTGCCGCGCGCGGCAGAGTGCTTCAATGTGGCGAAGTAAAATCAGCCATGTCCTGCACACTCGCCGGAATTAGCTGAAGGAAATAACCTACATTGCAGACGCAAACGTCGTAATTACTGCATCGCTCAGCGTCTACGCCAACGTCGCCACACCAGGCTATAAGCCAGGGCATTGATAACCAGCACCACGCTGCCAAGCCATAACTGGTGCTGCATCGTCAAACCCGCCGGATAGATCAGCGCGATCAAGTAATGCTCGACGAAACCGCCGTCATAACCCTGCTGGCCGGCCAAGCTGCGCAGGTGGTTTTCCAGTGGCGTGAGCGGGCAGTACAGGTGCAGAAACTCCACCGCCGCCCCCCAGGCCACCGCAGGCAGGTGGAGCACCGCCAGCCAGGGCTTGCGCAGCACCAGCAAACCGCCAAACAGCACAAACACGATGAACAGCAGGTGCACGACCAATACCGCATCGGCCGCCAGACGCATCAACATAACCCCTCCTTTTAATCGGCGGCGAATACGTCACCGGCCGCTGTAAGTTCAATCTTTCACTGCCGCGCGCTCGCAGACTTTATACCGCCAGGAAAGTTGCAACTTTCAGACTGGGCTACCCGGTATTTTAACGAAGCTAATTTGTAAAAATATATTCAAAGCGCTTAGAACCTTTATTCAACGCCCAGAGTCGGATTATTCAAGAGGCCACGAGACATGACATCAAGGGTGTCATGAATTCCTCCGGCAATCTTGGCTCCCTTATATTGAAAGAAGGAACTCATCATGGGCATCAGTACAATTCTCATCATCATCCTGATCCTGCTACTGATCGGCGGCCTGCCAGTGTTCCCCCACTCGCGTAGCTGGGGTTACGGACCGTCGGGCGTGGTCGGGACCATTCTGGTCATTCTGCTGGTACTGGTGTTACTGGGCAGGATATGAATGCGCGGCTGGACATCGCGCCGACGGATGTTCAGCCACGCTAAAACCGGCCCCACAAAAAAGCAGCCTGACGGCTGCTTTTTTGTTGTCGCGGTTTAGCTGTCAATCAGTGCGATACCGCACCGCTGGCACCCAGACCGGTTTGCGAACGGACAAACTGTGGCACGAACAGCGCACGCTCATCCTCACCTGCCTTGGACTTGTCGGTGATCGAGAAGAACCAGATGCCCACGAATGCAATGGCAATCGAGAACAGCGCCGGGTACTCGTACGGGAAGATTGCTTTAGGGTTATGCAGAATCTGCACCCAGATGGTCGGGCCGAGAATCATCAGCACCACGGCGCTGATCAAGCCCATCCAGCCGCCAATCATGGCGCCACGGGTGGTCAGGTTCTTCCAGTACATCGAGAGCAGCAGCACCGGGAAGTTGCAGCTTGCAGCGATGGAGAATGCCAGGCCGACCATGAACGCGATGTTCTGGCTCTCGAAGGCAATACCCAGGATGATCGCAACCACAGCCAGCGCGATGGTGGTCATCTTCGACACGCGGATCTCGTCTTTCTCGTTGGCCTTGCCTTTCTTGATCACGCTGGCATACAGGTCATGGGAGACCGCCGACGCGCCTGCCAGGGTCAGACCGGCTACTACAGCCAGAATGGTGGCGAAGGCTACCGCAGAGATAAAGCCCAGGAACAGGCTGCCGCCCACGGCGTTGGACAAATGCACCGCCGCCATGTTGTTACCGCCGATCAACGCGCCAGCCGCGTCCTTGAACACCGGGTTGGTGCTGACCAACAGGATCGCGCCGAAACCGATGATGAAGGTCAGGATGTAGAAGTAGCCAATGAAACCGGTGGCATAGAACACCGACTTGCGGGCTTCCTTGGCGTCGCTGACGGTAAAGAAGCGCATCAGGATGTGTGGCAGGCCAGCCGTACCGAACATCAGCGCCAGGCCCAGCGAGAACGCCGAGATCGGGTCTTTAACCAGGCCGCCCGGGCTCATGATCGCCTCACCTTTAGGGTGCACGGCAACCGCCTGGGAGAACAGTTGGTTGAAGTCGAAGTTGACGTGTTTCATGACCATCAGCGCCATGAACGAAGCACCGGAGAGCAGCATCACCGCTTTGATGATCTGTACCCAAGTGGTCGCCAGCATGCCGCCGAACAGCACGTACAGGCACATCAGGATACCCACCAGGATCACCGCAACGGTGTAGTCCAGCCCAAACAGCAACTGGATCAGCTTGCCGGCACCGACCATCTGCGCGATCAGGTAGAACGCCACCACCACCAGCGAGCCACACGCCGACAGGGTACGGATTTCCATCTGCTTGAGGCGGTAGGAAGCCACGTCGGCAAAGGTGTACTTGCCCAGGTTACGCAAGCGCTCGGCAATCAAAAACAGAATGATCGGCCAGCCCACCAAAAAGCCGATCGAGTAGATCAGGCCATCGTAGCCAGAGGTGTAAACCAGCGCGGAAATCCCCAGGAATGACGCCGCCGACATGTAGTCACCGGCAATCGCCAGGCCGTTCTGGAAACCGGTGATCTTGCCGCCGGCGGCGTAGTAGTCCGACGCCGAGTTGTTTTTCTTGGAGGCCCAGTAAGTGATGTACAGGGTGAACACCACGAACGCGACGAACATGACGATCGCCGGGACGTTGAGAGCTTGCTTTTGCACTGCGCCGGTGAGGGCATCAGCCGCCATCAGTGCGGGTGCGAAAGCGGTCAGCGCAAGTGCCGCAGAGAGACGACGGATCATTGCTGAATCTCCTTGAGTACGGCGTTGTTCAGCTCGTCGAATTCACCGTTGGCACGACGTACGTAGACGCCGGTCAGGATAAACGCGGTGACGATCAGGCCGACCCCGATCGGCATGCCCCAGGTCACCGTGGACGTTGCGCTCAGCTTGGCGCCCAGAATGTGGGGGCCATAAGCGATCAACAGGATAAAGGCGGCGTAGAGGCTGAGCATGATCGCTGAAAGAATCCAGGCGAAACGCTCCCTCTTGGCCACCAGCTCCTTGAACCTGGGGTTGTCTTGTATCTTTTGGTAGATGCTGTCGTTCATTGTTTTTGTCCTCGCAGCATAGGATGAGATGACACTGCTTCACTTTAGTCAGCTCTTGGAACGACTCCAGACGACCTTAGTATTAGAACGATATTAATTTGTGAGTCTGGAGCCAGGCGAGCTGCACCGGCCGCTGCGAAGCGGCGTCGGCAAATGTCAGGAAAGAGAGATTAGACAGATACCGGTTGCGCTGAGTACCGGCCGTATAAAACGCAAAACCACCCGACGAAGCGCGCCGGGTGGTTTTCGAAAAGGCGGCCCGCAGGCCGCAAAAGGGGGAAGTAGCAGTTACTTGCCGGTCCAGGCCGCGACGCGGGCCGGGTTTTTCTCTACCCATTCCTTGGCAGCGACTTCAGGCTTGGCGCCTTCCTGGATGGCCAGCATCACCTGACCGATTTCGTCCTTGGACTCCCACTGGAAGTTTTTCAGGAACGCGACCACGTCCGGGGCTTTCTTTTCCAGGCTCAGGCTGCCGACGCTGTTGACCGTTTCAGCAGCGCCGTAGACGCCTTTAGGGTCTTCCAGGAAGCGCAGTTTCCACTTGGCGAACATCCAGTGCGGCACCCAGCCGGTAACGGCAATGGATTCATTGCGTTTTACCGCACGGGTCAGCTCGGCGATCATCCCGGCACCGGAACTGGCCTGCAGTTTATAGCCGTCCAGAGCGTAGTCCTTGATGGCCTGGTCGGTCTTGAGCATGACCCCGGCACCGGCATCGATACCGGTAATCTTGTTCTTGAAGGAGTCGTCAGTCTTGAGGTCTGCGATGCTCTGGGCTTTCACGTACTCAGGAACAATCAGACCGATGCGGGCATCCTTGAAGTTCGGACCGTAATCCACCACCTGCCCTTTGTACTTGGCGATGTACTCGCCATGGGTGCCTGGCAACCACGCCGAGAGCATCAGGTCGAGTTTGTCAGTGGCCACCGCCTGCCACATGATCCCGGCCGCGACCGACTGCAGTTTGACGTCATAACCGAGCTTCTGCTTGAGCACCTCGGCGGCCACGAAGGTGGTGGCGACACTGTCAGACCAGCCTTCAACGTAGCCAATACTCACTGTCTTGGTTTCAGCAATGGCCAGCGTGGAGCTGGCGGCCAGTACCAGAGCGGCACCCGCCCCCAGAATTTTGCGCATATTCATCATTACTTCCCCGGTAGAGTCCTTGCACCGACCAGCGTCGGGCATTTTTGACGTTGTTTTTCTCAGGACTGCCCACCACGCCCGAATATGGGGCGATGCGCACCCTCCACGTTTCAATAACTCTTGCCGGCAACGGCGCTCACCGCTGCGGCCCATTGATAATCTGCCCCCCCTGCAAAGCGACATGATCTGCCAGCGACCCCTGGCAAGCGGTAAACGACATCACACCGCCATCAACGACATGCACACCAAAATCACGACACATCGATTGGTTGGCAGCTGAAAACCATCCTTAGTGATGCCCCTGCATGACAGTAGCCGCGAGATTGGCCACTCACCTGAAAAAAACGCCAGCGCACCCATTCAGGGCGTCGGTGGAGGGAACACAATGTGTTACCGATACGGGGTCCATGCTGACCCGCAGCGGGTAACACGGGAACACATCGACGCGATGCCGATGCGCAGACGTTCCTGAAAAATCGCAAACCATTGATTTATAAGGATATTAAAAAGTTGGCATGGGTAGTGCTTTATCTCCTGTACAACAAGAACAAGAAAAACGGCAGCAACCCAATAAAAACAAAACGTACGGATCTGACATAACAAGAACAACACGGGCAGAGACGAAGCCAACAGATTTTTTTGAAGTAGATTCAGCTCCACCGGGTCTTTTGCAAAAGACCACGCAACCAGGCACAGAACAATAAAACTACCTTGAGGTAGCACAGAACTGGTTGGATCGCACTGCTGTGCAGGCAGTCGATTGAAGCGAGTCAGCGCTCAAAAAAATACGTTTGCTCTTGACCTCCATTGAGGTCGCATGAAATGCAGTGAAGGGTGGCCCAACAAAAACAACAACACACCACCCTATAAAAATAAAAAGAGCACGCGACACGACTCAAAAGGGAGCCCATGGCTCCCTTTGTGCTATCTGGCCTTTCACACCTCCCCAACGCGGCAAAGCCGACTTGCATCGCAATTACTACGCTAAAAAGCGCACATTCCTACATGCCTGACTTGACGAAAGGTGTATCGTTTCACCGCCGTTACATGGGCGTTTCAAAAAACGCAGTCAGTTTTCAGAGATGCCCAGAAAGGATCGCGCGCAGGTACGGCACTTTGGCACTATGTCGACGGTCATAGCCTGCGTACCTTTTCTGTACCTCATTCCCAAGGGATTTAGTCATGCTCCGTCTCCTGCGCTTAGCTGCAGTCCTGGGTGGTCTCTGCCTGAGTGCAGCCGCCCTGGCTAAAAACGTCGACCCGGCCACTTATGGCTATCCGCTGACTAACCCATTCGAAGCGACCATCGCCACCACCCCGCCTGATCTGCGTCCGGATCTGCCGTCCGACGACGACATCGATCAGGACGATTTCTATCTCAACCTGCATCCAGAGCGCGAGTTCACCCTGCCCGACAACTTCTGGGCGGTGAAAAAACTGCGTTATCGTCTGGCCCGCCAGGATCATGCGGCGCCGCTGATTTTCCTGATTGCCGGCACGGGCGCGGCGTATAACAGCACCCTCAACGAATACCTCAAGAAGCTGTATTACGGGGCGGGCTACCACGTTGTGCAATTGTCGTCGCCGACCAGCTACGACTTCATGAGCTCGGCTTCGCGTTATGCAACGCCAGGGCTCTCCAAAGAAGACGCTGAAGACCTGTATCGGGTGATGCAAGGCGTTCGTGCCCAGCACGCTGACTTGCCGATTACCGACTTCTACCTGACCGGTTACAGCCTGGGCGCGCTGAATGCTGCGTTCGTCAGCCACCTGGACGAAACCCGCCGCAGCTTCAACTTCAAGAAGGTGCTGCTGCTCAACCCGCCGGTCAACCTCTACACCTCGGTGAGCAACCTCGACAAGCTGGTGCAGACCCAGGTCAAGGGCATCAACAACACCACCACCTTCTATGAGCTGGTGCTGGCCAAACTGACCCGCTACTTCCAGCAAAAAGGCTACATCGACCTCAACGATGCACTGCTCTATGACTTCCAGATGTCCAAGGAACACTTGAGCAACGAACAGATGGCCATGCTGATCGGCACCTCGTTCCGCTTCTCTTCCGCCGACATCGCCTTTACCTCGGACCTGATCAACCGCCGCGGCCTGATCACCCCGCCGAAGTTCCCGATCAGCGAAGGCACCAGCCTGACCCCGTTCCTCAAACGCGCCATGCAGTGCGACTTCGACTGCTACATGACCGAGCAGTTGATTCCCATGTGGCGTGCCCGCACCGATGGCGGCAGCCTGCTGCAACTGGTCGACCAGGTCAGCCTCTATTCGCTCAAGGACTACCTGCACAACAACAGCAAGATCGCCGTCATGCACAACGCTGACGACGTGATTCTGGGCCCTGGCGACCTGGGCTTCCTGCGCCAGACTTTCGGCGATCGCCTGACCGTTTATCCTTACGGCGGTCATTGCGGCAACCTCAACTACCGCGTCAACAGCGACGCCATGCTGGAGTTCTTCCGTGGCTAAACGTCATTTACTGCTTGCCGCCCTGCTGGCTGCCGGTATGGCCCAGGCGGCCGACCAGACTGAAATTTCCCACGCCACCAAAGACCAGGCCACGGTAGTGCGCAACTACGACGAAGACGGCTTTACCCAGCCGCTCAAGTCGCTGAAGTTCAACCCCGGCCTGGACCAGCGAGAGTTCGAGCGTGCCTCGACCAACGCCCTGGAAGTCTTTGACCCGCTGGAGTCGTGGAACCGCCGGGTCTGGCATTTCAACTACCGCTTCGACGAGTGGGTATTCCTGCCGGTGGTCGACGGTTACCGCTACATCACGCCGGGTTTTGTGCGCAGTGGCGTAAGCAACTTCTTCAGCAACCTGGGCGACGTGCCCAACCTGCTCAACAGCATGCTGCAGTTCAAGGGCCAGCGCTCACTGCAGACCACCGGGCGCCTGCTGCTCAACACCACCATCGGTGTGGCCGGCCTGTGGGACCCGGCGACCATGATGGGCCTGCCCAAACAGAGCGAAGACTTCGGTCAGACCCTGGGCTTCTATGGCGTGCCGGCCGGCCCGTACATCGTCCTGCCGCTGTTTGGCCCATCCAACCTGCGTGACACCGGCGGCCTGATCTTCGACGTGGCGGCTGAGTCGCAGATCAACTTCCTCAACGTCGCCCAGGTCAGCAGCGACCACCCGGAAATTTTGATTCTGCGCGGCATCGACAAACGCTACGTAACCAGCTTCCGCTACGGCCAGATGAACTCGCCGTTCGAGTACGAGAAAGTGCGTTATGTGTACAGCGAATCACGCAAGTTGATGATTGCCGAGTAAGGCGCGCAGTAACGACAAAGGCCAATCCGGGTGACCGGGTTGGCCTTTTTACTGCGTCGTTCATCCGTGTCGACTGCCTTCAGGAGTCATTGGCTTTGTGCAACCTCGAAGGGGCAGCACCATGGCGATTATCGCCTTGCGTACCTGGAAAAAACATCATAAGCCAAAGAGTCAATGGCCCAGCCACAGGAACCAGACTGATCAATATCCACCACCCGCTTTTATCCAGGTCATGTAAACGCCGTACAGTCAAAGCAAGATTGGGCAAAACGTTGAGTAGAATGAAAAGTTCTACCACCTGCTCAGGGAGCTGAGTGGCGCTGTCAAACACCAGATAAACCAGCACCCCCAGAATCGTCAACAGGAAAACCGAGTAATAAATAAATTCTCTGACACTCGAACGCCCATCAAAGTCAAAGGCCTTTGTATAGACCTGAATAACTTCTTTCATCGTGCACCTTTACTATCTGGACAGATTAATCAACTGGAGAGCTGCCAGACTCAGCGGCGCAGTCTGTACAGAAGCTTGCAACTCAACTTTCACGGACAAATACATGACATCCCACAACGTCATGCCGATACGTCAAGGCGAGTTACGCACGTTTCCTGACCGCTCTGCACTTTGCTCTCGGCAGCCTTAGACCTGCGTGGGCAAGGCCCATAGCTGTTCACGCCTACCGACCCGGATGACAGACATAGCATCAACAGAAACAAAGGCCCATAAAGCGGAATGAAGGTGACCAAAAACCACAGCCCGTTGAAATCGGCATCGTGAAGTCGCCGATACGTGATGGCCAGACCGGGTACTAAATTGAGGGCGATGAATCCAGCCGTCACTACTCCCAGTTGAACACCGCCCCTCACGATCCTCGAATCACTCTCAAACATAAAAAGAGCGATCACCCCTGCCGTATAAAAGAGCTGGTAATACAAAAAATTCCGTCGCTGGGTACGCCCTCTGAACTGCAACATATCGCGACAGGCGATGAGCATCATTTTCACGGATTGAGTTCCCTACCGGGCTAAATTCTGCCGACGCACTCATCACAAATGAAAGTCAGGCGCCCCTGACACGCCAGATATTTCAAGCGGGTGGCAATCCGTAATAGTTCTCCCCCGGTTCTCCTTTTTCGAGAAGCATCCATGCACAGAGAACAAGACCTGCGAACGGCAGCAACCAAGCCAGGCTGACCCAGGCACTACAGCCAATGTCATGAATACGACGTGCAAGCAAGGCGGGTAAAGGCGCCAGGATATAGATCATCAGCAACTCGACCTGCCATACCAGGTCAGACCCTGGCGCCAACAATCTGATCTGCAGATACAGGTAGAAAATAACGCTAAACGATATCAAGAAAGAGAAAAGCTCTTTGCGATTCGAACGCCCCTTAAAATCCGGCCGTCTAAAAAAATAAGATACGTGCCCCATTAACATTGCATTGCCCCTAAGCAGTCTTCGACGCAAATTTATCGTCAAGCCCAAGCCACGGATGCAAGACAGTACTTCCTATAACGTAGGAAACGTCTGAGCTGATGCCCGCTGAAAAACGTAGCGTAGAGCTATGCCAGCAGACTCATCAAACATACTGATAATTTATAAAGAAATTTTGAGCCTTTCAATCGATCAATGCGATATACAATTTAGCCAAGTTCATTTGCACCACACGGAGCGCCACTCATGACCACATTTCGCAAAGTCCTGTCGATCCACACTGGCCAGCCCGCTTCCGACGGTGCCGGGGTCAAGCTGACTCGCGTGTTTGGCGGCCCTGGGGTGGAGCAGTTCGACCCGTTCCTGATGCTCGACGAGTTCGGCTCTGACCAGCCCGACGACTATATCGCCGGCTTTCCGCCGCACCCGCACCGTGGCTTCGAGACCGTTACCTACATGCTTGAAGGGCGGATGCGCCACGAAGACCACATGGGCAACGTCGGCCTGTTGCAAGGCGGCGGCGTGCAGTGGATGACCGCAGCCCGCGGCATCATCCACAGCGAGATGCCGGAGCAGGAGCAAGGCGTGATGCGCGGCTTCCAGTTGTGGCTGAACCTGCCGGGCAAAAACAAGTTGATGGATGCCAGTTATCAGGACATCCAGCCAGAACATATTCCACGCCTGACCACCGCCAATGGCATTGAGGTGGTGGTGATCGCCGGCCAGTTTGACGACGGTCAGATGCAACAGGCCGGCGCCGTACAGCGCCCGGACACCGAGCCGCAGTATTTCGACCTGCACCTGCCAGCGGGCGCCAGCATCAGCCCCCGGCTGCCGGACGGGCATCGGGCGTTGCTCTACGTGTATGAAGGTGAGGTCGCGATCGGCGGTTGCCCGCAAACGGTGGCAGCCAGCCGCCTGGTGCGTTTGGGAGAAGACGGCGAACTGCGTATCGAAAGCGCTGCCGGAGCCAGGGTATTGCTGATTGCCGGTAAGCCTTTGCATGAGCCAATCGTGCAGTACGGGCCGTTCGTGATGAACAGCCGCGAAGAGATCGAACAGGCCCTGCGCGATTTCAGGGATGACCGGCTGACGGCTTGAACAAGACGGGTGAGCAGTGCACCGCCACGCACAATTTCACTGGAATCGGGCTGTTCAGCAAATGCTGAAACAGCTCACTCCAGTGAAAATCTCACATGGCCCGCTCGAACAGGTTAGCCCCCGGTGTCGCCTCACGCGGGCCAATATCACGCCAGCCATTGCGCTGGTAAAAGCGCAGCGCCGGAAGGTTATCCGGGCTCGCCGACAACTGCAGGGTCGTGCACTGCCGCTGGCGAAAGAACGCGATCGCCCGATCATGCAACTGCTGGCCCAGGCCCAGATGACGGTGAGGCTCAGTGAGATAGAACAGATGCACATAGCCCAGCGCCGGCTGCGGCTGGCTCAACTCCAGTTGCCCGACGATCTCGTCGCCCTGCCAGACATGCATCATGCTGCCCGGCAGCGCCTGCGAGCGCTGCGCCAGCCAGTCCAGATAACGCCCCGCCCCCTGCCCGTCTTCGCCATGCAGCGGCAGCGTCGTGCCTAGCGCCAACTGGAACACATCCTCACGAAAGCGCACGCACAGGTCGGCGTGACGGTCGAGGTCGATGGGGTTGAATTGGAGGGGTATGGGAGCATCCATGGCAGTTCCTTGTATTCAACTCCGGGTCAGTTCAGTGTAAGGGCTTGCAGGCGAACAAGCCTGTCATGACGGTACAGGCATTTGAAGAACGCCTGATCTATAAAGTGCCAAACAGTCTGTAGTCCATTTCTGAATTTTTCCGGATCACCGGACACCCTCTATTCACACGCTGGACGTCTGACTACCCTGCCCGACACTCGCTGCAAATTCAGCGAGCCGGGTTTGGCGACCCGGTCTTCAGATGGTGCAACAGCTCCAGACAAGTTGCGGGTATAGTCACGCCCGCAGCCAAGTGTCATGGCGGCTGTGCGTCGGAGACCTTAAGGTCTGCTGGGTTTTGCCTTCTGTCCCGGTTCGCCAGCCCTCGCACAGCTGCCACCATTATCGTCTGGCGACGATTTTGGGCAGTTCCACCACAGTTGGAGATCGCCCATGCACTTACTCAATACCTGTCCACCCTGCCCCGAACACTTCGACGCAGAGCCCTTTTTCCGCCATCACCGCCGTCTGCGCACCATCCGCCATGACAGCCAGGCCTGGTTCTGCCTGGCAGATCTGGCCCGCCTGATGGGCAAGCGGCTCGACGAACGCAATACTCTCAAACTCGACCACGACCAGCGCCGCATGGTCTGGCTCAACTCCCACGGACTTTACGAACGCTGCCTGATGATCAGCGAGTCCGGCGTCTTCGCCCTGTTGATCCACCACTACGTCCCGGAGAACCGCAGCCTGCGTCAGTGGTTGACCCACGAAGTCCTGCCCGAACTGCACCGGCGTGCCGAACGCATGCTTGAAGAACCGAGCATCAATCGCCTGGAATGGCTGGGCCATACCTTGCAGTTGCTGCAATGGCGCAACGATTCATGGGTGCGCTGGCAGGACATGCCGCACTTGCTGGCCGAGGTGCCGAAGCCGATGGGGTTGTGGCAGAGGTTGATGGTGAAGTTTGGTTTCAAAGACGAATCCATGAAGTTCTGAGGGCTTGACCGACCCTGATCCCGGCGTTGTTCTGTAGGCCGATTCTGATTTTCTGGAATCGGCCTGTGTCGGCCTGTGTGGCAGGTTTCAGTGAGGTTAAAACGATGACTACTATTTTCCGGCGACCTCCATAACAGCGGGCTTAGCATGGACTCGTTTCAGAAAGACTCATCCTATCTGTCCAACAAAGGAAGTCAGGCAGAGCAGCGCGCATGACCATAATCCATTCATCGGACACGAACAAAGACATTACCAAGCTGGCGCGAAAAGCCCCTTCCTTCAGGTGGGGGATGAAAGCGCCACCGCGAAGCGGTCATAGGGGTTAAAACCCCAAAAACCGCCCCTATTCTGTGTTTCATGACTGAAATGAAAGCGACCAAAACCCTCAAGATTCGAGTGCGAGACAAGCACGCAGCGCAGCTGCGTGAAGCGTCTCGCGCTGTGAATTTTGTGTGGAACTACGTAAACGAGTTGAGCAGTCGCACGATTCGTGAGCGCGGTCGTTTTCTGTCAGCGTTCGACATTCACAAGTACACCAACGGGGCCGGCAAGGACCTGGGACTGCACAGCCAATCGGTGCAGGCTGTTGCCGACGAATATGTCAGACGGCGCAAGCAGTTCAAAAAGCGCCAGCTACGCTGGCGCTGCTCGGGCGGCGCTCGGCGCAGCCTGGGCTGGGTGCCCCTCAAGGCCGGCGCTGCTGTCTGGAAAAACGGCCAGGTCGTCTTCAACAGACAGCACTTCAAGGTCTAGGGCAGCTACGGCCTGGCGGGCTTTAAATTCAGATCCGGTAGCTTCAACGAGGACAGCCGTGGACGCTGGTATTTCAACGTCGTGGTCGAGGTCGACCGCCAGTTATCGCCAGGCCAGGACGCGGTGAGTATCGACCTCTGACTGAAAACCACGGCCACCTGCAGCGACGGTGATCGCCTTGAAAGCGGCAGGTTCTACCGGGATCTGGAGAGCGCCCTGGGCACGGCCCAGCGCGCCGGCAAGAAGGCCCGTGTGCGGGCGATTCACGCCAAAATTGCGAACCGCCGCAAGGATTGCCTGCATAAGTTCAGCAACGCGCTGGTAGCGCGTTGTGGCGTCATTGGGGTGGGCGATGTGAGCTCACTGAAACTCGCGAAAACCAGGATGGCCAAGTCGGTGCTGGACGCCGGCTGGGGCCAATTGAAAACCATGCTGGAATACAAATGCGATCACGCAGGCACGGTTTTCAATGTTGTTAGCGAGAGAAACACCACCCAAACCTGTTCGAGCTGCAAGCAATTGCCGGACTCGAGGCCCAGAGGTATCGCAGGGCTTGGAATAAGGGAATGGACTTGTTGTGGGTGCGGTGTCACCCACGACCGCGACGTCAACGCCGCAAAGAACATTCTCGCGCTCGGGCATGAGCGTCCAATTGTGGGAATCCCGGCCCTTTAGGACGGGGAGGATGTCAACTGTTGCTGTTACTGAAATGCCCAGAAACAGAGTCAACCTGCCCATCGCCACGCAACGAGCATTTGCTCCACCCGCCCTGGCGCGCATAAGATGCGAACAGTTCCCAAAGAGTACTTGCTCTCATGTCAACCTTGGACGACGCCTACTCACAGCAGGTGCTGGGCTATTACACCGCTCATCACGGCTGGATTCATGCCTGGCTGAACAAGCGCCTGGGCAATGCCAGCGATGCGGCGGACCTGGCCCATGATGTGTTCGTGCGCTTGCTGGCCCGGCCACGGCAGTTCGACAGCGACAGCCATGCACGGGCCTATTTGCACACCATGTCGCGGCATGTATGCGTGGACTTCTGGCGGCGCCGCGAGGTAGAGCATGCATGGTTCGAGGTGCTGGCCAGCAGACCGGAAACCTACGCGCCCTCGGAAGAGCATCGGGCGGTGATTCTCGAAGCGCTGCAACAGGTCCACACCATGCTCGCCAAGCTGCCGCCCCGAGTGGCCGAGGCTTTCTTGCTGGCGCAGCTCGATGGCCTGACCTACCGCAAGATCGCCGAGCAACTGGGCGTCTCGCAACGCACGGTGACCAAATACCTGGCCCAGGCCATGTTCCAATGCCTGTTGCTGGAAGTAGAGCTGGATGAAGCCCTCGTCTGAATCACTGGACCACGCCGTTCTCAAACAGGCTGCGCACTGGTACGCGCGGTTGCAGGCCGAGAAAGACCCGCACCTGCACGCTGACTGGCAACGCTGGCATGACCAGCACGACAGTCATCAACGTGCCTGGCAGTATGTCGAGCGGATCAGTGCGCGCTTCTCACCCCTGCAAGGCGAGCGCGACACCGCACGGGCCACGTTGGCCGGGGCGCGGCAAGTGCGCCAGAGCCGGCGCAATGTATTGCTGGGCCTGGCGCTGTTCGGCGGTGCAGCGCTGCTGGCGCGGCTCGGCTGGCGACCGCTGGAGCAGAACCTGCTGGCCTGGCGTGCCGATCAGCGTACGGCGGTGGGCGAAGTGCGCGCGCTGCGCCTGGATGACGGCACGCGCCTGTGGCTCAACAGCGACAGCGCCCTGAACATCGCTTACACCGCCCAGCAGCGGGTGTTGCAACTGGTGCGCGGCGAAGTGCTGATCGACACTGCCAAGGATGCTCGGCCGTTTTTCGTCGACACTGCCGAAGGCCGCTTGCAGGCACTCGGCACGCGCTTCAGTGTGCAGCAGGAAACCACCGACACCCGGCTGAGTGTGTTCGACGGCGCGGTAGCGATTCATATGGGCAACAGCGCCAGCATTGCCGCTGTGGTCAACGCTGGTCATGAACGACGCTTCAATCGCGAACAACTGGGCACCGAACAACCGGTCAACGCCGGCCGGCAAAGCTGGAGCCGTGGCATTCTGCAAGCCGACAACCAGCCGCTGGCCGACGTCATCGCCGAACTGCGGCGCTATCACCACGGGCATATCGGCGTCGCACCAGAAGTCGCCGGGCTCAAGGTAGTGGGCACCTTCCCGCAGGACGACCTGCCGCAGACCCTGAGCATGTTGAGCAGCGCGCTGCCAATCCGCGTGGAGCAAACCTTGCCTTGGTGGATCAGTCTGGAAGCCAGACATTGAACGTCATTTGAAAATTATTTTCATTCAGGTGTTCCTCTTTCGGCGGCTCATCCGAATTAGCTGAAAACAACCCACACACCATCAGCTAACAGGACCACCCATGTACCGCTTGCCCGCCGCCTCGTTACGCCCCCTGAGCCTGGCCATCGCCCTGGCTGTGCTCAGCCCGCTCAGCCACGCCGCCGAGCAGTACCGCCTGGAATCCGGGCCGTTGTCGACCCAACTCAACCGCTTCGCTGCCCAGGCCGGAATCTTCCTGGTCAGCGACGGCAGCCTGACCGAAGACCAACAGAGCCGGGTGCTGGACGGCAGCTACAGCGTGGAACAGGCGCTGGCGATCCTGCTCGAAGGCAGCGGGCTGGAGGCGGTGAAGACCGGGGAGAAGCGTTACGAGGTACGGCCACGGGCAAACAGTACCGGGCTTGAGCTGTCGGCAGTGAGCATTTCAGGCAAGGCACCGGGGTCGATTACCGAGGGGACCGGCTCTTATACGACCGGGTCTACGAGTAGTTCGACGCGCTTGAACCTGACACCGCAGGAAACGCCGCAATCGGTGACGGTGATTACACGGCAGCGGATGGAAGATCAGAAGCTGGATAACTTGGCCGATGCTCTTCGAGCAACCACAGGTATAAGCGTTCAATCGCTGACCGTTGGGGCTGACTCCCCTCAAATACTCTCACGTGGATCAAGCATCAACAATTTTCAAATTGACGGAATTCCGACCTCATCATCGATGGCCAATTACCTACAAGACATGTCTATATACGACAGGGTTGAGGTTGTTCGCGGAGCGACAGGCATTATGAGTGGGTTAGGCAAACCGTCAGCCACCATTAACATGATTCGCAAGAGGCCCACCTACGACCCTCAAGCAATCTTAACGGCTGAGACCGGAAACTGGCGTAGATATGGCAGCGGCCTAGACGTTTCTGGACCACTCAACGAGAACATTAGTATTCGCGGCCGCTTTGTGGCCGACTACAAGAACCAAGGCGCCTGGACAAGCAACTATAAACAAGAAAAAATCAGCCTTTATGGGATCACCGAACTTGATATCACCGAGAAGACGCTACTAACATTAGGTTTAAGTCACATAAGCAGAAACACCAACTCTCCGCTCTCGGCATTCCCAATGGTTGACGCACAAAGAAACAAACTACCCACCAAACCAAATAGCAATAAAACCCCATCATGGTCCTATTACGACCACGATCTTGATAGTGCTTTTGCGTCTATAGAACATCAAATCAATCCTGACTGGAACTTCAAAACAGAGATTAACCACAGTCGTTATGACTACGACTCGCTGAACGCTTCAATTATCGGCTCCATTGATCCATTAACAGGGGCGGGGAGTCGCTTGCAAAGCCCTCACTGGGCAAGCACCACTGAACAAAGCAGCCTTGACAGCTATACGACAGGCTCGTTTTCATTATTCGAACGTCAGCACGAATTAATGGCTGGAATTGCATTGACGCATATAAACTCCAAGACACCAAACTACGTAATGACGCCCTCTTTCTACGCCATACCGAATTACTCAACATGGACAGATGACACTCCTGAACCTGAATTCCAACACTCAGGAAAAAGTAAATTCGATGAGTATCAGAATAGCATCTACCTCAGCTCTCGCCTGCACATTACTGACAGCACTAAATTACTTCTTGGCAGTCGACTGACAGATTGGAAGAAGAATATTGAAAGCATCACTTTCTCTAACCCCATCAAAGTGAATAGCAAAAACAAAGAGTCCGGTATTTTTACGCCCTACCTTGGACTGGTACAGGAGCTTAATGAAAACTGGTCTATTTACGCCAGCTATACGAGCATTTTTCAGCCACAAGATGCATTTCTTGATCAATTTATAAAGAATGCCCCGCCCGAAGAAGGCACAAGTTACGAGGCAGGAGTTAAAGCCAGCTTCAACCAAGGAAAACTAAACTCCAGCCTAGCAGCCTTTAAGACAAACCAAGACAACCTGGCCGTATGGAAAAGCGCACTTATTAATTATGAACTCCTTAACAACACAACAACAGAAGGTATAGAGCTGGAATTTAACGGTGCAATCACTGAAAGCTGGAACCTAAGCAGCGGGTATGTTTACAGCGTAACAAAGAACGACGAAAATGAGCGCTTAATCACCCAAGCACCTCGGCACAGCATTAAAACATTCACCACCTATAGACTACCCGGCGAACTTAACAGGCTAACTGTTGGCGGCGGTTTTACTTGGGAAAGCAAAACGGGTGACGACCTGAAGCTTATACACCAAGACAGCTACGCCTTATTCACATTGATGGGGCGATACAAAATAGATGATAACACAACAATATCAGCTAATATCGACAACCTATTCAACAAAGAATACTCCTACCCAGGACTTAGAGGAACTTATGGAGCACCACGAAGCTTAATGACATCCATAAAGTACACATTCTAATCCTTGCAGAATAAAGCCTGACAAAAAGGCGCCACTTAGGAAAACTCTGAAAAAGCCCTGATTTCGCAAATCTGCTGCTCTGGAACCTGCGTGTTTACTGGGGCTGGCTTTCGGGATGGGGGCTTTTTCAGAAGATCCTTAGACCTTCGCAAATTGAGACTATAAATTGGCGCCCTCCCCCGGTGTCAGCGAGTGAGCAATCTGACATAGGTTATCTATCGTAGTGAACGGGCGACCATTATTTTTACCCACAATGCTGTTCTGTCTGGCGCTACAAATCGCTTCGGGAACGAGCTCGTGAAGAGGTAGTTAAAGTCATAATATCTATTGCGAATATACCGGCGCCTTCGTTGGCAAGCCAACTCCCACCGAGACAGTGTCGAGCCCAAGCACTCGACACGACTTTGATTCGGTGGGAGCACACGGTCGACGCTCCGGGCAGCCAACAAATACAGGCATAACAGATTCAGTGACCTTGCTGACTCTTTCGCCAGCAAGCTCCCACCGGGACATCGGACAGCCGCAGGACTTGCATCCGCTCATAACCTGCTACAACGCCCTCCGCAGAAACCCCGCAGTCCGGCTTTCAGCACACCGCGCCACCTCCCCCGGCACACCACTTACCACCACCTTGCCGCCAGCATCCCCGGCACCGGGACCGATATCGATCACCCAGTCACTCTGCGCCACCACCCGCATGTCGTGTTCGACCACCACTACGGTATGCCCGGCATCCACCAGCCGGTTAAGTTGCACCAGCAGGCGGTCGATGTCTTGCGGGTGCAGGCCGTTGGTGGGTTCGTCGAGAACGTACAGGGTCGCGCCGCGGGCGCTGCGTTGCAATTCGGTGGCGAGTTTGATGCGCTGCGCTTCACCGCCGGACAGTTCGGTGGCCGGCTGGCCGAGGCGCAGGTAGCCCAGGCCGATGTCCTTGAGCACTTGCAGCGCGCGGCGTGGTGCGGCCTGTTCGGCAAACACCTCGTAGGCCTGGTCGACGGTCAGTTGCAGCACTTGCGCGATGTTCAGGCCATTCCAGCTGACGGTCAGGGTCTGCGGGTTGTAGCGGGCGCCGTGGCAGGTCGGGCATGGCGCGTAGACGCTCGGCATGAACAGCAGCTCGACGCTGACGAAGCCCTCGCCTTCGCACTTTTCGCAGCGGCCCTTGGCGACGTTGAACGAGAACTGCCCGGCATCGAAACCCAGCGCTTTGGCTTGCTCGGTGGCGGCAAACAGTTTGCGGACGTGGTCGAACAGCCCGGTGTAGGTCGCAAGATTCGAGCGTGGCGTGCGGCCGATGGGTTTCTGGTCAACCTGCACCAGACGCTTGAGGCCGTCAAGCCCGGCGCTGATGCGCCCGCCAGTGGTCTGTTGCGGTTCGTCCTCCAGGCTCTGCTCCGCAGCGTCGGTCGGCGCTTCGCTGTGCCCCAGGTGTGCACCGACCAGCTCCAGCAGCGCCTGGCTGACCAGGCTGGATTTGCCGGAGCCGGAAATACCGGTGACCGAGGTGAAGCAGCCCAGCGGAAAATCAGCGCTCAGGTCGTTGAGGTTGTTGCGGGTGACGCCTTCCAGGCGCAGCCAGTCTTTGCCCACGCGCGGCGTGTGCCCAGCCTGGACGGCAGGGCTGAACAGGTAATGCCGGGTGCTGGAGGCCTCGACCTGCGCAAGGCCCGCTGGCGGGCCGCTGTACAGCACCTGGCCGCCCTGTTCGCCGGCGGCCGGGCCGACATCGATCAGCCAGTCGGCACGGCGCATGGTGTCCAGGTCATGCTCGACCACGTACACCGAGTTGCCCGCCGCCTTGAGGCGTTGCAGGGCTTCGAACAGCGCCTCGCTGTCGGCTGGGTGCAGACCGGCTGAGGGCTCGTCGAGCACGTAGATCACCCCGAACAGCTGTGAGTTGAGCTGGGTGGCCAGGCGCAGGCGTTGCAGCTCACCGGACGACAACGTCGGGGTGCTGCGCTCCAGCGCCAGGTAGCCCAGCCCCAGGTCGATCAGGGTGGTGATGCGTTCAAGCAGTTCCACGGCGATGCGCTGCGCAGCCAGGCGCTTTTCCAGGGACGAATCCGGCTCGTCCTGCTCCAGCCAGCCTGGCGCGGCGACCTGCTGCAGCAGCGCGGCCAGTTGTTGTAACGGCAGCTGCGACAACGCCGCGATATCCAGCCCGGCGAAGGTCACGCTCAGCGCTTGCGGTTTGAGGCGTTTGCCCTCGCAGGACGGGCACGGGCTGGCGCGCATGTATTGCGCCACGCGCTTGCGCATCTGGGCACTCTGCGAATGCATGAAGGTGTGCAACAGATAACGCCGGGCGCCGCTGAAGGTGCCCTGGTAACTGGGTTCGAGCTTGCGCTTGAGGGCCTCACGGGTCTGCGCCGGAGTCAGGCCGGCGTACACCGGCACGGTCGGGGTTTCGTCGGTGAACAGGATCCAGTCGCGCTGCTGCCTGGGCAGGTCACGCCAGGGAACATCGACGTCGTAGCCCAGGGTCACCAGGATGTCGCGCAGGTTCTGGCCTTGCCAGGCCAGCGGCCAGGCCGCGACCGCCCGCTCACGAATGGTCAACGACGGATCAGGCACCATCGACTGTTCCGTGACCTCATGCACCCGGCCCAAGCCATGGCACTGCGGGCAGGCGCCTTGCGGGGTGTTGGCCGAAAAATCTTCGGCGTACAACAAAGGCTGGCCGGCCGGGTAACGGCCGGCCCGCGAGTAGAGCATGCGGATCAGGCTCGACAAGGTCGTGACGCTGCCCACCGACGACCGCGCACTGGGGGTGCCGCGCTGCTGTTGCAGAGCCACCGCCGGCGGCAGACCGTCGATGGCATCGACATCCGGGACGCCGACCTGATCGATCAGCCGCCGTGCGTAAGGGGCTACCGACTCGAAGTAACGGCGCTGGGCCTCGGCATACAGGGTCGAGAACGCCAGTGACGACTTGCCCGAGCCGGAAACCCCGGTGAACACCACCAGGGCATCGCGGGGAATGTCGACATCGACGTTCTTGAGGTTGTGCTCGCGGGCACCGCGCACCCGGACGAAGCCTGAAAAAGCGGTCGATGGAGAAGCGGGCATCGGGGGTCCTTACTGCGACGGAATTTAAAAACAGTACTGTTCAGTCAGGCGCCCAAAGGCTGCGTCTGGCATGGCCCCTTCACGAGCAAGCTCGTTCCCACAGTGGCCCCCACAAAAGTTGTGGTGGTTATTCGAACGGTAGTGATTCGAAGGCTGAACGTTACTGTGGACCACTGCACCTTACCAAACGTTTACGGTTATCCACCAACACGCCGCTCAGGCCCTTTTGCTGGGTGTCGAACAGCACCAGCACGCCATCGATGCATTGAGCGATCTGGTTGGCCGGGGCCAGGCTGGCAGAATATTGCTCGCCGGGAATGGTTTTGAGCATGGTGTAGTCGTTGAGCAGCAGCGCATCTTCAGGCTTGGCGAAGTGCAGGTAGCCGTAGTACCCGAGGCAGGCGACGGTGCCGGCGATGCTGGCAACGCCAGTCAGGATGATGGGGATGAGGTTGCGTTCCTGGGTCATGAGTGTGCTCGAAAATGAGGTAACTTCTGTTGCCAGCAGAGCGGCCTCCCACAGATCCACGTCGTACCTGGCTCTTGTACACGCCACAGTTGCGGTGGGAGGCAGCCCTGCCGGGATGCCGGGCCATGGCGAATGCGGATAATCGCTCTGTCCCACAATGACAGTGTTTTATCTGAACATCCGTGAGCGACATCAATGCTTGGGCAGGTCACGGCGTCGCAGGTGTGGGCGGATAGTTGGGGATTTCCCCCAGCCGGCGCAGGCCGTTGAAATGCTGGGGGTCGTCGAGGTAGCGCAGCAGCACCTGGCGCCAGGTCGGGTCGGCGAAGGTCTGGACGTGGCCGCCGCGGGTCAATTGCAGCACCCGGGGCAAGGGCGCGGCTTTGTAAAGGGCCAGGCCGTTATTCAGCGGCACGATATCGTCGTCCATGCTGTGAAACAGCAGCATCGGTGTGCCTTTAAGCTGGGCAATGCTGTGGATGGCGCTGTCGCCGTCAGGGATGAACCACGACAACGGCCGCTTGAATGGCCAGGTCAGCCAGGAGGTGCCAAGGGCATGGCGGGCCACTTCACGGTAGCTGGCCGGGACGCCATCGAGAATCAGCGCCTTGAGGCCGCTGCGTTGCTCTGGATGCTGCGCCAGATAATGCACGGCCAGCGCCCCGCCGATGCTTTGGCCCAATACGATACGCGGCTGGCCCTGGGTTTCTGGCGCCTTATCCAGCCAGGCAAAGGCGGCATCGAGATCCTGATAAATGGCCGGCAGGCTCGGCTCGCCTTCAGACAAACCATAGCCGCGATAGTCGAGCATCAGCACCTGATAACCCTGCTCCGGCAGCCACCAGCTCCCCCCCAGGTGCCAGGCCAGATTGCCGCCGTTGCCATGCAGGTGCAGCACCGTGCCCTTGACCGGCACACCCGGTTTGGCCGGCAGCCACCAGCCGTGCAGGCGCGTGCCGTCGGCGGTGGTGAGGGTCAGGTCACGGTATTCGAGGCGGGCCTTGTCGGGGGTGAACGGCAGGCCACGCTCAGGGTAAAACAGCATGCCGCTGCAACCGCCCAGGCACAGCAGCAGGACCAGAATGCCGATCGCTTTCAAACTCACCATCCTTTGTCGTAGGAGCGGATTCATCCGCGAAGCAGGTCCCGACCCCCTCCCGCTCAGAGGATGTTGGAATAATCTGCTTCGATCCGGTCCAGGCTCAAATGGTTCAGGAAGTTGGAGAAGCACATCCAGGCTGACAGGGCGTTCATGTCACGGAACTGATCAGGCAGGTATTTGGGCGCGACCACCAGGCCTTCATCCACCAGTTGGCGCAAGGTACGCATGTCTTCAAGGGTCGTCTTGCCGCAAAACAGCAAGGGCACCTGTTCGAGCTTGCCTTTACGTACGGCCAGCTGAATGTAGTTGTAAATCATGATGAAGCCCTTGAGGTAGGACAGATCCTTGGTGAATGGCAGCCCGTTTGGCGTCGAGCCACGGAACACCCGGCTGGCGTTGCCATAGCTGTCGGCCTGACTGAAGCCCTGTTCACGGTAGAAGTCGTACACCTGCAGGAAGTCCGCGCCCTCCTCGGCCATGTGAATGGCGCGGGTGCGGTTGGTCAGCTTGCGCAAGCGGCTGGGGTAGGAGGCAAAAGCGATCACCTCCATGAGAATCGCCAGGCCCTCCTGGGTCACGGTCGACGAGGGCGGGCCTTTGGACAAAAAGGTGCAGATCGGCTGGTTCTGGCCATTGAGGGTGGTGCCGACATGCACCAGCCCCTCGTGGACTTCCAGGGCGCGGACATCGCGCTGGTTGAACATCGCATCGGATCGGATCTTGATGTAGTCGGCGCCGGCGGCGGCGTCGGCCACGATGCCGTCGGACTCGAACACCCGCACAGTTTCTTCGCCCCCGCCAAATACCCGGTTCAGGCGCTCTTGGAGAATCTCCACGGCGTCCTTGGCGGTCAGGGTCTTGGGTTCGTCCTTGAGGTCGCCGCGCCCGGCAATGTTGTTCAGATATCCGGAGAGCATCACCCCCAGGTCGGACAGGGTCGGGTCGCCGGCATGAAATGCGTCGGACGCCGCGCCATACAGCTCTTGGGAGATCAGGCCGAAATCCGCCGTACCACGCGCTTCAAGCATACGAATGACCATGCGGTATTCGCGGCACATGCGGCGCATGATCTGCCCCACCGGGTTGAATTGCCCCAACTGGCGGGTGACATCGCGCTCGATGTTCTGGAATTCCTGCTTCAGCGCAGCAGAGTCGAAGCCCAGTGGCCGGCCTTCGTAATAAGCGCGATCGACTGCGGGCAGCTCTTTGCCCTTGGCGGCCAGAAAGCCCTTGCGCACACTGTCGTCCCACTTCACCGCATCGAGCACACGGATCGGCGTCTGCGCCGTGACGATCCGGTCCGATAAGCCACGAATAGTCTGCTGGTATTCGTCCACCCGGTACTCCTTGATCCTGATGTTGACTTAAAAACTACCTGCTGGCTGAGCGCCATTGCTGCGTAAAAAACAGGCTGCCTCGCCAACGTTTTTAAGTTTCTGCTAAGCCATTGCGAGAAACAGACGCATCTGACGAGTCAGAATAGCCAGTCGCTGCCCGTTCGGCGGGTCATTGAGACCGTGCAACAGGCCCTGATATTCCATCCGCCGGATCATGCCCGTCAACACTTCGGCGTCCTGCTGCGGCTGCTCTGAACCCAGCACCTGAAGAAACTGGCAGGCACCGCGAAACAGGATCTGCTGGTGATCAGCGACCAACAGCGCCAGGCGCGGGTTGATCAGGGCTTCAAGGTAAAAGGCATGCTCAGCGATCAGTTGATCGCGGCGGGTCTGTAATTGATGGTCGATGTAGTCGTGGATCATGCGGGCGATCACGTCGGCGACACGCTGCCGGTCGTGCGGGCTGCCATCGTTGCCGGCGAGCAAATCGCGCAGGATCACTTCGGTGTTTTGCCACAGCCGCGCCAGGTAGGCGGCACTGCGTTGCACATATTGCGCGAAGGCATCGTTGAGCAGGTCATCGATGTCTTTGAAGTAGTAGGTGGTGGCTGACAGCGGCACATCGGCCTCTGCGGCCACCGCACGATGCCTGACCCCACGTACACCGTCACGGATGACGATACGCATGGCAGCATCAAGAATGTCCTGGCGCCGCTGCTCGCTACCCCGCCGACTGGCCTTGCGGCCCTGATAGCGGACGTTCTGAGCGACGGCGCTGGCGACGTTGGCAGGTCCTTGGGTGGCGTCATTCACCACGGTTCTCCTTGAATCGTAGCGCGGCGGCCTTGGTGCCATTCGCGGCTAAAGCCGCTCCTACGGCGTATGAGGTAGGAGCGGCTTTAGCCGCGAAACCGACTTATGCCTGTGGACGCATGTGCGGGAACAGGATCACGTCGCGGATCGACGGCGAGTTGGTCAGCAGCATGACCAGACGGTCGATGCCAATGCCTTCACCGGCGGTCGGCGGCATGCCGTACTCCAGCGCACGTACGAAGTCGGCGTCAAAGTGCATGGCTTCGTCGTCGCCAGCGTCCTTCTCGGCCACCTGGGCCTGGAAGCGGTCAGCCTGGTCTTCAGCGTCGTTGAGCTCGGAGTAGGCGTTGGCGATTTCGCGGCCGCCGATGAACAGCTCGAAACGGTCGGTGACGTTCGGGTTGTTGTTGTTGCGGCGCGCCAGTGGCGACACCTCGAACGGGTATTCAGTGATGAAATGCGGCTGCTCCAGCTTGTGCTCGACCAGCTCTTCGAAAATCATCACCTGCAGTTTGCCCAGACCTTCGTGGCCCAGCACCTTGGCACCGGCCTTTTTGGCGATGGCGCGGGCTTTATCGACGTCTTGCAGGTCGCCTGCGGTCAGCTCAGGGTTGTACTTGAGGATCGAGTCGAACACCGACAGGCGCACGAACGGCTCGCCGAAGTGGAACACCTTATCACCATACGGCACGTCGGTAGTGCCCAGTACCAGCTGCGCCAGCTCGCGGAACAGCTCTTCGGTGAGGTCCATGTTGTCTTCGTAGTCGGCGTAGGCCTGGTAGAACTCAAGCATGGTGAATTCAGGGTTGTGCCGGGTCGAGACGCCTTCGTTACGGAAGTTGCGGTTGATCTCGAAGACTTTCTCAAAGCCACCAACCACCAGCCGCTTGAGATACAGCTCCGGCGCGATGCGCAGGAACATGGCCATGTCCAGGGCATTGTGGTGGGTTTCGAACGGCTTGGCCGCCGCACCGCCAGGAATGGTCTGCAGCATCGGCGTTTCGACTTCCAGGAAGTCGCGCTTGGCCAGGAAGCTGCGGATGTGCGAGATCACCTGCGAGCGCACCCGGAAGGTGTTACGGGTTTCGTCGTTGACGATCAGGTCAACGTAGCGCTGACGATAGCGCTGCTCGGTGTCGGTCAGGCCGTGATGCTTGTCGGGCAGCGGGCGCAGCGACTTGGTCAGCAGACGCACGCTGGTCATCTCGACGTACAGGTCGCCCTTGCCAGAACGCGCCAGGGTGCCCTCAGCAGCAATGATATCGCCCAGGTCCCAAGTCTTGACCTCGGCCAGGGTTTCTTCGGACAGGGTCTTGCGGTTGACATAGACCTGGATGCGCCCGGTCATGTCCTGGATCACCATGAACGCGCCACGGTTGAGCATGATGCGACCGGCAACCTTGACGGGAATCGCAGCCTCGGCCAGTTCTTCCTTGGTCTTGTCGACATACTGTTTCTGCAGGTCGTTGCAGTAGTTGTCACGGCGGAAGTCGTTGGGGAAGGCCTGGCCCTTGGCGCGGGCTGCGGCAAGCTTTTCCTTGCGCAGTGCGATCAGGGTGTTTTCTTCCTGTTGCAGGTCTTGCGATTCGGTCTTGAGGTCGCTCATGTCGTAATTCTTTCCATCAGGTGTTCGTTGCCCCTGCGGGCAGGGCACGCGATACCGGCACAGCCTGGTATCGCGGCGGTGGTGTGCGGCTTACAGCCCCTGCTTGAGGCTCGCTTCCAAGTACTGGTCGAGGTCGCCGTCCAGGACTTTCTGGCAGTCGCTGCGCTCGACGCCGGTGCGCAGGTCTTTGATGCGCGAGTCATCAAGCACATACGAGCGGATCTGGTGACCCCAGCCGATGTCCGACTTGCTGTCTTCGAGGGCCTGCGAAGCGGCGTTGCGCTTTTGCATTTCCAGCTCGTACAACTTGGCCCGCAGCATTTTCATGGCGGTGTCTTTGTTGGCGTGCTGGGAGCGTTCGTTCTGGCAACTGACCACGGTGTTGGTCGGCACGTGGGTGATCCGCACCGCCGAGTCGGTGGTGTTTACGTGCTGACCACCGGCACCGGAGGAACGGTAGGTGTCGATACGCAGGTCCGACGGGTTGATCTCGATCTCGACCTTGTCGTCGATCTCGGGCGACACGAACACCGCCGAGAACGAGGTGTGGCGACGTGCACCGGAGTCGAACGGGCTCTTGCGCACCAGACGGTGGACACCGATCTCGGTGCGCAGCCAGCCGAAGGCGTATTCGCCCTTGATGTGCACAGTGGCGCCCTTGATACCGGCGACTTCACCCTCGGACAGTTCCATGATGGTCGCGTCAAAGCCGCGCTTGTCGGCCCAGCGCAGGTACATGCGCAGCAGAATGTTGGCCCAGTCCTGAGCCTCGGTGCCGCCGGAACCGGCCTGGATGTCGAGGTAGGCGTTGTTGGGGTCCATCTCGCCACTGAACATGCGCCGGAATTCGAGCTTCTCCAGCGCTTCGCGCAGGCGCTCGACTTCCGCGACGACGTCGGCGACAGCGCCTTCGTCTTCTTCTTCGGCAGCCATCTCAAGCAGGTCTTTGGCGTCGGTCAGGCCGCTGCCAAGGTCATCGAGAGTGGTGACGATCTGCTCCAGCTGGGAGCGTTCGCGGCCCAGGCTCTGGGCGTATTCAGGCTTGTTCCAGACGTTAGGGTCTTCGAGCTCGCGGGTGACTTCAACCAGACGATCATGTTTGTGATCGTAGTCAAAGATACCCCCGAATGGTTTCGGAACGCTCGGAGAGGTCCTTGATGCTGTTCAGAATCGGGTTGATTTCCATGGTCGGCAGCACTCGCAGGCGAAAATTACAAAGCCGGTGAGTATACCTTAGGCGTAGTGGCGAAAGCAGCCCCGTCGGACGGGGACGCCGCGCATTCACTTCAACGGCGGGTGAACCCACGATGCCTGTGATGCCGCCTTCGTCAGCAAGCTGACTCCCACCGGCCCAGCATCATGCCCGAATCGCAGGAGACTGATCCGGCGACCCCGTTGCGGTCAGGCGCCCCCCACCTGCACCTGATTACGCCCATTATGCTTGGCCGCATACAGCCCCTTGTCAGCGTCCAGAATCAACTGTCGGCTGTTGCCGCCGGGCTGCGGGATCACGGTGGCGATGCCGATGCTGACCGTCAGGTGTGAACCCGGTGCCGGTGCGATGTGCGGGATGTTCATGCTGGCGACGCTCTGGCGCAGTTTTTCGGCCAGCAATCGGGCGCCGCCGGGGGTGGTGTTGGGCAATACCATGGCGAATTCTTCGCCGCCGTAGCGGGCCGGCAGGTCCGAGGGGCGGCTGCAGTTGGCACGGATTGCCTTGGCCACCTGGCGCAAGGCTTCATCGCCCTCCAGATGACCAAAGCTGTCGTTGTAGGCCTTGAAATAGTCCACATCGATCATCATCAGTGACAGCTGGCTTTGCTCACGGGTGGCGCGGCGCCACTCAAGCTCCAGGTATTCGTCGAAGTGACGACGGTTGGACAGCCCGGTCAGGCCGTCGGAGTTCATCAGCCGCTGCAGTACCAGGTTGGTGTCGAGCAGTTGCTGCTGGCTGACCCGCAAGGCGCGGTAGGCCTCGTCGCGCTGCAACAGGGTCAGGTAGGAACGCGAGTGGTAGCGGATGCGCGCCACCAGTTCGATGGTATCGGGCAACTTGACCAGGTAATCGTTGGCCCCGGCCGCGAAGGCCGCGCTCTTGATCAGCGGGTCCTCCTTGGTCGACAGGACGATGATCGGGATGTCCTTGGTCAACGGGTTGTTGCGGTACTCACGCACCAGGGTCAGGCCGTCCAGCCCTGGCATCACCAGATCCTGAAGGATTACGGTGGGCTTGATCTGCACCGCCTGGGCAATGGCCTGATGCGGGTCGGCACAGAAATGGAAGTCGATCAGCTCTTCATTGGCCAGGCCGCGACGTACCGCCTCGCCGATCATGGCCTGGTCATCGACCAACAGGACCATGGCGGAGTTTTCGTCCGGAGCCTTGATATCTTCTGTCTGCAAGTCATGCATGAAGCATCTCCTGGTCACCGGCTGAAGGTGATTTCACCTGGAAAATCATTATGCGAATACCTCAACCAAACGTGGAGCAATAGTGCGCAGCGGGCGGATCTCGACGGCGGCATCGATGGCGGCAGCCGCCTTGGGCATGCCATATACAGCGCTGCTGGCCTGATCCTGAGCGATGGTCAGAAATCCTTTCTGGCGCATGGCCTTGAGTCCTTGAGCACCATCGCGACCCATGCCGGTCAGTAACACTCCCACTGCATCACCACTCCAATAGCGGGCCACACTTTCGAAAAAAACATCAATCGAGGGCCTGTAGATTTCGTTTACCGGCTCGGCCGTGTAGGCGAGCGTCCCGTCCTGCAACAGACGGATATGGTGGTTGGTTCCGGCCAGCACCACCTGACCCGGTTGCGGCGGCTCGCCCTCGCGGGCCAGGCGCACCGGCATGCCTGAGGCACTGCTCAGCCACTCGGCCATGCCGGCAGCGAACACCTGATCGACATGTTGCACCAGCACCACCGCCGCAGGAAAGCTCACCGGCAGGCCTTTGAGCAATTCTTCCAGCGCTGCCGGCCCACCTGCCGAGGAGCCGATGGCAACCAGACCGCCGCGGCGCACCGCGCCCTGCAAGACAGTCCCGGCGCTGCGTTCGCGTGCGCTGCGCTGGCCGATCAGCCAGCCAATGTTGAATATCTTGCGCAGTAACGGCGCGGCAGCTTCTTTCGGATCGCCCGCACCAACAGCCGGGGTGTCCACCACATCCAGCGCACCGTGGCCCATGGCTTCGAAAACGCGATGGACGTTCTGTTCACGATCGACCGTGACCAGAACGATAGCGCATGGTGAGTCGGCCATGATCCTTCTTGTGGCCTCGACGCCGTCCATCACCGGCATGATCAGGTCCATAAGGATCAGGTCCGGGGTGTTTGCCGCGCACATCTGCACCGCCTCGGCGCCATTACGGGCGACCCAGACGATCCGGTGCTCGGGCTCGAAGGCCAGGGCGCGCCGCAGGGCTTCAATGGCCATGGGCATATCGTTGACGATAGCGATCTTCATCCCTGCGCGTCTCCTATCAGTTCCACCACAACATCAAGCAACGCGTCGTCATGGAAACTGGCTTTGGCCAGGTAATAATCGGCCCCGGCATCCAGCCCCCGACGGCGATCTTCCTCACGGTCCTTGTAGGAGACCACCATCACAGGCAGAGATTGCAGCCGGGTATCACGGCGCACCAGCGTAACCAGCTCGATACCGTCCATGCGCGGCATGTCGATATCGGTAATCAGCAGGTCAAAGTCTTCGGCGCGCAAGGCGTTCCAGCCATCCATGCCATCGACCGCCACGGCCACTTCATAACCGCGACTGACCAGTAACTTGCGCTCCAGCTCACGTACCGTCAACGAGTCATCGACGACCAGAACCCGTTTGCGGGTCACATTGCCATTATGGCGGTTCTGGCGATCAACGCGCTCCAGTCTTCCGGTATTCAGGAGTTTTTCCACCGAGCGCAGCAAATCTTCGACATCGATGATCAGGACCACCGAGCCGTCGTCCAGCAATGCACCGGCCGAGACATCCTGAACCTTGCCAAGACGCGCATCCAGCGGCATGACCACCAGGGTCCGCTCACCGATAAAACGCTCGACCGCCACGCCATACACCGCGTCACGCTCGCGGATCACCACCACCTTGAGATTGTCCTGGGCATTGGCGCTCGGTGGCCGGTTGAGCAACTGGCTGGCCGCAACCAGGCCAACGTGGCGGCCTTCATGCCAGAAATGCTGGCGGCCTTCCAGTTGCACGATGTCCCCGGCTTCGAGGTCACGCATGCGCTCGATGTGCGCCAATGGGAAGGCATAGGCTTCGCCGCCGACATCCACCACCAGGCTGCGCACCACCGATAAGGTCAGCGGCACTTCGATCCGAAAGCGACTGCCCTGCCCGGCCTGCTGCTCCAGCGTCACGGCACCGTGCAACTGGCGCACCATATGCTGCACCGCGTCCAGGCCCACGCCGCGCCCGGAAATCTGGGTGACCTTGTCGCGCATGCTGAAGCCAGGCAGGAACAGGAAACTCAGCAGTTCTTCTTCGCTCATCTGCGCCGCCGTTTCAGCCGGCGAGAGCTTGCGGGCGACGATGGCATTGCGCAGCTTTTCGAGGTCGACACCACCGCCGTCGTCGGTGAGCTCGACCACCAACATGCCCGCCTGGTGAGAGGCGCGCAGGCGAATCGAACCTTCGCTGTCCTTACCCAGCGCCTGACGTCGCTCTGGCGATTCAATACCGTGATCGACCGCGTTGCGCAGCAAGTGAGTCAGCGGCGCCTCAAGCTTTTCCAGCACTTCACGGTCGACCTGGGTCTTTTCGCCATCGATATCCAGGCGCACCGGTTTGCCGAGCTCACGGCCCAGGTCGCGGACCATCCGCGCCTGACCACCCAGCACATCGGCAAACGGCCGCATCCGGCAGGCCAGGGCGCTGTCATACAGCGACTGGGCACGCTGTGCAGACTGCCAGCCGAACTCATCAAGTTCTGCCGCCTGCTCAATCAGCATGTTTTGCGCCTGCGACAGCAATTGCCGCGCGTCCTCCAGTGCTTTTTGCGCCTCGGGGCTGATCTGGCTCTGGTCGAGACTGGCCTCAAGCACCTGCAACGCCCGGTCACTGCCCAACTGCAGACGCTTGAGACGCTGCATGCCGGTCAACAGGGGTTTGATGCGCTGACTTTCGACCAGCGATTTGCTGGACAGATCAAGCAACCCGTTGAGGCGCTCGGCAGTGACGCGCAATACCCGCTCGCCACCCTCGGCAACCCGTCGGTCACGCAACGGGCGTGGCGCAGAATCGGCTTGCGCCGTGGCAAGCGGCCCGCTGTCGACATCGACAACAGGTTCGACAGGCTCGACAGGCGGCTGGGGGACCGGCGCTGGCGCTTCGGCGGCCAGCAACGCCGACAAGTCGGCCTGGGCTTCGGGCGACAGCCCCAACACCAATGAGTCAGGCAAGCCGGGCCCGGCCAGCGCCGCACTGTCGGCGGGCGCAGGCTCTGGCGGACGGCTGACGCTGCGCCCGCTGCCGACCCCAGAACTCATCAGCTCATTCATGCGCTGTACATAGGCGTCCACGGCCGACTGATCGACGCTGCCATCGCCTGGCGTGGCGATGCGCATCAGCATGTCGGTGCCCGACAGCAACGCATCGATATGCTCCGGCTGCAGCACCAGACGCCCCTCCTGGCCGGCAACCAGGCAGTCCTCCATGACATGGGCAACGCTGACGCCGAAGTCCACGCCCACGATGCGTGCCGCGCCCTTGAGCGAATGGGCGGCGCGCATACAGGCTTCGAGATGATCGGCCTGGGTCGGGTTACGTTCCAGTTCCAGCAGGCCGGCGCTCAGTACCTGGGTCTGCGCCTCGGCTTCCAGGGTAAACAGTTCGAACAACGAGGCGTCGCGCATCTGGTCCGGGGTCATGTCAGGCTCCGATGCACTGCCACCAGCAGCTCTTGTTCATCAAGCAAACGCAGGCTGCGATCCTTCCAGTGCAGCACGCCCCGGGTAAAGCGGGCGTTGGCATGAGTACCGGAGGCCGACGCCGACTCAAGCAGCGCCTGCTCCATGGCATGAATGCCATCGACCTCATCCACCGGCACCACCACCGGACCGCCTTCGGCCGCGACGATGAGCATGCGCGGCATGATCCGGTTATTGGCCGGCGAACAGGCGCCGGTTTCCAGGCCCAGCAACTCGACCAGCGAGATACACGCCACCAGGGCGCCACGGACATTGGCAACCCCCAGCAATGCCCGCGAACGTTGGTGCGGCAGCGAATGGATCGCTTGCATCGGCGACACCTCAACCAGGCTGCGGGTGGCCAGGGCCAGCCACTCATCACCCAGGCGAAACACCACTACCGAACGGGTGTTGGCCTTGCCCTGTTGCTCAGCGCTGCGCGAGCGGTCGTGATAGTCCTGCGCCAGGCTGTAGCGATCGAGCAAGCGCGTCGCCGCTGCCGAATAGACTTCGCAGTTACGGCAATGGATGTGCCCGGCCAGCAAGGGGCAAGAGCGGTCACCATGAATACCGATGCGATTCCAGCAATCGTCGATGTCCTGACCGTCATCCTGGGTAAGGCTTGCAAGGCTGACCCCGCTCATCAGCTGTTTCCTTGTTTATTGGCGCCACGCGCTGCTCGTTCGAGCAAGCGCCGGGCACCGCTGCTATCGCCTTGTGCGGCCAGTACAGCAGCCAGTTGCGCCAGGGCTTCGGGGTGCTGGGGTTGCAGATACAACGCTTTGCGGTAATGCTCCTGCGCTTGCTGGACCTTGCCTTCCACTTCACTGAGCAAGCCCAGCCAGTAGAACACCTGGGCCACCGGCTCGTGCTGGGCCAGATACCGCTGGCAGGCCGCCCGCGCCTCACTGCTCTTGCCCTCATTGGCCAGGCTGGCAATGGCCGCCAGCTCGGCATCGGGCTGCGCCGCTGCCAGGGCCGGGGCCTGGCTGCCAGATGAACCGAACGCGCCGCCCGCCACCCGCGCCGCAGTGCCCGGTGCAAAGGGCCGTGGGCCGCTGCGCGGCGCGCTGCTTACCGCAGGCTGGACAAGCACCGGCGCCACTGGAGCGGGTGCCGGCACCGCCGGGGCACCGAGTACCACCGGCCGCGGATCATCAGCCCGCGCATGGCGAAACGCGAACGACTGCGCAACGTTGATCGAGCGCATGCCGATCTGCGCCAACAGATTGCCCTCGGCCGGGCCGATAAACAGCACGCCGTCTTCCAGGGTCAGGCGCTTGAGCACCTCGAATACATGGGCCTGGGTCGGCCGGTCAAAGTAGATCACCAGGTTGCGACAGAACACAAAATCGCAGGCCGGCTGGCTGGCCAGCGCCGGGTCAAGCAGGTTGCCGGGCCGAAAATCGACACAGTCACGTACCCGCTCAGCCACCTGCCAGCCATCGGCCAGCTGACTGAAGTAACGCTCACGAAAGCTCAGGTCGGTGCCCCTGAACGAGTTCTTGCCATAGATCGCGCGCTTGGCACGCTGGATCGACAACGGGCTGATATCGATCGCATCGACGCGAAACTGCTGCGCCGCCAGGCCTGCGTCAAACAACGCCATGGCGATCGAATAAGGTTCTTCGCCGGTCGAGCATGGCAGGCTGAGAATACGCAATGGCCGCGCACCCGCCAGTGCCTGGACCCGCGCCAGCGCCAGTTTGCCAAGCGTGGCGAAAGACTCCGGGTAACGGAAAAACCAGGTTTCAGGAACGATCACCGCTTCGATCAGTGCCTGCTGCTCAGCCGCTGAGGTCTGCAGCAAAGCCCAATAGGCGTCGCTGTCGGCGGCGCCGGACGAAGTGGTGCGCTGGCGCAATGCCCGCTCGACGATGGCCTCGCCCACGGAGGTGACATCCAGGCCGATGCGCTCTTTGAGAAACGCGAAGAACCGCGCGTCATTACTCATGGCGCATCCTCCAGCAGCTCGATGTCCGGCGCGACCACCGGATACAGCAGTTCGCGGACCGGCTCACTGAGTAATTCCTCGACACGGATCCACTGCAACAGCCCCAGCTCATCTTCGCGTACCGGGCCCAGATAGGGCGACAGGCGATTTTCCAGGCCGTATTCCTTGAACTGCGCAGCCGGACAGCGCAGGGTCTCGGTGGCCTGCTCCAGAATCAGGCCCAGCAACTGCGCCGGATGCTGCTCGTCGTGGCGGTAGTGCACCAGCACCATACGGGTGCTGGTGCGGGCGCGGGCCGGAGTGCCGAAACTCAAGGCACTGATATCGATGACCGGGACGATTTCGCCACGGTGGGCGAAGATCCCTGCCACCCAGGCCGGCGCCTTGGGAATCACCTTGAGTTTCAGGCGTGGCAGCACCTCGGCGATCTCCCGGGCCTGCAGCGCGTAGCGTTCTTCGCCGATGCGAAACAGCAGAAACAGCGTATCGCGCACGGACCGCTTGGGTGATTGCTCAACCATGGCCGGGTCTCAAACCTTGAAACGCGAAACGCCGCTGCGCAGCCCCACCGCAACCTGACTCAACTCGTCAATCGCGAAGCTGGCCTGGCGCAGGGACTCGACAGTCTGGCTGCTGGCATCGGCCAGTTGCACCAATGCCTGGTTGATCTGCTCGGCACCACTGGCCTGGGCCTGCATGCCGTCGTTGACCATCAGCACGCGGGGTGCCAGCGCCTGGACCTGATGAATGATCTGCGACAGTTGCTCACCGACCTGGGTGACCTCAAACATGCCGCGGCGGACTTCTTCGGAAAACTTGTCCATGCCCATGACACCGGCCGAAACCGCCGACTGGATTTCGCGCACCATCTGCTCGATATCGTAGGTCGCCACGGCGGTCTGGTCGGCCAGGCGCCGCACCTCGGTCGCCACCACAGCAAAACCGCGGCCATATTCACCGGCCTTTTCGGCCTCGATGGCCGCGTTGAGCGACAGCAGGTTGGTCTGGTCGGCGACCTTGACGATGGTCACCACCACCTGATTGATATTGCCGGCCTTCTCGTTGAGGATCGCCAGCTTGGCATTGACCAGGTTGGCCGCGCCCATGACCTGATGCATGGTTTCTTCCATCCGCGCCAGACCTTGCTGGCCGGAGCCGGCCAGCACCGAAGCCTGGTCGGCGGCCGAAGTCACCTCGTTCATGGTGCGCACCAGGTCCCGTGACGTGGCGGCGATCTCTCGCGACGTCGCGCCAATTTCAGTGGTCGTGGCTGCGGTTTCGGTCGCGGTGGCCTGTTGCTGCTTGGAAGTGGCGGCGATTTCGGTCACCGAGGTAGTGACCTGCACCGAGGAACGCTGGGCCTGGGCCACCAATGCGGTCAGCTCGGTCATCATGTCGTTGAAGCCGGTCTGCACGACATTGAATTCGTCGTTGCGGTCCAGATTCAGGCGCTGGCTGAGGTCACCGGTGCGCATGACTTCAAGGATGTCGACCAGCCGCTGCATCGGCGCGATGATCGAGCGCATCAGCAGCAAGCCGCAGGCACCGGCCGCGGCAATGGCGATCAACAGAGAAATCACCATGCTCACTTTGGCGGTCAGCACGGCGTCGACAATGTTGTCGGTGGCCTGATCGGCCAACTGCTTGTTGGCCACGATAATGTCGTTGAGCTGCTTGCGCCCCAGCGTCCACACCGGATTGACCTGGTCGTAGAATTCGGCCCTGGCCTTGGCGTATTCACCCCGCTCATAGGCGGCATGGGTTTCCTTGAGCAGCCGCGAGTAGAGTTCACGCTGGGTTTCGAACTGCTGGAAAGTGGCTTTGTCGGAGTTATCGAAAATCGACTGCTTATAGCCGTCGATCTGCTTTTGCAGAGCATCTTCGAAGCCCTTGAACTGCTCGCGCTCGGACTGGGTCAGCGGTCGCCCCTGGCCTTCACCGATCAGTTCAAGGGTACGGATATAACTCTCGCCCCAGGTGCTGCGCACCAGGGTGCTGTAATAAACCCCCGGCAACGCGTCCAGGCGAACCACTTCTTCGCTGGACTCGATCTTCAACAAGCGCGAGTAAGACGCCACCACCATCAACAACATGATCGTGATGATTACGGCAAAACTCGCCAGGATCCGTTGGCGCAAGGTCCAGTTTTTCACAGTCATCCCTCAAGCGTTCAACACCGGCCGGGCGGTGTTCATGAAGTTGGACCGAACGCCGGCCCAGGCGCGCTGAGTATAGCCCAGCCATTAATCCAGTAGCGCGTCCATGGGCAAGTAAATAACAACTGCCAGAACAAGCATTTGAGTGTGCCCCCAAGCCGTCGGAAAAATCACGACAACCGCTCTGCGACGCAGGCTGGCGCCGTCCCTGCGGCCCATTCAACAGTATTTGGCGGCGCCATGTTTAATAGATAGTTACCACCTTTGGCCCAATACCCTACCCGTAAGCTTTGTTATTTTCTCAACCGCAACAAGGCTTGCTTCACTATGGATATCTCTCTTTCTGATGGGCTCCCGACAAGGCTCCAGACGCACCGGGCAATCATCGAACGGCGCACGCCCGCCTGGCTGGCCAACGCCGGCCCGGACACTCATACAGCGCTGCGCAAGGCCGCCAGCCAGGCACTGAAGCAGCCTTGGCTGACCAAGGCCCGCGACGATACCCCCGCCATTGTTGAGCAGTTACAAGCGCTGTACGCTGAACACCATCATCTGCAACAACGTATTGCCCCCAGCCTGCAGCGGCTGGGCACACTTGAAGACTTTGCCGCACCGCGCCTGACCCAGGCTATCAAGCAACAGTTCGACCTGGATCTGGATGTGCGCGCGGCGCATTTGTTTCACGCCAGCCACACCCGTACCGAAGACACTTTCGTTAATGCGGCGAAAGATCCAATTGTCCAAGCCAATAGCACCTTGCGTGCAGCCATCCGGCCGCTGCTTGAAGCCGCTTTGCAAAACTTCCAGGCCGAAGAGACTGTACCGGGTGCAATGGACCGCGATCAGCATTTCAAAGCCGGGATCTTTGCCAGCCATCAGGTGCTGGGGCCTTACCTGCAAGGCACTCCTGTCGCCCTGCCGGCCCATGAGTTTGCCGCCTTGTCCAGGGGGCTGGACCTGGGGGGTGAATACCAGAAACACATCGACAGCGTGTTCGACCGGGTAACGATCGGCGACCTCCAGGCGTTCGAGCGCTCGACACTGTTATTGCAGGTTCACCTGGCGTTGCTCAAGCAACGCATCGATGCGCCTGCGCACACGGCCCTGTTGAATCTGCTCAACGGCCGGCCCGGCGCACAGCTCAATGGCCAAGAGCTGTACTGCAGTGCCCTGACCCTGTGGGACGTCGAGCTGACCGGGGTCGCGCTGATCAGTACCGACCGCGACGCCAGCACCAGTGTCCAGCCGGTGATGCTGTACATCCCTGAAGACCCGGTTGCACCGCTGCAACTCCATGCCTCGGCACAAGCGCTACATAAAGCGCTGCGAGAACGCCTGTTCAATAAGCGTTATGCAGACTTTTTCAGCGGGCTGCTTCCCGCGCGCCAGCGCAGCCATGTCATGAATACCCTGTACAAGCACCTGTACCCCAAGGTCAAGAAAGGCCCGTGGTATGGGCAGCGCTGGCTGGAACATGAGGCCGATCACAACGCCCGTCTCAAGCTCGGCGAAAACCATCTTGCCCAACCGCTATTCGAAACCCTGGTACACCGCAAGCTGACGGTCATCAAGGACGATGCACGATTCAATGGCGTACCCACTGCCGAACAGGATCAACGCAGCCATGAGCAGCGCATGGCCTGGTGGCGTGACAAGGCGCTCAACGTTCTGAACATTGCCGCCTTTGCCGTGCCGGCCCTGGGCGCGGTCATGCTGGCAGTGACCGCCGTTCAGTTGTGTTATGAAGTCTATGAAAGTATCGAGAGCTGGGAGCATGACGAGCGCCAGCAGGCTTTGAGCTATTTGCTGGATGTCGTGGAAAATATCGCCCTGATGGCGGCCATTGGCAAGCTCGCCGCTCACACTGCTCCGCTGCCCGCCATCGAAGCTCCGGGGTTTGTCGAGACATTGGCGCCGGTGCGGCTGCCCAGTGGCCAGCAACGTCTATGGAAGCCGGACCTTGCACCGTTTGCCCACGACATTCTGCTGCCAGCTGACCTCAAGCCCAATGCGCTGGGCCTGTACGAGCATCAAGGCAAGCAATGGCTGGTACTCGATGAGGGCACCTACTCAGTCAAGGCCGACAGCCACGGCGACTTTGTCATCGAGCATCCCGATACCGGCCAGCACTTCGAGCCGCCGTTGCGTCACAATGGCGCGGGCGCCTGGCTGCACCCGCTGGATAACCCGCGCCAGATGCACGGCCTGAAACTCCTGCGCCGCTTGGGTTATGACACCGCCAGCCTGCCCGATGCCATGGCCCGGCAAGCCCTGCAAGCCAGCAATACCTCTGAAGCGGTGCTGCGCCACGCCCTGACCGAACTGGGGCGCCCCCCGGCGCTGTTGGTCGACACCATACAGCGCCTGCAACTGGATCGGGAGCTGAGCCAGGCCGGCCAGCCCGAGCTGTTCGACACTCGCTATCAGGCCCGCCAAGCGTCGCCGGTCGCAGGCGTAGAAGCCTTGCAGCAGGCCTTGCCGTCACGCCTGCCCGCCAGCGTCGCGCAGGAGCTGTGGAGTCATGCGTCCACTGCGCAACAACAGCAGTTGCTCAACGAGCACAAACTGCCGATCCAGTTGGCCGAAGAAGCCCGTCACTATCGTCAGCAGCTACGCCTGACACGTGCCTATGAAGGTCTGTACCGGCAATCGTCGCACAACCCTGATACCGACCAGTTGATCCTGCACAGCCTGGAGTCACTGGTCGGCTGGTCCAGCGAACTGCGCCTTGAAATTCGCGATGGGTCATTCAACGGTGCACTGCTCGACAGCGTCGGCCCCGTCGATGCGCCCAAGCGCAAGGTGCTGATCAAGGAGCAAGGCGGCTATAGCGCTCGCGATGCCCAGGACCGTCACCTCAATGACCGTGCTGACCTGTATGCCTCGATCCTGCATGCCTTGCCCGACGCCGAGCGCCAGGCATTGGGCATACCGCATACCGGCCAACGCGCGGTGCTGCAACGCCTGATTCAATACCAGCCACTGGCGCGTCATCAATTGCGCCGGGTGTTGGCAATGCCTGAGATCCGGCCTGGGTTTCGCTCGCCGATGCGCTTGGCCGACGGGCGAATCGGTTATCTGCTCAGCGGCCGGCCGGGCACACACTGGACAGTCAGCCGCCACTATCTGCTCGACCGGTTGAGCCTGCTGGAGTTCGACATGCTCTGGCCGGATGAAATGCTCCAGCGCCTGCAAGACTTTGGCATGAGCCTGGACAGAATTGATGCACGGCTTGACGCGGTGCTCGAAGAACAACGCCTGTTGCGCGAAAGCCTCGAAACCTGGCGCGGCCTTGAGCCGCTGCAGACGGAGGAGGCACAGTCAGTCAACGCTCGCCTGAGCACCGCCATCTGGAGGCACTGGACGCGGCACAGCCTGCCCGAGCTGGGCTTGGCACCTGAGCCACTGCACCTGGAAAATTTTGCCCTGCAAGACTTTGCGCCGCAGTTGCCGGCGTTCTTTGAGCAGCGTGTCACCGCTCTGCAACTCGATGACCTGCGCCCTTCTGCCACGCATGGGCGGCCCGCTGACCTGCTGTCGGTCGACAACCAGACCCTGCAACAGTTTCTGTCGCGCTGGGGCAATGCCCGCTCGCTGGGCCTGCGCAACAATCCCGGGGCCGGCCTGCTTACCCGCTATTACCCCGGCTTACTGGGTACGGTGTCCAGCAGCCTGCCGAACCTGACCGACTTGCGCCTGATCAATCTGCAACTGTTGCTCAACCAGGCAGAAATGGACGGTTTGCTGCCGCTGCTGCAGTTGCGCAACCTGGAGTTGTCCGGCAGCCGCTTCAGCCAGCACCAGCCACTGTCGCTGGAGTGGCTGCGGCCCCAACGGCTGGTGCTGGAGCGCACCGAGCTGCGGCATTGGCCGACCTGGCTCGACAGCCGGGTGCCTGGCCCCATTCGCGAGTTGTCACTGGCCGGGAACCACCTGACCGAATTGCCTGGCTACATTCTCGATAACCCGCACAGCCCGGACAACCATAGCGTGATCGACGTGCGGGGCAATCCGTTATCAATGGGCACCATCTTGCGTGCGCGCCTGGACGACGCACTGGCCGATCGCTCATTCAGCTACCGGATCGATACCCCGGCCGCCATGGAAGTCAACCTGGGGGTCCTGATCAGCGAGCGTAACGCACTCACGCAAGCCATCGAAGACTGGAACGAAGCCAGCACCTCCAGTGTAACCCTGTCGCCGCAGACCATCGCCCAGCGCCGCCGGATCGGCGTGGCCCTGATGGATCACTGGCGCGCTTATGCCCGTGGTGAATCGCAGACGGCCCTGCATCTGGAAGATATGGATCTGGCGCAGTTTCCAAGACGCCTGCCGGGTTTCTTTTATTTACGGGTGCGCTCGATGCGCTTGCACCGGATCACAACCACAGATGAGCAATTGGGCAACCTGCTCAGGTTCATGATCAACCTCGGCAGCTTGCGCATAAGTGGCGAGATGACCCCGCTGCTTTCGCCACCTCAGGCGCTGCTGGGGCTTTCGAGTTTCAGCAACCTGAGCCTGATTGACACAAACTTGCGCATCGACCGGCGCTGGACCGATTTTTTCGCTCGTATGGTGCGATTGGAAAGCCTGGAGCTCGACGGCAACTTTCTCGGCGACGTGCAGGAAGTATCCAGCCTGGGGCACCTGAGTCTGCGCTGGCTGTCGCTGCGCAATACCGGACTTCAAAGCTGGCCTGCCTGGATGACCGACAGGTTGCCCGCTACTCTGGAGACACTGATTCTGGATAACAACCAGTTGCAGGACATTCCCGAACAACTGCTGGCCAACCCGCGCCGCCAGTGGGGGCACACTGAAATAAGCCTGCGCGGCAATCCGTTGTCCCACGAAGCGATGCAGCGCGCCCATACCTCACAACGTTACGGGCGCTCGTACAGCTTTGAAATGGACTTGCCGCCGCAAATCCGCGAAATCGCCTGGTACGAGTCCCACGACTCCGACTCGACCATGACCGAGTCCGACTACTCAATGCACACCCATAGCCCGGCCACCTCGTCGACCCTGGAGCTATCGGGCATCGAACCCTGGCTGGACAATAACACCGAGCGTCCTGAAGTCTGGCGACAACTGGAACAGGATGCCGATGCCCGCCACTTGCTGGCGCTGATCGACTACCTGCAACAAAGCGCCGACTACCGCAATCAGTCCAGCCGTGCGCAACTGGTCGAGCGAGTCTGGCAGGTTCTGGAGGCTGCGGCGCGATCGCCAGAGTTGCGGGCCACCCTGGACGGCATCGCCGAGCAACCGCTGCAAATGATCAGAGAACAGGACACCTGCCCCGACGGGGTCATGGTGGAATTCAACCAGATGGAAGTCATGGTTTTCACTCAGCAGTCGTTGCAGGACCTGCCTGCCACCAGCAGGGGCGCGGCATTATTGAACCTGACCCGACGCCTGTATCGCCTGCATGAGCTTGATCGCATTGCCCGCGAGCGGGCCAATGGTCGGGATGAAGCGGAGGTGCGTCTGGCCTACCGGTTGCGTTGGGCGCAAGAGCTGGACCTGCCGGTCCCGCCGCAGCGCATGCTTTATGAAGCCCACGCCCGCTTGCAGCCTGACGAGCTGAACGCGGCGCTGGCGCGGGTGCAGGCCGGTGAACGGGGTGATTCATTCCTGGCGTTCGCGATTACCCAAACGCCTTGGGTCACTTACCTGCGCGAAGAGTACGCGACAGGCTTCAATGGCTTGCAAAGAATCTATCGCGACAATCTCAATCGCCTGACCGATCGTTACGAGCAGCTTGGCCTGAGCCTGAGCAGTGCACAATTCGAGGCCGAGGCTCGCACGCTGGACCAGCAGTATCAGGACGACCAACTGACCTTGCTGAGGGCGCTGACCGTAGATGCGGTCGTTTCAGGACCCTCGCCGGATCAGCCAGCGGCGCTGGCTGAACCACCGGCGTCTGGAGCGCTTATGCCTGACGCACCTGAGCCTCCAGCTCAGCCTTGAGCGTCGGTGCCAGGTTGAGCTGACGGGCCAGTTCGTCAAGGTAGGCACGCTCCATGAAGTGCTCCTCATCAACGAGAATCAGGCTGGCAATGTACATTTCGGCGGCAATTTCCGGGGTGCGTGCGGCGCGTGCCACGTCTACCGGGTCCAGCGGCTTGTCCAGTTCGGCATGCAGCCATTGGCGGAACTGCCGGTCGTCATGAAGCTTGACGAACTCGCCCTCGATCAGCTCACGCTCGCGCTGGTCCACATGGCCATCGGCCTTGGCAGCGGCCACCAGTGCACGCAGGATCGCCTGGCTGTGTTCCTCGGCCTGATCGGCGGGCAGCCGGTCAATGGTCTGCGGTTCCCGCAGGCCGGCCTGGCCCTGGCTGGCCTGCCAATTGTTGTAAGCCTTGTAGGCAATCACGCCCAGCGCCGCCAGGCCGCCATAGGTCAACACCTTGCCGCCCACGCCGCGGCCTTTCTTGCCTTTGAGCAGGCTCATGGCCCCGGCGGCCAGCGCACCGCCGCCAGCACCTGACAATAAACCGCCCAGCCCGCCAGCCGCAGCGCCGGGCAACAGGCCGCCAGCCTTGGGACGCTTGCCCGATGTGCCGCTGACCTTGTCCTGCAGCATCTGCTGGCCGGAGCGCAGCAGTTGATCGAGCAGACCTCGAGTGTTCATGAATGTGTTCCTCGACCTTGATGGGATGTTCAATTGACCCACACAGTAAGGCGAAGTCACCCATGTACGGCTGTTACTAATAATTCCAGATATTTCATCGGCCACTAAGGGGGCAGTCATATCAGCAGGTACAAAAGTTGATATTCATTTGAATAAATTCCACTCATACGAATCGCCCTATTGATCCCGATGCAGGCGCTGCTGAGCCCCTTGTAAAATCGTTGATCGGCCGCCGCATGGCGGATTTATTTCAACTACCACTGCCTAGGCTCTGTGCCCTACAACCTCCCCATAAAAGTTGCGCACTTGCGCGGGCAGAATCATTGACTCTCCCCTTTACGGGAGAGTTTAGACTGCGCGCCGTATCTGCCGTGGCCAGAGCCTTCAACAGGCCTTGCCCAACGCTTGCAGAACGCAGCATCTGCCTGGTCTCTGATCATGCCCGGGTGCCCTCTGTTTATGGAAAAGCTCTGGAGTAACACCATGGAAAAAGCCGACGTACTGGTAACCGGCTACGGTCTGGTCGCACCGACGGTCATGGATGCCAGAGGTTTATTTGCCCTGCTGGGCCAACATGGCTCGTGCCTGCGCGAACATCCAGACCAGCCCAGCGGCCCGGCAGGCTTTATCGACGAGCAGCAGTGGCTGCTCATCGACGAGGCAATCACCGATGAGTCTGCCAGCCAGTCGCGCCACACCCGGCTTAGTCGCTATGTTGCCGAACAGGCACTCGGCCAGGCAGCCTTGCGCGCTGAAGATTTCAGTGCCGCCCGCAGCGGATTGTTTCTCGGGTGCCAACCGGGGCAGTATCGGCAGACCCGCTGTCTGGCTCAGTGGCTGGGGGTGCATGAATATGTGTCGAGCCATTCGGACGTCTGTGCCGCCGGCACCGTTGCCATCGGTAAGGCGTATCGCGCGGTTGCCAACGGCGAGCTGGAACTGGCGCTGTGCGGCGGCATTGAACTGCTACCTGAGGGCAGCTTCGCCTCCAGTGCCCAGGCACCCAGCCCGTTCATCCCCAGCGAAGGGGCAGCGCTGATCGTGCTGGAATCGGCCAGCCACGCGCAACGCCGTGGCGCGCGGGCCTTGGGCCGGGTACTGGGCTACGCCGATCGGTATCAAGACACTGCCGAGCCCGGTGCACTTTACGTGCAGTGCATGCAGGCCGCGTTACATGACGCGGGGCTGGCGCCGCGCCAGGTTCAGCATGTCAATGTCCACAGCCCCTCGCCGCTGAGCATGGACAACCACGAAGCCCAGGCTGTCAAACAGGTATTCGGCACCGCCCTGCCCGACACGACATTCGCCGCCAACAAATTCGCCGTCGGACACGCCCTGGCCGGTAGTGGCGCCATCGAAGCCGTCTTGTCATTGATGTCGCTGCAATTGGGCGTGCTGCTGCCGACGCCAGACGACGGCGCAGCCAGGTCGCCACATACCACCATGAACTTCCCTGATTCGTTACAGCAACAGACCATCGATGCGGTGCTGTCCAACTCGTTCAGCCGTAACGGCACCAGCAGTTCCCTGGTACTTGGTCGTGGCTGAGTGATCATGCCGGGAGGGTCGTGCAATCAGACTCAGGCACTGGTCAGTCGGCGCTCGAAAGCCAGCAAGCCATCGAGCATCTGCTGCAAGTGAGCCATCTGGTTAGTGAGTTCGAGCTTTTTCGCAATAATGGCATCGAGCATCAATTGCCGTGGCAGTTCTCCGACCTGCTGGCCCTGCAGGATGGCCTGCATTTCCTTGAGCTTGAAGCCCAACTGTTGAGCGCCTTTGATAAAACTCAGGCGCTCAACCGTTTCATGGGTATAAATCCGATACTTTCCTTCGCGCAGTGGCTCGGGTAGCAGGCCGATCGCCTCGTAATGGCGAATGCATTTGACCGTAGTGCCCGCCAGGCGGGCGACTTTGCCGATAAACATGAGCTACTGAACTCCATGGCCTTTTGACACACTCGCGCCAGCATAAGCGCCAATTGTGACATGCCGGAGTGCCTCAGCAACCGCTCAAGATCAATGAAAGCACCGCAATAGAGCCTTGCGCCTATTGCGGTGCGGATGGCTGTCAATCGCGCAGGTCAGATTCGTGGATGGGCTGGTCGCGATGGGTGGCCCGTTGATACTGAGCGGGCCATACCGCCTGCCGGCTGCCCAGGTCGTCATCGGCGTGCAGCGCCCAGTACGGGTCGCGCAGCAGTTCACGGGCCAGCAGAATGATATCGGCCTGGCCGGTGCGCAGAATGTGTTCGGCCTGGGCCGGTTCGGTAATCATGCCGACAGTGCCGGTGGCAATGTCTGCCTCCTTGCGGATGCGCTCGGCAAAGCGGGTCTGGTAACCCGGCCCGACCGGTATTTCGGCATGCACTGAAGTCCCCCCGGACGATACATCGATCAGGTCAGCCCCCAGTGTCTTCAACCGCCGCGCCAGTTCGACGGTTTCATCCGGGTTCCAGCCATCCTCTACCCAATCGGTGGCCGACACTCGCACGAACAGCGGCAACTCGGCAGGCCAGACTTCGCGCACCGCTTCAGTGACCTGGCAGACCAGCCGGATGCGATTTTCAAACGAACCACCGTAGCGGTCATTGCGCCGGTTGCTCAGCGGTGACAGGAACTGATGCAACAGGTAACCATGTGCTGCATGGACTTCGACAACCTTGAAGCCTGCGGCCAGCGCCCGTCGGGTCGAGGCCACAAAGGCATCGATGACCTCGTTGATCTGGTCCGGGCTCAAGGGCTGCGGGGCGACGTGTTCAGGGTCAAAGGCAACCGCCGATGGCCCCCATGGCTGCCAGCCGCCCTCTTCGAGCGGTACGTTGCCATGCTTGCCCAACCAGGGCCGCCAGGCACTGGCCTTGCGGCCGGCGTGGGCCAGCTGGATGGCCGGAACGGCGCCCTGGGCTGTAATGAAACGGGTGATGCGCTGCAGCGGGGCAATTTGCTCGTCGTTCCAGAGCCCCAGGTCCTGAGGGGTGATACGACCATCAGCGGTGACGGCGGTGGCCTCGGTAAAGATCAACCCGGCGCCGCCGACTGCGCGACTGCCGAGGTGGACCAGATGCCAGTCGTTGGCCAGCCCGTCGACACTTGAGTACTGACACATCGGCGACACCGCGATGCGGTTCGGCAGTTGCAGTTGGCGCAGGGTATAGGGTTCTAGCAGCAGACTCATGGCGACCTCTCTTGTGACAGTCAGGCGTGCAGCACTTCGCAGGAAGGAGCAGTGCCGGCCGCGCAGGTCGTGACCAATCCAGGCCGTTATCGACGATGCGTGGCGGCTTCTCCTTTTTCTATATAGGAGCCTAGTCGACAATTGCCATGGGCACAGGGTTCATCGCTTTGCACGTCGTAGGAGCGGCTTGAGCCGCGAAAGCCATTCGCGTGGTGTAAGAGTCTTTGCTGCGGTTGTCTATTCGTCAGGTTTCGCCCTGCTGGGCGAAACCTGTCTCAACCGACTCTTTTCAACGCGGGGCGATATGGGTCACCAGCAGTTGGACGGTTTCATTACCACGAAACTCGTTGAGGTCCAGACGGTAGGCCAGTTCTACCCAGCGGATGTTCGGGTTGGGCCAGATGTCGCGATCTACGCCGAAGGCGATGCCGTCCAGGCGCACACTGCCACATTCGGTCTTGAGTACCATTTTCAGGTGCCGTTCACCGACCACCCGTTGCTCGGCCAACTGGAAGATGCCGTGAAACAGCGGCTCGGGGAAGTGTTGTCCCCATGGGCCGGCGTTACGCAGGGCGCGGGCCAGTTCCAGATGAAACTCTTCGACGGCCAGGGTGCCGTCGGATAACAACCGGCCAGTGAGGTCGTCTTCGTTCAGCTGGCGGCGTACTTCGTCGTCGAATGCGGCGCAGAATGCCGGGAAGTTTTGCTCTGGCAGCGACAGGCCTGCGGCCATGGCGTGGCCGCCAAATTTGCTGATCAGCTCGGGATATCGGGCCGCTACCGCATCGAGCGCGTCGCGGATATGAAAGCCTGGCACCGAACGCGCCGAGCCTTTGAGCACCCCGTCACCGGCGCTGGCAAAGGCGATGGTGGGCCGGTGGTAACGCTCCTTGAGCCGTGAAGCGAGGATGCCGATCACCCCTTGATGCCAGTCCGGCTCGAACAGACACAGCCCGAATGGCATGGACTCTTGCGGCAAGTCCTTGAGCTGCGCCAAGGCTTCGCGCTGCATGCCCTGCTCAATGCTCTTGCGGTCCTGGTTCAGCTCATCGAGCTGCACCGCCATTTCCCGGGCCCGATCCGGGTCATCACACAGCAGGCATTCGATCCCCAGGCTCATATCGTCCAGCCGCCCGGCAGCATTCAGACGCGGCCCCAGGATAAACCCCAGGTCGGTAGAGGTAATGCGTGAAGGATCACGCCGAGCGACCTCAAGAATGGCACGCAGGCCAGGACGGGCGCGACCGGCGCGAATCCGCATCAGGCCCTGATGGACCAGAATGCGGTTATTGGCATCCAGCGGCACCACGTCAGCGACGCTGCCCAGCGCCACCAGATCGAGCAACTCACCGAGGTTCGGCTGGGCGCGCTGATCGAACCAGCCGATCTCACGCAGGCGGGCGCGCAGGGCCATCAGTACGTAGAACATCACCCCGACGCCGGCCAGCGATTTGCTCGGGAAGCTGCAGCCTGGCTGGTTGGGATTGACGATCGCATCGGCGGCCGGCAATTGATGGCCAGGCAAGTGGTGGTCGGTGACCAGCACTCTGAGCCCGGCGGCCTTGGCAGCGGCCACGCCGTCGACACTGGAGATACCGTTATCGACGGTCATCAACAAGTCTGGTGAGCGCTGCAGCGCCACGTCGACAATTTCCGGGGTCAGGCCATAGCCGTACTCGAAACGGTTGGGCACCAGATAGTCGACATGCGCAGCGCCCATCAGGCGCAGCCCGAGCACGCCCACGGTGCTGGCAGTCGCACCGTCAGCATCGAAGTCACCAACGATCAGGATGCGCTGGCGTTGCTGCAAGGCCTCGACCAGCAGGTCCACCGCCGCATCGATGCCCTTGAGCTGTTGATACGCAATCAGCCGCGCCAGGCTCTTGTCCAGCTCCTCGGCCGAGACCACGCCACGCGACGCATACAGGCGGGTCAGCAGCGGCGGCAGATCGCCAAGAACCGGCAAGGGACTGGGCATGGGACGGTGTTCGATACGCATGGGTACTGATGTCTCTTTTCAAAGTGATACGGGGTGATCAACCGCGCTCGCCGGCCAGCCATTGCAATTTCACTTCATGCTGGCCCCGGTCGTCGGTCACAAACACCTCGCCATCAGAGATCATGACGTCCCACTTGATGACCCGCGGCATGTCTTTGGCCAGGACTTCCAGAACGTCCTGCGGCACCGCAGCGATGCTGACGTTCTTGAGGCTTTTCGCTCCAGCGACTACTTTTGTTTCCCAGACACGCAAGCTGCCATAGGCCAACAGGCTGGTGCGCTCGGTACGCCGTGAACACCAGGTCAGGCGCTCCAGATCAGGCTGGCCGACTTCGATCCAGTGCAGGACGCGGTCATCCAGGCTTTTTTCCCACAGCGCGGGCTCGTCTACTTCAGACAGGCCACGACCGAAGGCCAGTTGTTCGTTGTACCACAGGGCATAGGCCAGCAAACGGACGGCCATGCGCTCTTCGGTCTCGGACGGATGACGGGCGATGGTCTGCTTGACGCTCTGGTAAATATTGCGATCGATGTCGGTCAGATTGAGTTCGAATTTATAGGTGGTCGACGGCTGGGCCATGGACGGGCTTCCGGAGCAGGAGAAAGCCGATAAGTCTACCCGATGCGCAGGCGGTGAACGACCACATCCGGGCGGACTCAAAGTTGTCAGACAAAAACTGCAAAATCCGCTGGCTTAATCCGCATTGTTGATGCAATTTGAATTACTTTCCCGGAGGTTGAGTTTCACGCATGTGTCTTGGCGCCGCACCCTTTGCACGCTTGCGTCTGGCTGTCTGCCTGTTGCTGTTGGGTCTTGGCACACTGCCTGGAACCAGCCAGGCCAAAGACACGCTGATCTGGCTGATGCGCGATATGCCTCCGGTGACCATTTTTACCGGCCCTGATCAGGGTCAGGGCGCTATCGACAAGCTCATGCCGCTGCTGATCGCGCGTATGCCCCAGTACGATCATCTGTTAATGCGCGTCAACCGCGCGCGCGGCCTGCAGATGCTCAACGAACCCAGCTTCACCTGCGACCCCACCTTGCTGTGGACCGCTGAACGGGCGAAGAAAATCATCTATTCCATCCCCACCTATGCCGTATTTGCCAATGGCCTGACCGTGCGCAAGGACGATCTGGCGCGTTTCACGCCCTTCATTGCCAACCGGCAAATTGATCTGAAGGCCCTGCTGGCCAGCAAGACCGCCAAAATCGGGGTGGTCGCAGGCCGCAGCTACGGTCCGGTGATCGATGAGATCCTGAGTCAAGTGCCCGAAGAAGAGATCTCGTCGCATTACGGTAACGATGCGATTGGCAGCATGCTGCAGATGCAGCGCCTGAGCCGGATCCAGGCGATGATCAGCTATTGGCCGGAAGCTCGCTATCAGGCGCTGCAACAAGGGATTCGCGAAACCGAACTGGTGTTTCTGCCGGTCAAGGATGCTCCCAAGTATCAGTTCACTCACATTGGCTGCTCCGATACCGAGCAGGGGCGCGAAGCCATGACGATCATCAACCGGGAAATGCGCGTATTGCGCGAAGAAAAGCTGATCGAGCTGTATGCAGAGTGGCTAGACCCGAAACGGCGCGAAGAATACCTGCAGGACGCCAAGACGTTCTTCATCGATAAATAGTCAAAAAGAAACCCCGAGCAGCGGGGATGACTGGTCGGGGTAAACCTTGGACCTGTAAAGGGCCAGACGGCAGGTAGCAATCACCGGAGCACAATGATCGTTCCTGCCATACCTGATCAGAACCCGATCCGGGCAGAAGGTTCCTGCCAGTCGATCAGGCAAAAACCGGTGCAGCGACCAGTGGACGATTTGCGCTGGCATTGCGCATGGCAGCAATCACACACGGCTCGATACGCCCCTCGGCCACCAGCAAATCACGATGCAGGCCATCGACCACGTCAGTCAGCAACAGTCTGTCACGCAACTGGTCGGCGCTGAAACTGCGCTCGATCACCACAGTGCCGCAGACATCCTTGAGGGTCACCAGCCGCTCGCCCCGCGGGCCAGCCGTGCCGATGCTGGCCTGATAAGGGGCCAGCGCTTCGCTTAGCAGCAAACTGATATTTTCCATCTTGATCACCCCTCGATTATTTGAATGCAAAAGATGCTTATCAATGACCTGCGTTCAGTACAGAAAGTTCTAATGGCAAGCGGGACTCCCTGCCCCGTCAATCGAGCATGCCTATGAAATGTGACAGGGAAAAAACCGCGGCAGCTGATCAACACTGATCAGCATCGCCCCGCCATCGGGTCACACCCGCATGCCTGCCCCGGTCGCTGCAGGGCGTGACCTGCGTGTTGTTCATATTGCTGGCGCAGTTGCTCAAGCTCACGTTCCAGGTGTTTACGGTCACTGATGTCCATCCAGCCACCCAACAGCCCCTGCAAGCGACCGTCTGCTGCGTAAAACGGCACGCTCCATTGCCAGGCATCCACGCGGCGGCCATTGAGTTCGAAGGTCCGTTCGACGAACACCGGCTGGCGACTCTCAAGCAACTGCAGGTAGTCGGCGTGCATTCGTTCAGCGAGCTGGCGCGGCAACAGCTCGATATCAATCAGCCGTCGTCCCTGCATATGCTCGACGCTGATCTCGAAAAACTGCTCGTAGCTGCGATTGCACGATACCAGGCGGCCCTGCAGGTCACGCACATAGACCGGCATGGGCATGGCATCGAACAACGCTTGCTTGAACGCCAGTTGGTCATTGAGTTGCGCCTCAACCTGGCGACGCTGAGCGGCCTGAATGCGCAAACGGCTATTACAGGCCAGCAAAACCAGACCCAGCAGCAGGGTCAGGACAACGCTCCAGACCAGCCATTGAGGAATGCGACTCCAGAGTGACGGCTGCGGCAGGCTGGCACTCAGCCATTTCATGCGGATCGTACGCATCTCGGTCACCGGAAAAGCCTCCAGAGCCTTATTGAGGATGCTCAACAGCTCAGGATGCGATTTGACCACCGCGAAGCGATCCGGCGACCACTTGCCATCGACGCTGCGGCCAACCTTGAGCTTCTCGGAACTGAACAGATACGCCCCGGCCTCGTTCTGGATCGTGACATGGGCCTGGCCCTTCTCGACCAGCTCACGGGCCTGGGCGTAGGTCTCTACCAGGCGCAGCTGGATATTGGGGTAGTTTTGCCGAATTTCGCTTTCCAGCGCATGCCGGGCGGGCAAGGCCAGAATGCGGTTACCCAACTGCGCGAGGCCGGCAGGTGAAGCATCGCCGCGCCGGACCACAAATACCCAATTGTTCCCACCAAATGAGTAGGTAAAGTTGAGAAACACTTTACGCTCCGGGTTCTCCGCCAAAGTGGTGTTCAACTCGGCCTCGCCACGATTCAGGGCTTCCAGGCTGGCCAGGGTAGACGGCATGCTCTGGTGAACGAACTGCAAGCCGGTCATCCGCGAGATCCGCGCCAGAACATCAGCATTGAGCCCCACCCAGCGGCCCTGTTCGTCACGATAGATATAGGGCGGGTGTTCGGTGGTCGCCACGGTGATGCGCGGGTGCCTGGCCAACCAACTGCGCTCAAGGCTGCTCAGGGCGATACGCTGCTCACCGAGGTACGCATTCAGCCCGGCAGTCCAGCGCGCCTGCACCTCACGCTCAAGGTGTACATCCAGGCTCGCCAGCGCCTGGTCCACAAGCCCCTTCAGACGTCGCTCATCAGCGCGCAACGCAAAAGCAAAGCCATGGGGTGCCAACGCGCTTTCAAAATGCACCTGCAACGCCAGATAGGGACGCATGCTCAGGTAGGAACGAACCACGACGTCATTGCCGATAAGTACATCCACCTCTTGCTGCCTCAGTGCCTCCATGGCGCTATACAGGCCGGGAGCCAGAATGATCTGGCTGTCCGGGTAGAGCCTCTGGAGTGCTTGCGGATCGGCATAATCGTCCAGCACCACGATCTTTTTGCCGGCTAACCCTCGGGCGGGCGGCAGCGCGCTGCGGTGCCCGACCACCACCGCGCGGTCAGGCATGTAAGCACGTGAAAAGGCTAGCCCGGCCTGCCCACGCTCAAAGGAGCTGGCGCTGCTGAGCAGGTCGATGCTGCCATCACGCAGGGCATCAATGGCATCGTCACGCTGGCTGAAACCCTTGAGCTGAACAGGCATATTCAGCTTGCCAGCGAGCAGGCTCAGGTAGTCTGCGCTGACGCCCTGATAGCGGTTGCCATCCGTGGTGATATCGATCGGTTCGTTATCAGCAACGACGATGCCGACCCGTAGCGCCTTACGCAGGTCAAGCCACTGTCGGTCACTGGCGTTGAGCACCAGCGGCTGAACGGGTTCAAACGGCGCGGCCAGGGTGAACGGTAAACTCTGCCCGGCACCCGCTACCGTGCTGAACAGCAGCAGCGCCAGCAGCACCAGCAACATGGCTGGCCACCTGTGGCGCTGCGCTTCGCTGACCGTCACAACGACCGGTCCTTGTCTGCTCACCTGCTTCACTGCCGCTCACTCTTGCCGGATCACTCGAAAGGCAGAGTTTGGCATGCGCAAACAAGAAGGCCCGCCAGATGGCGGGCCCCAAGTGTTACACAACGATACCGTCAGAGTGGCTTGCCACGGTTGCCGTGCTGGCTGACAAACGCCTGTACCGCTTTCAGGTCGTTGGGCAACACTGTGCAGCGCTCTTCACGCTGGAACAGGTCAGACAGGTGGGCAGGCAACTCAAGCGCCTTGCCGACACCGGCCTTCTCTACCGCTTCAGGGAATTTCACCGGGTGTGCTGTACCCAGCACGACCATTGGGATGTCCAGGCTGCGACGGCACTCGCGGGCCGCACGAACACCGATGGCAGTGTGCGGATCAAGGACTTCACCGGTACGGGCGAAGACCTCAGCGATGGTCTCACAGGTCTGCTCGTCGCTAACCGCCAGCGAGTCGAACAGCTTGCGGGTTTCAGTCCAGCGATCCTGTTCGACGCTGAACCCGCCACCTTGCTTGAAGGTGTCCATCAGTTCGGCAATGGCGGCACCATTGCGGCCGTGCATGTCGAACAGCAGACGCTCGAAGTTCGACGAGACCATGATGTCCATCGACGGCGACAGGGTCGGATGCAAGGCATCCTTGACGTACTGATTGCCGCTCATGAAGCGGTGCAGGATATCGTTGCGGTTGGTGGCGACGATCAACTGGTTGACCGGCAGACCCATGTTGCGCGCCAGGTAGCCGGCGAAGATATCGCCGAAGTTACCGGTTGGTACCGAGAACGACACCGAACGCGCCGGGCCGCCCAATTGCAGCGCTGCATGGAAGTAGTAGACGATCTGGGCCATGATCCGCGCCCAGTTGATCGAGTTGACCGCGACCAGCCGCGTACCTTTGAGGAAGTCCTGGTCAGCGAAGCTGGCCTTGACCATTTCCTGGCAGTCGTCGAAGTTGCCGTCGATAGCGATGTTGTGGATGTTATCGCCCAGGATGGTGGTCATCTGCCGGCGCTGCACGTCCGACACCCGGTTATTGGGGTGCAGGATGAAGATGTCGACGTTGTCGCAACGGCGGCAACCTTCAATGGCCGCAGAACCGGTATCACCGCTGGTCGCACCGACAATCACCACGCGCTCGCCACGCTTGACCAGCACGTGATCGAGCAGGCGGCCGAGCAACTGCAGGGCGAAATCCTTGAACGCCAGGGTCGGGCCATGGAACAGCTCCAACACCCATTCGTTGCTGTCGAGCTGACGCAGCGGTGCCACCGCGCTGTGCGCGAACACACCGTAGGTTTCTTCGAGAATTTTTTTGAAGTCGGCATCGGCGATGCTGCCTTCGACGAACGGGCGCATCACCCGGAACGCCAGTTCGTGGTACGGCAGGCCGGCCCAGGAGGCAATTTCTTCCTGAGTGAAGCGTGGCAGGTTTTCCGGGACATACAGACCGCCATCACTGGCCAGACCGGCCAGCAATACGTCTTCGAAATTCAACGCCGGGGCTTTGCCGCGAGTACTGATATAACGCATGGGTGCAAACCTTTGGTTTGAGCTGCAAGCTCCAAGCCTCAAGCTGCAAGCCGAAACGTGACCGGCTTCATCTTGCAGCTTGCAGCTTACGGCTTGAAGCTGCTCTTAGTTAAGGTGTTCGACGCGGATGCGGACCACAGGGCCGACGACATCCTGCAAGGCTTCCAGGGCTTCGATGGCATCGTTGATACGCTGCTCCACGACTTCGTGGGTCAGCAGGATCATCGGCACCAGGCCATCCTGTTCCTCGACCTCTTTTTGCATGATCGATTCGATATTGATACCGCGCTCGGACAGGATGCTCGCCACCTGAGCCAGTACGCCCGGATGGTCCTTGGCCTGGATCCGCAGGTAGTAGGCGCTTTCACAGGCCTCGATCGGCAGGATCGGATGGGTCGACAACGAGTCAGGCTGGAAGGCCAGGTGCGGCACGCGATTGGTCGGATCGGAAGTCATGGCACGCACCACGTCCACCAGGTCGGCTACCACCGACGATGCCGTCGGCTCCATGCCGGCGCCGGCGCCGTAGAACAGGGTAGAGCCCGACGCGTCGCCGTTGACCATTACGGCATTCATCACGCCATTGACGTTGGCCAGCAGACGGTCAGCCGGAATCAGGGTCGGGTGCACGCGCAGTTCAATGCCCTGCTCGGTGCTACGCGCCACGCCCAGGTGCTTGATCCGGTAGCCCAGCGCTTCGGCGTAGTTGACGTCAGCGGTGGTCAGTTTGGTGATGCCTTCGGTGTAGGCCTTGTCGAACTGCAGCGGAATGCCAAAGGCGATGGACGCCAGAATGGTCAGCTTGTGCGCCGCATCGATGCCTTCGACGTCGAAGGTCGGGTCGGCTTCGGCATAACCGAGGGCCTGGGCTTCAGCCAGAACGTCCGGGAAGGTACGGCCTTTTTCACGCATCTCGGTGAGGATGAAGTTACCGGTGCCGTTGATGATACCGGCCACCCAGTTGATGCGGTTGGCCGACAGGCCTTCACGGATCGCCTTGATCACCGGAATACCACCGGCGACAGCAGCTTCAAAGGCCACAATCACACCCTTCTCGCGGGCGCGGGCGAAGATCTCGTTGCCGTGTACGGCAATCAGTGCCTTGTTGGCGGTGACGACGTGCTTGCCATTGTCGATGGCCTTGAGCACCAGTTCACGGGCAATGGTGTAGCCGCCGATCAGTTCGACAACCACGTCGATCTCAGGGTTGCTGACCACCTCGAACACGTCGCTGGTGGTCGGGGTACCGGCAAGCTGGCAATTGGGGTTGGGTGTACGAACCGCAATCTGCGCGACCTCAATACCACGCCCGGCACGGCGGGCGATCTCCTCGGCGTTGCGCTGAAGTACGTTAAAGGTACCGCCACCGACGGTACCCAGCCCACAAATGCCTACTTTGACCGGTTTCACTGATGAACTCCCCGTAAAGCGGTCGCCCCCTCGGGCAACCGCACAGAACAACTGCATGCACTGCAGCTGAAAAAATTTGAATTATTTGGCGCCCAGCGCCAGCTTGGCCACCTGGGCCGCCGGCTGGTAACCCGGAATCACCTGGCCGTCAGCCAGCACGATGGCCGGGGTACCGTTCACACCAATCGACTGACCGATCTGGAACTGTTTGCCGACCGGATTATCGCACTTGGCTGCCTTGATATTCTTGCCTTCGACCATCTGGTCCATGGCCAGCTTGCGGTCCTTGGAGCACCAGACCGCCTGCAATTGCTGGTCACCCGGCGAACCCAGCCCCTGACGCGGGAAGGCCACGTAGCGGACTTCGACACCCAGCTTGTTCAACTGGCCGACTTCTTCATGAAGCTTGTGGCAGTACGGGCACGTGGTGTCGGTAAAGACAGTGATGTGCGACTTGGCTTCACCCACGGCCGGATAGACCACCATGTCGGCTGCCGGAATACCGTTGATGGTCTGGGCGATGGCCTTGCGCTCGGTCTTCTCGGTCAGGTTGACCGGTTTACCGTCCTGGATCTGGAACAGGTAACCCTGGACCACGAACTGGCCGTCGCCACTGGCATACAGCACACGGCCGCCCTTGAGCTTGACTTCATAGAGGCCATTGAAAGGGCTGCTGGCAATGCTTTCGACCGGCAGTTCAAGTTCGAGGGAGTCCAGGGTCTTGCGAATGGCCTTTTCAGCGCCAGCGTCTGCCTGGGCGAAAAAGCTGAAAGTACTGAGCAGTACTGCGGCGGCGACAGCAAAAAAGGAAGGCAAACGCATGAAAACTCCTATAACGGCGGACAGAATCGAGGGCATCCGACACTGCGGATCGTGCCTCGTTCCGCGGAACCGCCAAAGCCTACCACATTACCCCGGCAAGACGGACCCGGACTGTCGGGCAAATTATCCACGCGGATGATGGGTCGCATGCAGCTCCTGCAGGCGTGCCCGGGCGATATGGGTATAGATCTGGGTGGTGGACAAGTCACTATGGCCCAGCAGCATCTGCACCACCCGCAGGTCGGCACCGTGATTGAGCAGATGAGTCGCAAAAGCATGCCGCAAGGTGTGCGGCGACAATGATTTGTTGATGCCTGCCACCAGCGCATGCTGCTTGATCCGGTGCCAGAACGTCTGGCGGGTCATCTGCTCGCCGCGCAGGCTGGGAAACAGCACGTCGCTGGGACGCCCGTTGAGCAACTCGACACGGGCACCGCGCAAATAACGCTCGACCCAGACGATGGCTTCTTCGCCCATCGGCACCAGCCGCTCTTTACTGCCCTTGCCCATGACCCGCAGCACGCCCTGACGCAGATTGACCTGCTCCAGAGTCAGGCCGATCAGCTCACTGACTCGCAACCCGCAGGCGTACAGCACTTCGAGCATCGCCCGGTCGCGCTCACCAATCGGCTCGCCCAGGTCCGGCGCGGCCAGCAAGGCTTCGACGTCGGCTTCGGACAGCGACTTGGGCAATGGCTTGCCCAACTGCGGCATCTCGACTTGCAGGGTCGGGTCAACGGCGATCAGCTTTTCGCGCAACAGGTAGCGATAAAAACCACGCAATCCTGAAAGCAGGCGCGCCGTGGAACGCGGCTTGTAGCCGTTATCCACGCGCCAGGCCAGATGATCGAGAATCACCTCGCGGCCAGCCTCGGACAACTGCACATTGCGCTCGCTCAACCAGCCATTGAACAGCGTCAAATCACTGCGATAGGACTCGCGGGTGTTATCAGAGAGGCCTTTCTCCAGCCACAGGGCATCGAGAAAGCGGTCAATCAGAGGGTGATCCAGGGCAGGCATTGCGGTTCGAGGCACACAGAAGAGGATGACAGACCCTACTACAAGACTTTCGGCAGATAAACGCCAGGCACCAAAAAGATCCCGCAGCCATGGGACTGCCTGACCATCGGGGCGCGACAAGCCCCGCCGTTCAGGGCGGGGAAGGATAGCGCGGACGGCGTAGCCGTCCCTGGTTGCAGTGGGGTGTCTGCTGCTGTTCGATGGACGCACCGCCACAGGATGAAGCGCAGTAACACGGCGACACAGATGCCCTTATACGGCGGTATTTCGTTACAAAGACCCCATGGGCATGCACCTTGAAAACACCGTGCCGTCCGCGCCTAATGTCGTCTTCATTGCTCATGGCTCAAGAGCAGCATGCAACGACTTCAAGCCTTCAAGTACGAACTCATGCCAGACGGCCGACAGGAGCGGCAAATGCGCCGCTTTGCCGGCTCCTGTCGCTTCGTCTTCAACAAGGCGCTGGCGTTGCAGAAGGAGCGCCACGAGCAAGGCGAGAAGAAGCTCGGCTATGCGGGCCTGTGCAAGTTGCTGACCGAGTGGCGCCATAGCCCGCAAACCGCATGGCTGGCCGATGCGCCTGTTCACCCGTTGCAACAACAGAGCCTCAAGGATCTGGAGCGGGCCTACA